>CAYQXO010000006.1:0-47864 GCA_964421495.1 uncultured Balneolaceae bacterium | reverse complement strand
TTTTGAAATTCCAGTATTTCCTGCCGGTCGAGGAGCATATCCCGCAGTTTTTCCGGCACCTTTTTACAATCCGCTTCATGGTCTATACCATAAGTTGATAAAGTAGACGGCTCGACACCTAACAGATTAACAAATGAAACTGCACAATTACTGATAAAAGTGGCCAAACGGGTTAAACGATCCAGCAGACCCGTTGCCTGGATTCTTTCGGCATCAAAAGATTTTATCGCTTCTTTTCTTTTATCTTCTTTGCGAGCGCGAGGCATGTTATTATAGCACCAATCTATTATACGTTAACAGTCTACAAATTATTTACTACTTTTTTATATGAAAAATAAAATACTATCTACAACTAACAGTAATGTAATCCCTGTCTTATAATGTCTTCCGAACAACCTCTTATACTTTTAGTGGAAGATAATTCAAATATCTCAAAGTTGATTACCTTTAAATTGTCTAAGAGCGGTTATTCGATTGAACATCGGGATAATGGGGCCAAAGGATGGGAAGCCGTAAAAGAGTTGAAGCCTGATCTGGTAATACTTGATGTTATGTTACCTGGCATGAACGGTTTTGATATATTGCAGAAAATACGAGAAAACGAAGACACGAAAGATACCAAAGTCATGATGCTTACTACAAAAAGCCGGGAAGAAGATCTGGAGCGCGGTTTCAGTATGGAAGTGGAAGATTATCTAAGTAAACCTTTTAAACCGGCCGAATTGCTGATGCGTATCAAAAAGATCCTGAACTGACGATCCGTGTACTCAGTTTTTGTCATATTGCTCCAGTCCGATACTACCGGCTTCGCTACGTACCTGCTGACCATCGGAAGCCTCGTCCTGCTTCTTTTCACCTTGGCTCTTTTCGCCCTTTCTCTGATTGCCCGATACAGGCACAAAATCTATGAGGACAAACTTGAGTCTCATAAAAACGCTCTTTATCCCCGGATAATGGATTATCTTGAGGGATCCGTAGATCGAAAAGACTTTGACCATTTACTGTCGGGACGAAAAATTGAATTTATCGCCTTTGAAGAAATCATATACGAGCTGTTGACCAATATCAAAGGAGAGGATGCCGAAAAATTGCAAAAACTGCTACAACTTGAAACCGTCTATGATTATCATGTTGAGATGCTTTATTCCTTTTTGGTTTTCAACAGGATCAATGCCTACAATTACTTCAATTATATCAAGCTTGATGATAAACTGGTGGCAAAAAAAATAACGCAGGATTTATATCAGGAACAGCAACTGCTCGCCTTTTCGTCGGCAAGTGCCCTCATGGCCAGTACAAACGTCTCCATGCGAGCACAGGCGCTTGAAGCCATGGTGCAACGTGTCCACATTTCAAATATGGCCATACTGGAAATGCTGTATAAATTTCATAACGAAGACGCATCCGACATGGACCGGGAGGCCGACTTTTTAAAACAACTTATTGAAAATAAAGAGTACCCTCCCAAAAACATTGCCATCTTAATTCAGGGGGTGTCGGAAATCGGATATCACCAACTTCCGTCGTTGCTTAACGAAAAATTTTACGGTCCGGAGAAATGGTGGCAACAACCCCAGCTGGTAGCAGCCCTCATCGAAGCCCTGGGCAACTTCTATCTTGAAGAAGCCTCAGCAGGCATTCGAAGCTATATTTATCACACCTCCCTGCAAGTGCGTAAAGCCTGCGTAGGCGCTCTTGCCAAGCTTTCAACCCCCGAAAATATGAAAGCGTTATTTAATATGCTCTACGATCCGGTTTGGGAAATCAGATTTCGCGCTGTTCAATCCTTACTGGAGGCTGGCGAACAAGGACAAGCCTGGCTCGACCATGCCAAAAACCTGGAAGAAGCCAATCCCGCTCTTTCCCTTTACATTGACTCCATAATTCAACGAATTGAGGCCTATCATGGAGTCCATGCCGGTTGACTGGACAACCTTTCCTCAAACGGTTATGAACTGGATGGAACCCATTAGCTGGTTCATCATCTGGTACTTTATAATAATCAATATATGTTACCTGCTGCTGGTATTATTTTCTTTTCTCCATATCAATATTCAACTCAAGTATTCCAAAGTTTATGAATTGAAAGGATTGTTCAGTTCCAATTTATTCAAACCGGTCAGCATACTTGCTCCCGCATACAACGAAGAGACCAGCATTGTGGATTCAGTCGAGGCACTGCTTCAAATCCAATTCCCGGACTTTGAGATTATCGTAATCAACGACGGAAGTACCGATCAAACCCTTCAGAAGCTGATCGACAATTTTAATCTTAAAAAAATTCCACCCCCGCTCGACTTACCTTTGGACCATGAACCCATACGGGATGTATATCAGTCCAAACGAAATCCTGAACTCGTCGTCATCGACAAGGAAAACGGTCGAAAGGCTGACTCTTTAAATGCCGGAATCAACGTGGCCCAGAAGGATCTGGTATGTGCAATCGACGCCGATTCACTACTGGAACCTGACGTGCTTTTAAAGCTGTTACGATCATTCGTTGAAAATGAAAACCTGGTAGCCGTCGGCGGCATTGTCCGGGTTGTCAACGGGTGTACCATTGAAAACAGCGTGATTACCAACGTTGATACGCCCAACAATTATCTGGCACGCATACAGGCTATCGAATATCTGCGGGCATTCCTTTTTGGGAGAGTGGGCTGGGATTACGTAAACAGCCTCTTGATTATATCAGGCGCCTTCGGGGTATTCGACCGGGAGGCGGTCCTTAAAGTCGGCGGATACTTGCACGATACCGTCGGCGAAGACATGGAGCTGGTCGTGCGACTACACCGGTATCACCTGGAAAATAACCTGCCTTATGATATCCGGTTTATGCCGGAACCTGTTTGCTGGACGGAGGTTCCGGAAGACTGGGAAGTTTTAGGGCGCCAACGCAACCGCTGGCAACGTGGATTAGCCGATACAATATGGCGACACAAAATAATGCTTTTTAATCCCCGCTATGGCGCCCTGGGTATGATGGCAATGCCCTTTTTCCTCTTCTTCGAGCTAATCGGACCCATCATAGAATTGATCGGATTCCTCTACTTTTTTTGCATGCTGGCTCTGGGAAATTTCGATTCCACCTTTGTCTTACTCTTTTTTACCTTTGCCATATTGCTAGGCATGGTCCTCTCCATATCCGCGGTGCTGGCCGAAGAGTTCACCTTTCGGCGCTATCCATCCATTAAGAATGTAGCCACCCTGATCGGACACGCATTCCTGGAAAATATTGGGTACCGGCAGATTCACACCTGGTGGCGTTTTAACGGATTAGTGGATTTTTTGAAAGGGGATAAAGAATGGGGAGTAATGCTCAGGAAAGGATTCGGCGGAGACGACGACTCGTCCGATAAACAAACCCAGGAAAGAGATCCCGGCTGGTTATGGCAACGCATCAAACAGTCGCAGTACTGGATGATTTTGGGATTAATAGTCTTCTTGCTTTCAACCTTGATCTGGCATGTGGTAATTAAATTTATCTAGGAATTTGTCGGATTTTCGCGAATCTACTGCAAAAAAGCCGGGTTTGGGTATCTTTCGTTACGATCCGGAAAGTCCGACAGACTCCTAGCATTTGATACAACCGAAAATTGATGCTAATATGTAGATCCCATTGAAAAACCAAATCCGGCTTTTTGCAGTAGATTCGCGAAAGTCCGACACCTAGTTATCAAGTTTACTATAACGGACAAACCATGACAGCGGAATATCAAGTGGTTGTACAATTACTGGCTGCGCTCGCGATCGGATTACTGATCGGAATCGAACGGGGGTGGAGTGACCGTGAAGAAGATGAGGGTGACCGTGTTGCCGGGTTACGCACTTTCAGCCTTATCGGCCTGCTTGGCGGTGTCTGGGCTCAACTTTCCGTCGAGATCGGTGACTGGGTACTGGCGGTGGCATTCATTGCCGTTGCGGCGCTTATTATAGTTTCTCATATCATCGAAACCAGGGAGACGGAAGATCTGGGTACAACGACCGAATTTGCCATGATGCTCACCTTCTCGCTGGCAGCCTGGGCCGCCCTGGGTTTCTATACCTACGCTCTCGGGGCTACCGTATTCGTTGTCGCTTTGCTTAACCTCAAACCTGTCTTGCATCGCTGGTTGCGAAATATCGAAACCAAGGAGATCTACGCCGGTATTAAACTTTTGATCATCTCTATTGTGTTACTACCCCTTTTGCCAAACCAGGGATACGGTCCGTGGCAAGCCCTCAATCCCTACTGGATCTGGTGGATGGTAGTATTGATCTGCGGTATCTCTTTTGCGGGATATTTTGCGATAAAATATGTAGGAAATAAATGGGGCACCCTGGTCACCGCTGTAACGGGCGGACTCGCTTCTTCCACGGCGGTCACCTTGAGCCTGGCCCAATTCGCCCGGCAACATACCAATAAAACCCTGTTTATGGGAGGCGTGTTCTTTGCTTCATCTATTATGTTTATTCGCATGCTCATCGAAGTCTCCATCGTTAATTCGTCCCTGCTGACCAAGCTCTGGCTACCCACCCTCCTCTTATTTTCCGGAGTATTACTAGCCGGAGCATGGTTTTTACGCAGACAGCAACCCGCCACGTCCGATCCGCAACTCGAAATTGAAAATCCATTTAATTTATCGACCGCGCTGAAATTCGGTGCAATGCTGGCTGTAATTCTGGTATTGTCGGAAGCGATGAAAACCCGCTTTGGCAATGAAGGCGTATATATTCTATCCGTCGTTTCGGGACTGATGGACGTTGACGCTATTACCCTTTCCCTGTCAAAACTTGCTCACACCGACTTGAGTCCTGATGTGGCCACCCTTGGCATTATCATCGCCTCC
Organism: uncultured Balneolaceae bacterium; assembly: GCA_964421495.1. GTDB lineage: Bacteria > Bacteroidota > Rhodothermia > Balneolales > Balneolaceae > CAJXOW01. The sequence goes on along the minus strand of CAYQXO010000006.1, from coordinate 43,035 downwards.
ATAATGAACACCCTGGTCAAAGGTTTTCTATTCGCTTTTTTTGTTGGTTTCAAAAAGAGCTTAAAATTGATTATCGGACTGCTGGTGGCTGTCATACCTGGTTTTATAGCTGCCATATTTCTAATTTAAAAACCAGAGCGTACCCTTCTCACCAACGACATCCTTTCGTGGCCGTTCACCTTTATATATTGGATTCCCATGTTAAAAAGGCATGACTCGTCACTATAAGGTCTTTGTCAGAAGGAAATAAAAAGACATCAAACAACGTTTAACTCAGTAGTTGTGGCGGGAGTTGAGCCAGCCTTATAACATCGAAGGATCCAACGACTCTTAAGGGCTACCTCGCTGGCCAATTTCTTTCCCATTTTTCGGGAATTGATAATGCTTTTGTACCCTATATTTTTCTTTGGTCTTGAAGCGCATTTTTAATAAGATTAGCCTTGTTTTCAGCGAATCATAAGTCAAACTTATTTTGGTACCGTTGTATGAAAAGATTTTACACTGCAGTTTTAACACTTTTCCTCACTATATTTATATACCATCCAGCGTCGGCACAGTTCATTACCGTAGATTGGGGCTTACATGAAATTGGCCAGGTAACCGAACTGGTTAACAATCGAGGTTCACTTCACGGGTTTGCCGTACCCGAATATCCCGGTCTGATCAACGCTGAGTTTCCCCCTGGAAGCTTTGTCGAACACCACGCCGCCGTAGCCCCTTTTTATGCCGCCCTGTCCAAAAACCGACAGGATACGATGGTTACCACCGTACGTATATTCGAATGGAGTTCAGAAAATGAACTGTCGGGATTCAGCAGCGCTCCCTGGGATACCGTACATGAAATCAGACGGGGGGATACCGTTGATATCGGAGATCCTGACGATCCTTTTTATACAGATTATACCTCCCATGCCGATGAGGATTTCGTAACCCGGTATAACGATTACAATGAATCCTCCCTTCAATCATCCCAGCATACGCCCATGTTTATTGATGTATATCAACGCAGTTGGGCGTGGGCTTCTGCACCGATGGATCAATTCATTATCTTCAACCTCAATGTTATTCCCAAGCGAAAAAGCCTTCACGATTTCTGGACGGGCATCTATTTCAATCCGAAAGTCGGTCTGGTTACCGGAAGTTCCCCCATACAGGATGATTACGTAACCTATCATCCCGAACATAATATGGTAATCGCCCACGATGCACCCGGCAATGAGGGACCCGATCCATATTCACCGATGGGATTAAAAATATTACCTCCCACTGATTTAGAGGAAGAAAATATTGAATGGACCTTTCAATGGGGCGGGACGTCATCAAGTCGTGATCCCGGCCGTTACCTGGAAGTAAGCAGCGGTGACATTCAAAGTGACCAGGAACAGGCTCTCAATACGCAAGCGATATTTTCTTTTAGTTCATATGACAGCCTGACCGTAGGGGACACGCTCAAATGGAAATATGCTACGGTTTATGGATACAGCGAAGAGGAATTGCTGGAAAAATCGAACCTCATAGATCAACTGGCGCCCGGCTTTGAAGTACCCTCTCCTCCCCCCGCTCCCAACGTTACCGTTACTCCCAGCGATCGACAAATTAAATTGACATGGGGAGAGCGGTCCGAAAACTTTACCGATCCCAACCGCTCGGACAGTATAGACCAACCCTTCGAAGGATATCGGGTGTACAAAAGTACCAATAGTGCCAGCGGTCCCTGGACCCTGCTCGCCGAATATGACATCCCGGACAATGAATTCGGCCAAAACACGGGAATAACGCGAGAATTCATTGATACCGGACTGATGAATAATGTAGAGTACTTCTACGCCGTAACGGCATTCTCCAAGCCGGATACGGTGATCGATTTTCCATCCCAGGAATCGTCTCAACGAGGAAGTGCCCTTTCTATCACACCGGGAACTGAGCCTCCGGAAGATGTGGGACAGGTTTCTGTCGTTCCCAATCCTTACCGCGGCGACATAGACTATAACGAAATGAATCCGCCGTGGGAAAAGCCTGACCCTACCCGCGAACGATGGCTGGAACAGGATCGACGTATCCAGTTTATCAATCTGCCGGAACGCAGTACCATCAAAATCTATACGCTCTCGGGGCGGCTGGTGGAAACCCTGAGTCATGAAAGTGCCACGAGAGGTTTCGAAGATTGGAATTTAACAAGCAACGTTAACCAGGCCGTGGCAAGCGGTATCTATCTGTTTACCGTCGAAAACGAAAAAAATGGTAATACGCAGACCGGCAAGTTTGTGATCATTAAATAAACCGGATCGTATTTACTTTACGCTAAGGGCAACCAGTAAATACACACTGGCTGCCCTTCCTTATTTTTAACAGAACCTATTTCCTGGTAACGGCCTGTCTGTCTTCATCATTTCACCCATATCTGACAGCCGGCTCTTCGAAAATCCAAATTTCCTGTTGCCCGAGGTAGTGAAGCATCAGCGACTGTAATACTTCTAGCCTTGATTCTATCCTCAAATTGTTGCAGCAAAGCCTGTATCATTTTACATCGAGATAACATGAAGACTTATCCCGTTACAATGGCATTTTAATATAGATTTTTACAGCCTATCTGCTACCTTCACAAACTATACAATGCGAAGACTGATTATGTTGATATGTAGTGTTATTTTACGTAGTTTCTTTTTCCATTGTGAAGCCCACCTGAATTGTTATTATTTGGCTTGTTGCCGGCAGTATATCGACATGTACTATTCTCTGAATGAATTGAAAATGCAACTATTAAAAATTCTATAAACGATATGTTTCTGAGACCGAAGAATAAGATATCTCCATTTGAAGAAAGGTTCCCGCTTTTCTTTGAAATTGTTCCACCCGAGAAAGGAAATCGGGATGAGCGACTTCAACAGCATACTGATTACCTGGAAAAACTATTTGACCAGGTAAAGGTCGATGCGCTAAATATTCCTGAAATCCAGGACGAGTCCAAAAAGGGGGAAAAGGGAAAAAGACGCAAGCCCCATAAAGAGCGTATCCAACCTCGTGAATATGCTACATTGCTGGGCGAGCATTACGATACGGAGTTCGTGATTAACCGCGTATGCGTGAAACATCAGCCCGATGAGCATGAAGACTGGTTGTTGGAAACCTACAATGATTATAATATAAGCAACATCATTTTCGTCGGCGGCGAGTCCTCCGGCCAGGATTATCCGGGTCCCTCGGTTTCCGAAAGCAATCGTTTTGTTAAACGATTTCTCAACCGGGGACGACTTCGCTATACAAAGGGCAGCATAGAACCGACGGATTTTAACATCGGTAATATCAGTATTCCGACCCGACGTCGGAAAGATTTCGATGAACCCGAACGCATGTTCCACAAACAAGAGGCTGGAGCCGATTTCTTCACTACGCAGATTGTCTATGACAAAGAAAGCCCGGTTTCGCTGTTGAAAGACTTTTCTCAATTACTGGAGGATGAGGACCACGGGGCGCCCACTATTTTCTGGAGTTTCTCTCCGATCTCCGGTAAAAAGGACGTGGATTTTCTGCGTTGGCTGGGAGTATATATTTCCGAAGAAACCGAGGATTACATTCTTGACAGTGATGATCCGGTCGAGACTTCTATCAAATATGCCCGGGACATCCTGCAAGATATGCTGGATGTCAACGATCAACTGCCGAACCCCATTCCCATGGGCATCAACATATCCATTATGGGGTTGCGTAATTTCGATAACGGAGTCAAGCTGGCCCAGGAACTGAATGCACTCGATATACCCAAATAAAGGTTTGCCGGCTGATTCACTATAAAGTTTAAGGGGACCCTCCGATCTATATTCAGGGTCCCCTTTTATTTCGTATTACTATCTACCTTATCTTTAAATGAAGATCGGATTTTCTTATTAATTGCCTCGTCCGGTGAGTTCCTTAATCAATTCCACTTCACTGGAATCATAGGGCGACCCGTCTTTTCTCAGAATATCATGGAACCAGACGTCCGGTTCGGGAACCTCGCCCTTTTCCTGCGGATAATTTGCCCGAATCTGTTCGTGCCATTGCGACCAGTAATCACCCGAAGCCTCGCGCGGCCACTGCCAGGAATAAATGGTGTTGGTCTTGCCTTTCACCAATCCCCAGTTTATGGCCCCGATGTTCTGCTCTTTAAAATAGACCATTTGAGGATCAAACTTGCTGTCACGCGTGCGAGCCATATACTCCGTGCAGATCATGGGACGTCCCAGCTTCTCCAGCCGGCCGACCTCTTCTTTGGCTTGCGGAAGCGGATCGTACGTATTGAACGTAATGACATCTGAATTGGCCATCTGGAATGCATTCAGCTCATCATATCGCTGATCCCATATCCAAACGGCGACGGCCAGCGGCTGCGACGGATTCACGTCACGTCCCCAGGAGAATACCTTCTTCACCAACGGAAGAGAGCTTTTCGGGGGATTTTTCCCATTGCCGGGTTCGTTATATAGATCCCACAAAAGTACCCGGTCATCCTCACTGAACCGGTTCATGATATCCTTGTAATAAGCTTCAAACACCGAATAGAGGGCCGTGTCAAGTCGCTGATCGTGACCCGGATTCTGGACCCAGCCCGAATTGTGCAAGCCCGGTACCGGCTCGGGCTGCGGGCCAAGGTTGGGATCTTTTCCCCAGACGTCGTCAAACATAACAAACATCGTTTTGATGCCGTGGCTATCTGCTATTTCAAGGAAGCGATCCATCCGTTCTTTCATCGCTTCAGGACTTCTCACCCAAACCAGATAATGCAAAAACACCCGAATAGCATTAAAACCAAGGTCCTCTGCATACCCCAATTCCCGGTCGATGGTCTCCGGATCAAAGGTCTCCTCCTGCCACATTTCAATGGGATTTATCGCTGTACTCGGAATAAAGTTAACGCCGGCCAACCACTCGTGTTTCTCGTACCAATCCTGAACTTCATCAACGCTCCACCGACCCTCAATGGTCGGTTGCTTCTCCTGAGCGTTGACAGGTGCCCCATACATCAATCCTCCCAATAATACGACGAAAAATAAATCCCGCAAGTTTTGGTGTATATGTACTTTCATAAGTGAAGTTTTGAATTTTAATTGACTCGAGCCCGGTTAGATCCCGTTTTTACTATAATTCCGACAAAAAATATTTGGCAGGCAAGGTCAGGACAGATATATAATTATACTATAAACTATGATCTCCCTATACCTGAATATCCATCAGATACTGTCGGAACACGTACCCAGAACCTGCACCCGACTTTTACATTCATACGAATGTTACGAATAAATAAACGTAACTTCTCAATTATTCAAAATGTATAAATTTTTCCTTAACAAAACAGTCAGTTATTGGAATACTGAAAAAGCTAAAAACCCGGGGAGGGGTCTGAAGCACTTGAGTTGTTCGGCATTAAGGCTGAACAAGTGTATTCTCTGCATACCGGTATGTTGGTCTTCTCCTTTTTAAAGCAATGAGCCGTCGAATTTCTCTTCCCGACAGCAGTAGGGACTCCCCGGGTTTTTCAGGGGGCACTAAAAGATACAACAGGGAAATCTTTGAATGATTATTAAAGATTGGTTATTGTCGTTTTAGTATCGTTTTTGCATCGACCATTCAACAAATTAAAAATCTATGCGATCCAATTTCTACGCTCTGCTATTCATATTACTAATGGCCATTACTCCCTTATATGCCCAGGAGAATGGCTCTATCGTTACCGAAACCAACTATAATGGCTTCGCCCTTCGCAATATCGGCCCCGCTTTTACCTCCGGCCGCATTGCTGATATAGCTATACATCCTGATGATAAAAATCTCTGGTACGTGGCGGTCGGATCCGGGGGAGTCTGGAAGACGGAAAATTCCGGCGTTACATGGAATCCGATTTTTGATCATGAATCCTCTTATTCGACCGGCTCCGTTACAATCGATCCCAACAATCCCCATACAATATGGGTCGGTACCGGAGAAAACGTGGGCGGTCGGCACGTAGGGTACGGCGACGGCATCTATCGCAGCAATGACGGGGGAGACACCTGGGAAAATATGGGACTCAAGGAATCTGAGCATATCTCCAAAATCATTGTTCATCCCGACAATTCCGACATCGTCTGGGTCGCCGCACAGGGACCGCTTTGGGAGAAAGGGGGGCAACGCGGTCTGTATAAAACCACCGACGGCGGACAAAACTGGAAGCAAGTATTAAGCGGTAATGAGTGGACCGGCGTGACCGACCTGGTTATAGATCCCCGCAATCCAGACCGGCTCTATGCCGCCACCTGGCAGCGGGAACGTACTCCTTTTGCATATATGGGAGGCGGACCCGGTTCCGGTATTCATCGCTCAGACGACGGAGGCGAAACCTGGAAGGAGTTAACAAACGGACTGCCGACGAATGTCAACATGGGCAAAATCGGGCTGGCCGTCTCTCCCCAGCAGCCGGATATTGTATATGCCACGATAACGCTTAACCGGCGCGACGGCGGCGTATTCATGTCCCGCAACCGGGGCAGCAGCTGGAAGAAAATGTCTAACGCAGTACCCGGCGGCACCGGACCTCATTACTACCAGGAACTGTATGCTTCGCCTCACCATTTTGGAACGATCTACCTGATGGACGTACGGGCCAAGGTATCCCATAACCACGGAGACGATTTCGAGACGCTTCCCGGTCGCCGAAAGCATGTAGACAACCATGCCATGGCCTTTCGGGATGATGAGTCCGATTACTTACTCATGGGAACCGACGGCGGTTTGTACGAAAGTTACGATCGGGCCGATACCTGGCGATTTATCGATAACCTGCCAATCACGCAGTACTACAAAGTATCGGTCGACGACGAAGAACCGTTTTATAATGTATATGGGGGGACGCAGGACAACGGATCGCACATGGGTCCCTCGCGCACCGACCACGAAGAAGGCATTCGCAACGCCGACTGGAAAAAAATTCTCGGTGCCGACGGTCACGATACCGCCACCGAGCCCGGCAACCCAAATATCGTATATGCCGAATCCCAGCAGGGCGGTTTACGACGGATTGACCGCAAGACGGGCGACCAGGTCTTTATTCAGCCCCAACCCGCCGAAGGCGAGGATTATGAACGTTTCAACTGGGATACCCCTATTGAGGTCAGCTTTCACAAACCCAGCCGCATCTACACCGCCTCGCATCGCGTTTGGAAGAGCGAAAACCGGGGCGACAGCTGGACGGCCATCTCCGGCGATCTGACGCTCGACCAGAACCGCGTTACTCTGCCGATCATGGGCAAGCAGCGCAGCTGGGACAATCCCTGGGATGTATTCGCCATGTCCAACTACAACACGATAACCTCGATTGGCGAATCTCCCCTGAATGAAGATTTGATATACGCGGGGACTGATGACGGAAGAATCCAGGTAACTGCAAACGGAGGCGAATCCTGGCGGGAAATAGAGCTATCCGATATTGACGGGGTGCCGGCCAAGGCCTTTATCAATGACATCAAGGCCAGTCACCACGAAGAAAATACGGTCTTCGTGGCGATGGATGATCACAAAAACGGGGATCTGGCCCCTTATTTGATCAAAAGCACCGATCGGGGTCAGTCGTGGGAACTGATCAGCGAAGGTCTGCCTGACCGACACCTGGTATGGCGCGTTGTTCAGGACGATGTGGATAAAAATCTGCTCTTTGCCGCCACCGAATTCGGCATCTTCTTTACGGTTGACGGCGGACAGCAATGGATGGAGCTGGGTGGAGGCGTCCCAACCATCGCTTTTCGTGACATAACCATTCAACGGGAACATGACGATCTGGTGGCCGCCTCGTTTGGCCGCGGCTTCTTCATACTGGATAACTACGCTCCCCTGCGGAATGTAACTCAAGAAACACTTAACGAAAATGCCCATCTTTTCGCCACGCGCCAAGCTTACTGGTATGAACCCGACAACATCGTGGATTCACAAGGCTCCATGCACTGGACGACTGAAAATCCACCCTATGGCGCCGTATTCACCTATTATTTGAAAGAGGGATTGGAAACGATCAAAGACAAACGCCAACGGCGCGAGCGCAAGCTGGATGAAGACGAAGATGTGCCTTTTCCAGGTTGGGACAGCCTCGAGGCTGAAAAAAACCAGCAAAAACCCCGTGTCTTTATCACAATTACCGATCAAGAGGGGAATGTGATACGGAAGGTTGACGGACCCACCACGGCAGGATTTCACCGCATTAATTGGGACCTGGAGTATCCCAACAAAAACGTAGTGGATCTCGACGAGCGGGGCGGATGGTTCAGCGGCGGCTTCAAGGCTACGCCGGGCACCTATCGGGCTCATTTGTCCAAGATGAAAGACGGCAACGTCACGATTCTGAGCGACACTATCTCTTTCGAAGTGGTTCCGTTGCAAGAGAACACGCTGGAACGTGCCACCGACCAGACTTTTGCCGAATTCAGGCAAACGATGGAGAAATTTCGACAGAATCTTGCCCAGACCTCCAAATCGCTTCGGAAACAACTTGACCGAATCGAAGCCATGCAGAAAGCGTTGAGCCGCGCCGAGGGTGAATCCCCAGACCTCGCAAAACGCCTGCACGAAACACGAACGCGCCTGTTGAAAATCGACAAAGAGATGAACGGAAGCGACGCCAAAAGTGAAATTGGGCAGAAATCACCCCCTACGCCCCGCGACCGCATGTATGTGGGCTATCGTGCGTTAGGCACCACGTATGGACCGACGCCTATGCACGAACAGACGGTCAAGACCGGTCGCAGAGAACTGGACAAGATTAAAAAACGTGTTGACGACGTTATTAACAACGTCATGCCTGAACTGGAAAAAGCACTGCAAGAAAACGGAGCCCCCCCGATAGAAGACTAAACTGCAACGCAACAACCCTCTATAATTAAATAGGCGCCTCTCTTTGGGCGCCTTTTTAATTAAGCTGGCATTTCAACCTGAATGATCCACAAACCTTATACCATCCTGTAACGACCGGACAAAGGCCCTATCCCGAATTCCCTGATGGATACAGACAATGAAGCGTTACACGCTACAACTCAACAAGTATAGCGATCTCCACGAAGTGACTTCCGGACTGGAAATCCAATGGTCTTCCAAATTTTCAACGAAATAATCATCTATCTTCTCTCTCGGCTATTTGTAACCGGGTCGCGGAAGAATAAAGGTTCTTTTTGCTTCCTCAAGAAATTCGCTTTTCATTTGATCGACGATTTCCGGATACATCTTTGATAGATCATAAATTTCAGAACGATCTTCCTCGATGTTATACAGATTCCAAACGGGATTCTCGGCCATACCCGTATTCGTGAGAATGTCCTTTCCGACCAATTTCCATTTACCCATCCGGATACCGCCGTTCCCCGAATGTTCATAAATAATGGGACGTTGTTCCAGGGTTCGACCGTGCGTAACAGGCAGTAAACTCTTACCTTCCATGGCCAACAATTCCTCTCCGTCGTACGTATCCGGATATTCCACGTCAGCCGCATCATAAATGGTTGCTGTAATATCAAACAGGTAACTGACCTGCTCTCGAATAGAGCCCTGGTCTTCTCCTTTTATCTCCTTGGGCCAGTGAACGATGAAGGGCGTTCCCACTCCACCTTCATAGGCATAATGCTTGTATTCGCTCCAGGGCGTATTGGATACGTTGGCCCAGCCTGATCCGTAAGCTATGCCGGTGCCGGGTCCTCCCATCTTATCAAGTTCCTCGCCTTTATACAATTTACTCGGGAGACCCGGGGTACCTCCTCCTATGCCGTGACCCGGATCGTTAGCCGCAAGCATACGATCCGGCAGGTCAAAACCGTACGGTCCCCATTCGGCACAGGCCCCGTTATCGCTGACAAAAAAGATAATTGTATTGTCCAATTCGCCGGTTTCCCGCAAGTGATCGACAATACGGCCAACATTGTGGTCCATATTATCCACCATTCCGGCATACACCGCCATACGTCGAGCCAGGTCTTGCTGACGATCTTCCGGTATTTCCGACCAGGCCGGATTCCGTTGCAGGTCTTCACCCGGTACCCCGTGTTCCCTGGCCATTTCGGGACGCATAATCGAGCTGCGAGGCGACAATTCCGTATCTTCGTCAACAATTCCTATGCGCTTCATACGCTCCAGTCGTTCCTGGCGGATTTGATCCCAGCCGTCTTTATATTTGTCTTTGTACTTATTGACATAATTTTGTGGAGCCTGAACGGGAAAGTGGGGAGCATGATGGGAAACAAATGTAAACCAGGGTTTGTCGGGCGACTCCCGCTGCGATTGCTTGATAAATTTCAGCGCATAATCGGTAAAAGCATCGGTATCAAAAAATTCCCCTTCTTCGTAATCAATGGTTGAACTTCCTTCCGGCAGGCGAATCATCATATCCTCATTCCAGGCGTTGGCCGCATAGCCATGGGTAAACCCGTAAAATTCATCAAATCCCTGCTTGGTCGGGACCGGATCGCCCACATGCCATTTGCCGGTCATATAGGTGTTATAGCCCGCTTCCTTCAACACTTCGGCGATAGTAACGGTTTTCGGCTGTAGCTTGCCACGGTATCCGCGCGGATTATCCGGACGGTCGCCGGCAAAAAACCCGATACCCGCCTGGTGCGGATACAATCCAGTCATCAGCGAAGCTCTGGAAGGACTGCAACGGGCACTGTTATACATTTGAGTGAATCGAACTCCCCTTTCGGCAAGCTGATCGATGTTCGGAGTCTGAATCTCACCGCCGTAACTGCCAAGATCTGAATATCCCAGATCATCCGCCATGATCAATAGAACGTTGGGACGTTCTTTTTGTGCCTTCGCTTGTTGCGCAAAGCCCATAATGCCCGCTATGAGCAAACAACCAAGTACAATATTCAAATATTTTTTGCTGATATTCATAGATGGAAAAGTTTTAAAACGGTATTAGTGCAACCGGCAACCTGCTTAACTTGTAATCCTTCACTGTAAAGCGGCCGAATTGATATCGTTCGCAGTTTAGAGAGAAGGAAGGAAACCGGGTACCGCCTGTATTAGGTTTAAAAAATGCTGAATTATTCATGCCTAATTTAAAAGCTATTCCCAATTTCTCAAAGTATATTTACAAGGAATCATTCCAATCAATCCCTTTTTTACGAAATTGGAAATCTCTATAAAAAACCCGGGGATGTCTTGAATAATTGACAGCTTGCTTTTATTAATTGACAAACTTCTGGTATTTTCCATAAGGATGGGGCTAACTAGTCGCAAACCCCACGTATCGACCATCCTCTATTAACTTTATGTTCACGATGCTTTTTGTACCACCAAACTAACCACGTACACCCTGATTCTTTATGCGAATTCCCACCACCTTGTCATATCTGGTTTTCTTCTTGATATTTGTCATTACTGGTTGTGCCGGTACCGGACCCAGCGAAACCGCCCTGAGTCCATCGGATCGAATCAAGGTATTCGACAGCGAATATTACGGCACCTTTAATGCGATCATCCAGGCACTTAAAAATGAGGGGTACTCCCTTGTAACAGCAGACGGAGATAACGGTCTGATCTATACAGATTACCAGCTGGCCTCTACCATTGGGGCACCTATCAGCGGAAATCACCAAATCAAGGTGGAAGCGGTAGTCGAAAAAGGAGAAAATGGATCGCAAGTAACGCTCACCCTGCGCGTCCAACAGGAAATTGCCCTGACCGGCGGACCTTCTTCCGGGGTGCAGGAAGCCGAGGCCCAACAATATTACAGAGAGCTTTTCGAAAAGATTTCAGCATATATTGATTAGGGCTCGCTTCGCTCGCCCGTTGGAAGCCGGATGACGGATGTCGGAAGGCTATTTCGATCGGATTCGATGTGGTGTATATACACTACTTGGTTACTTGCTCGAATAGACCTCCGACCTCCGTCTTCCGACAGGGCGAACGGAGCGAGCCCTATTCCGTGCTCCGTCCCTCCTCGATATACTGCTCCAGCAATTGTTGCAGTTCATCGACTTTTTCATGCTCCTCAGCTTGTAGATTTCGGGCTTCTGCCGTGTCGGTTTTTAAATTATAGAGTTGAACCGGAGGGAGTCCCCGGTCTCTCGCCTCACCGGTAGTCGGTGAACCGGCCCAGCCGCTGCCGGACCCGGGACATTTAGCCAGTTTCCAGTTATTTTTCAGTATAGCAAGGCATCCTCCCCCGGAACGAACCACGGTAGCTTCCCGGACGGGAGTCTCGTAAGGCTCGCTCATTAGAACCGGTAATATATTGTAACTGTCCTCGCCCGCCGATGGGTCGAGTGACTGTTCCGTCAGCGCTGCAAAGGTAGCCATAAAGTCGTTAAGACTAATCCGCTCGTCGCTTGTCGCCCCGCTCGCAATAACACCCGGCCAGGTAGCTATAAATGGGATACGGTGCCCGCCTTCCCAGATTGTGGCTTTCAGGCCGCGAAAGGGTCCATTGACGTCGTGCCCCATCTCGATTGCCTCTTCGGCAGCATTTGGTGAGGTACCGTTGTCGGACGTGACGATCAACAGCGTGTTATCAAACATCTGATGTTCTTTAAGCTTTTGTACAACCTGCCCCACCGACCAATCTACCTGGTGGACGAAATCTCCATAGGCGCCAAGTTTCGTTTTCCCCTGAAATTGCTCGGCAGGGGCCACCGGTTTGTGCGGGGCGGTCAACGGAAAATAAAGAAACAGCGGCTCGTCTTGTCGGTTTCGGGCGTGCCCGTCAATCACCTGTTTTGCTTCCCGCAAGAAGCGGGGGAGGATATCTTCCGGACGCAGGTCCGGGATCGAGGGACCGGCTTGTCCAAACCGACCCCCCGGTGCATAACCGGTCGGTTTTTCAGTTACCCTGCCATTCTTGACATAAGTATAGGGTTTCATATCCGAAGAGCCCGCAAAAATAAACGAAGCGTCAAAACCGTGATCATTCGGTCCATCCCGCAACGGCTCACTGAAATCGATTGAATCTTTCCCGACCATAACCCAATCGAGTCCCAGGTGCCATTTACCAACGATCGCCGTATAATACCCGGCATTCTGAAGCAGCGAAGCAACCGTCTCGCGGTCTTGCTCTATCAACGGCTTCGCCGGAGGCCACAGCACCCCTCGTTTCAGGCGTGTACGCCAGGAATATCGGCCCGTCAGCAGTCCATAGCGCGTGGGCGTGCAAACCGAGGCCGAGGAATGGGCGTCCAGGAAACGCATACCCTGATCCGCCAGCCGATCCATATTCGGGGTGGGAATGTTCGAGGCGGAATTATAGGCGCGGACATCCCCCCAGCCGAGATCATCGGCCAGAATAATGACGATATGGGGCTGATCTTCCTCTCCCTGTTGATCGGAGGATCTATCACCGGTACAACCAAACCCGATAATAAGAAAAACCAGCACCAGCAACTTGCTGCAGAAATTCCTTAACAATGAAACCATGAATCAGGAAAACTATCTTTATCATTTAAACCTAAAAAGGACCTCGCTACCAAAGGGGGGTGCCCCCAATTATCAACACTAAATAACAACTGAAATAAGTAAAATTTTTACCGACTACTCTACTTTCTCCTTTTCAATACGATTAAAGCGGTTAACAGTAAACCTCCAAGGGCCATCAAAAAAATATTTTTATTCACCTTGACAATGCGCGAGTCCGCTCCCTCGGGTATACGATACTCCGTGGCAACAGGATTCTCCTTAACCACGGTACCACATTTTGTACATCTTTTTACGGTTGACTCAAATGCGCCTCCCTCCTCTTCTTCCCATCGGTGCAGGCCAAATTTGCAGAGTTTCATAAATGAATTGATTTAAGTTTGTCTTAATTCATACAGGTAAATAAACGTCTTTCCTCAGTCAAATCGCTAAAAGCCCGGTACAAGCTGCAGTTACCTTCTATTACTCAATTTATCATTATTTTACTTATGTGATCAATCAGACCGGGACAACCTCTCCCAAAAGTTATTCTTTAAATCCGTTGGCAGCCCATCTTTCTTTTGTGTGATTTATTTTGATTGACTCTTCGACCGTGTCGTGTCCTTTTCATAGGCAGGATTCGGAATCGGAGTTCGCGCATCCACCTCATTTCTCCACCGATCAAGTTTATTGTAGAGATCGATGACTTTCCCGGGATGCTCGCCGGCCACGTTATCTTGTTCGCGCAGGTCTTTTTCCAGGTTATAAAGCTCCACGTCCTGCGTCTCGTAATTGTGAATCAGCTTCCAGGGACCCCGGCGAATCACCGATCCCGGGAAACTGCCATTATAACCGTTGTGAGGGTGATGCCAGTAAATAGCGTCGCGGTCGATAGATTCGCCTTTCAACAGCGGAACCAGGCTAACGCCGTCTTTGTGCTGAGAAAGTCGTTTTTCCAGACCGGCCATCTCCAACATCGTGGGATAAAAATCGGTGCTGGTTACCGGCTCGTCCTCCACCGTACCTGCTTCGGTCACGCCCGGCCAGCGAACAATCAACGGAACCCGGATACCGCCTTCGTAGAGCCAGCGTTTTCCGGCGCGCAACGGGTGATTCGAGGTAGGATAACCGCCGGTTGTGGAAAGTCCCCCGTTGTCGGAGTAGAAAACAACCACCGTTTCTTCAGTTAATCCGGCCCTTTTCAGGCGCTCCAGCACAATGCCCACGGCCCGATCCATCGATTCCACCATCGCCGCGTATACCGGGTGGGTCTGATTGAGCCGTACCTTGCCCTCTTTTTCAGGTCCGAGTTTTCGCTCGAGTCCCATTTCCTCCTTTTTAAGGCGATACTTCCGCACCAGGCTGTCGGGCGCTTGCAGGGGACGGTGAACCGAATAGAACGACAGGTAGGCCAAAAACGGCTGGTCGTGATGGTCCTCCATAAACGAGGCCGTTTCCCTCGCCAGACGCATTGGTAAATGCTCGCCTTCCGGACCGTCTTCCATTTTCGGATTACGGTAGGGAGAGAAATAGGAATTGGGATGTCCCTCGGCATATCCCCCCACATTCACGTCAAACCCCTGTTTTTCCGGCCAGTAGCCTTCAGGTCCCAGGTGCCACTTGCCGGCAAAAAAGGTCGTATAACCGCCCTCCTTCAGAGCCTCTGCGAGAGTTACCTCGTCCAGCGGCAACTTTTCCTGGTAGGGAGCCGGCATCAGCTTGTACTCCGGCTGGTTCATGCGACTCCGCCACCAGCCCGGATACTCCTCGCCCGGCTGCGGGGCGCCGAAGAAGTCGGTCGTGTTCAGCCGCCCCGGATACTTGCCCGACATGATCGCGGCTCGGGTGGGCGAGCAAATCGTGCCGGCCGAATAGGCGTCGGTAAATCTAATACCCTGCTCGGCGAGTTTGTCGAGATGCGGCGTTTCATAAAAGGTACTGCCGTAGGATCCCAGGTCTGCCCAGCCAAGATCGTCGGCCAATATAAAGAGAATATTCGGTCGGTCCGCAGAGACTTTGTTCGACTGGCCTGTTACGTAATCCACTGATACTCCACCTATCAACAGCAAGAATAAGTAAACGATTATAAACTTTCTGAATGTACAGACCATGTGACAACTCATAAATATTTATTATTTCCGATTGTGATTTAACCAGGAATCCCCCCTGCATTACATACGTTTTATCTTTCTCCAACATACATTCGGATAGTAATAATTCTCTCCTACATAGTAAATTCTTCAGATAACACTGGATAAATCTTCTAGTGATTTATTTAGGTGGAATTTATGTTATATTCGGTATCCCCTATAGAAATTTTACCAAACTCGGACATATGTCAACGTAACTTATGATCCGGAGAGGAATACAACAATTCAGCATTACAGAACAATCGGTTCCCAAATCCCGTGAAGCTTATGATTTATATGCATCCTCTTTTTATTCCGACGGTACTGGTGCTGGATCCTTCCGATAATATTTTTTCCTGAGCCAGAAAGCCACGTTAACCAGGGCAATCAGTGCAGGCACTTCGATAAGCGGACCCACCACCCCCGCAAACGCTTGTCCGCTATTGAGACCAAACACCGCAATGGCAACGGCGATGGCCAACTCGAAGTTATTGCCGGCCGCCGTAAATGCGATAGAGGCGTTTTTATCGTATTCGGCTCCCATGAATTTGCTTGCAGCAAAACTGATGAAGAACATTACCACAAAATAGACCAGGAGGGGCACGGCAATGCGGGCAACATCAAATGGTATCTGCACAATCAACTCACCTTTCAGACTGAACATTACTACAATCGTAAACAGCAACGCAATCAGCGTGATCGGGGAGATAGTCGGAATAAATGTGGTTTCATACCACTGCCTGCTCTTCAACTTTACCAGTCCAATACGACTCAGCATACCCGCCAGAAAGGGAATGCCCAAATAGATAGCCACGCTTTCCGCTACCGTTACGATAGAAATATCAACAATCGCTCCAGCGAATCCCAACATCGGAGGCAGCTTGGTGATAAATATCCAGGCGTAAAAACTGTAGGCAAAAACCTGGAAAATGCTGTTGAGAGCCACCAGTCCGGCTCCGTATTCACTGCTTCCTTCGGCCAGATCGTTCCACACCAACACCATCGCGATACAGCGGGCCAAACCGATCAGAATCAATCCCACCATATATTCCGGGTAGTCATGCAGGAACGTAATTGCCAACACAAACATAACGATGGGACCTACAATCCAGTTCAAAAACAGGGATATGCCGAGTACTTTCACATCCCGAAAAACTTCGGGCAACAATTTATAATCCACTTTAGCCAGGGGAGGATACATCATCAGAATAAGTCCGATCGCAATGGGAATATTAGTGGACCCCCTGCTAAAGGAGTTGATAAAATCGGACGTCGAGGGAATAAAGTAGCCGATGGACACGCCAAGTACCATCGCCAAAATGATCCAGAGCGTTAAGAACCGGTCCAGGAGTCCTAATTTCTTTCGGGGTGAAGTCATGTATGTAAAAATGAAATAGTATGGATTATCCCTTGCTTTTCATTCAAAGCTCCACCTGTTGAAGTGCAAAATACATTTCCGTGGCAATTTGCCGGCAGCGTTCATCATAGACGCTGGTCACCTCGCTTGTTCCGTCAGACTTTTTCGGGTCTTCGTAGGGAATGGACAAGCGAAATGAGGCTCCCGAAACCACGGGGCAGTTCTCATCGGCCTCCGAGCACGTCATCACAGCGGCAAATTTTTTCGACGGATTGGACGGGTGGTCAAACTTTTTGGAAAAACAGTTCAGCGGTTGAACCTTGTCACCACGATACACCCGGCAGCATGGATTTTCGCCTCCCGGATTTTCCACCGTGAATCCGGCGCGTTCGAGGGCCTGAATAGCATGAGGATGAAAAGCCGTAGCCTCCGTACCGCCCGAAAAAGCCCGAATCCCTTCCAGTCCGATGTAATCGGCCAAGGTTGCGGTCCATATTTGGCAGAAGTGACTGCGCCGGCTGTTATGAGTACAAATAAAGGTAAGCTTGGCCGGGTTTCCCCACCGCAGTTTCGACCCGACAAAATCCGATATTTGCAAAAGAAGTTTTTTGCGCTTTTCCGGAATCCCGGAAGTATTACTTTTCAATCCTTCAATATACGTGATCAATGGGTTGTACATACGATAAATAATAATTAGGAAATATCGGGTTAGGCCCTGTTCACGTGTTTTATCTATATTCTGCAGCGGCCGGCCACCCTCAACTTGGCAATTTTTTTATCTTCTTCCTATTTAATCGTAAATAAACGATAATATAGCAGTGTTTCGCGCCCTTATCAAGACTACGGGGAATTTTTTATGTTGTTCATCCTCTTTATACACTTTAATTGCATTAGGTTTTTCTCAACCAAATAGATACGTTCCTCTATCCGGTCAAAAAATGAAAACCGACACTCATCGACTTATGGATTTTCTCCAATTTTGAAATGACATTTTTACTACCAATGCGATTCCATAGTTTCATTCTGATCTCTTCCCTGATTCTTGCTCTAAGTTTAACAACGATGGGATGCACGCAAGAAAATGCGTCGGAGACCGCAAAATCCGCTAACCAGCCCCATATCATCTATATCATTACCGACGATCTGGGATGGGGCGACCTGGGCGTTTTTTACCAGAATCAACGTCGTGATGCCGGAGATCGAAGCGAGCCCTGGATGTCCACGCCGCATCTTGACGAGTTGGCAAACAGCGGTGCTCAAATGCGACATCACTATGCCGCCGCTCCCGTGTGTGCTCCTTCACGGGCCTCTCTTCTTCTGGGTCAGTCGCAGGGTCACACCAACGTACGCGACAACCAGTTCGACAAGGCGCTGGCCGACAATCACACGATGGCCACGGTACTGAAAGAGGCGGGCTATACAACTGCTGCAATCGGAAAATGGGGACTCATGGGATTGGGGTACGAACCTCCGAACTGGCCGGCCCATCCGATGAACCGCGGATTTGATTATTTCCTGGGATACATGCGTCACAGCGACGGTCATACGCACTACCCGAAAGAGGGGCCCATCCGCGGTCCCAAACAGGTGTGGCTGAATCGCACGAATATCATGGAGAAACTGGATACCACTTATACGGCCGACCTCTGGACCGCCGCGGCCAAAAAGTGGATCACCGAGCAGGTTCGATCCAAAAGCGGAAACAACGGCAGCGAGGAGCCTTTTTTCCTCTATTTAGCCTATGATACTCCTCATGCCCCCATGACCGTTCCGCCCCAGGCCTATCCGGAGGGCGGCGGACTCGATGGCGGCGTGCAGTGGATCGGTGAGTCGGGTCGAATGCTCAATACCTCCGGCGGAACCCTTGACGGCTGGATTCACCCCGATTATGCCGAGGCCACCTACGATCACGACGGCGATCCGTCAACGGCCGAAAATTCCTGGCCGGCCAGCTACCAACGTTTTGCCACCTCGGTGCGCCGCATCGACAGCGGGGTCGGAGATCTCATGAAATTGCTGGAGGATCTGGGAATACGGGAAAACACGCTGGTCGTATTCACCTCCGATAACGGTCCCACGAGAGCCTCCTATCTTCCGCGCGACGAATATGTTAATTATAAACCCACCTTCCTGGAAAGCTACGGTCCCTTCGAAGGCATCAAAAAAGATACCTGGGAAGGGGGACTTCGCATGCCGACCCTTGCAAGCTGGCCCGGCCACATAAGTTCTGACACCGTGATTACCGAACCCAGCACCTCTTACGACTGGCTGCCGACCTTCACCCATGCCGCCGGTCTCCCCTCTCCCGCCAATACCGACGGGGTATCCTTGTTACCGCGACTAACCGGCGATGGCGAAACTAATAATAGCAACGTGTATATCGAATACTATGATGACGGCCGGACCCCCCGCTACCCCGATTTTGCCGAGTCACGTCAGGGTCGCAAGCGGGAACAGATGCAAACTATTCGCATAGGAGACTATGTAGGAGTTCGCTATCAAACAGAATCGGCCGGCGACGACTTCGAAATCTACAACGTTGTTGACGATCCCGCCCAGCGAAAAAATTTGGCGGTCAAACCGGACAATAAACCATTCATTCAAGACCTGCAGCAAAAAATGAAACGCAGGGCACTGCGGATGCGTCGGCCGGACTCCACCGCGCCGCGTCCCTATGACAGCACAGCAGTTCCGTCGATAGACCAAAATACTTCGGAACTTAAGGCCGGACTTCAAAGAGAACAATACAGGGGAACCTTTCCCTGGGTGCCCAAATTCACCCGACTGACTCCCGATTCCACGTCTGTTACCCCCCTTCTCTCCATCGACCAGAAACAACGTATGCCACAAGCCAGCCGGTTTGGAGGATACCTGGAGATTCCAAAGACCGGATCCTATACTTTTTACCTCCGCGCGTCAACGGGCGCTCTTCTACGTTTACACGAATCCATACTCATAGATGCAGACCACGGCTATAAAAACGGCAATCTGCGTACTGAAACCACTCGGCTTGAAAAAGGTCTGCATCCGTTTCGACTTCACTACCTGTATAACGGCGAAACTCCATCTATGCTACAATTAGAATGGAGCGGACCCGCCTTTGAACGCCGTCCCATTAAAGCAGGAGTACTTTATCACTAGCCTGTATTTCCCTCCAGGAAATTTGATCGTCTGCAAGGCGACAGGGTACCGACAAAAGAAATTTGCAGAAGCACATTGTTCAAGCCCGTTATCCTGATAACACAGAAAACAATCAAATTTCGCTTCGCGGGGTCTGATTATCAGTCTTCGGCCAAAAAATCCAGGTCTTCCGCGGATCGAAGCTTTCGTATCGCCTGATACACCGGCCATGCCAATAGAATCGTTAATACCAGGGCGCTGCCGCCAATTATCTGATCATTAACCAGTTCCACCGAGAAGGTCCGGGTTAAGGCCTTGAACAAATTGGTCATCCCGATAATCACGGTCACAAAGACCACCACTCCCATCAACAGGTTATAGTAGGGAGGATTGATAGCCGAAGAAGACAATAGTCGGATGTTGTTTGCCATCAATAGTAGGAAAATCGCAATCAACGGAAGTATAATACCGTTCAATGCCTGCGCCAGGATGATTGCGGGAATCGGCTGGACCTTAATCAATCCGAAGAACAATCCCACGAGCAGCACGATTCCCCAGACCGATCGGAACCCCCATCCACCATATTCCCAACGCGGTGCTCGCTCGTTTTTTCGCTCGAGTAAACTGCGGGCCGTGATTGCCGCCGCAAGGGGAGCGGTGACGGCTGAGGTAAATCCCGCTGCAAACAGCCCCACCCCCAGAAAAATCGCCGCCCATTCACCCAGCGTCCGCGCCAGTTCAGCAGCCAGGGATGGAAACGTAAACTTTCCCGCGATAGAAGCCCCCACTATCAGCACGGCCATCGAAATAATGCCACCGAGCCCGATCGCTATACCCAGGCTCCATCGCATCTCCCGGAGCGACTGCACCGAGGCGATTCCCGATCCCAGGAAGAGATTGTATGGTACCACCGTAGTCCCGATCAGAGCCAGAATTAACATGCCCGACCCGTGGGGTAAGCGGGGAATCAACCCGTTGGATAGCAAATCTCCGATAGAAGGTTGAATAATTACGGCCGTCGTCACAAAGCAAAGACCCATTACGGCAACCACAATACCCATTACCCGGGCAATTATCTTTATCGATCCCACTGCAAAAAGAGTAAAAGCACATAGACCGATAATCACCGTCAGCAGCCGGGTCGGCACTTCCAGAATCAGTGCGGCACCCTCGACTGCTCCCAGAATATTTCCCGCTTCATAAGCCATACATCCCAGGATGATCGCCGTAATAATAATACCGGCGGTCACACGCCCCCAGAACCGATCAAACAGATACTCACGCAGGGCCTGTCCCAGGTTGACACCCGAGACGGTGGTGATACGGGAACTGGCCTCCTGCAGGATAATACAGGTGATCGTAGAAAAAACGAGTGCCCACAACAGGGCGAAGCCAAATTCCGCCCCTGCGGATGCAGCGGTGGTAATGGTACCCGGACCGATAAAAGCGGCGGCAATAACCGACCAAAAAAGAATTTGAAGCAAGCGGTTTTTCATATGCCTCCCTACCGACTATCTTAAATGAATATTTTGATAAACGTGGACCGGCCTCAGAATCTATCTAGTGGGAATTGTGCGCTGACATTGCACGTTCAACGTTGATTGCTATGAATCCTCATACTTCGTGACACTCAGCAGTGCCTACACGATAATAGCATGTCCCAAACCCAAAGCTAGCCCGCTTTTTCAAAGTCCTCTTATATACTTTATAAATTATCTTCGATTATTTTCATTATTGAAACAAGATTATATAAATTCCGTACTGATTACGTAAGAGTCGGAAATTTCTCATGTCAGTTGTCTGTCGGGCTTTCACAAATCTACTGCAAAAAAGCCGGATTTAAATTTGCTAAATAAAATCGGGACAAACATGCGGGTAAAGAAACAAATTACACTTATTATCTTATCGTTGTTGCTGGGACTCAGTTCGACTTCCGGACTTGCCCAGGAAGCGGAGACACTGTTTTCAAACGATATTGACCATGGTGCATTCGGCGGTCTGGTCTTCGGGGGCACAACGGTCAACGGCGAACTTTCCTACCTGCGGGGCGCTCGCGGAGCGTGGGTAATCAATTTCAACAAAATGCACGCGGTCCACCTGGGTCTTGCGCGCTATCGCACACATAATCATTTCGGGTCGACCGGCTGGGAGGAGAATCTCCCGATTGACCCACCCGATATGGAAACCGAATACAGTGGATTTGAACTGGAGTATGTAAATCGACCGAGCAAACTTTTTCATTTCAGCCTTCAAATTCTGGCGGGATCCGGAACGGTGGAGTACGAAGAGGAAAACTTGCAATTCACCAAAAATTCCGATCGCTATTTTGTGCTTCAGCCCGGCGCCAACCTGATCTTGAACGTTACCAGCTGGTTTCGACTGAGCGGCGGAATTTTCTACCGTTATACAGACGGTGTGCGACTTCCAGGAACGAGCGATACCGACCTTTCCGGGGCAACCACATTTGTAACGCTGCGTTTCGGTTGGTTCTAGCACAATAACCGGGAAAAAAGCATCCGCATCATAAATTGTATAACAGTTATCGAAAGGAGACTAAGCCGGTCCTCCCAGCGGTATACCACGTTTGCAAAGTTGAATGGGCACCTCCCACGGATCACGCAGCATAACCAGGTGAGTACCGTCATCCAGAAACTCCTCATTTTCCAGGTGAGCGCCCGCCTGGATCAACCGATCTTTATCGGCCGATGGATCCTCCGAGACAAATGCCAAATGCATAATTAACGGATTCATATTTCCATAGTCGGGAACCTCGTCCGGCGGATTTTTATAGATCTCCAACATTACCTGTCCGCCGCTGTCCGCCAAAAAGTGCTTATAGGGCGGAGATTCCTCCCGTAAGACGATTTCAAGTCCCATATGCTCCTCATACCACCGGGCCATGGTCTCCGGTTGATCCACGTTAATAGCGAAATGTTCGATTTTCATTGGATACTCTTCTTCCTGTATTTAATTCTAACCTGTTTTTGTTACCTCCAGATTTTTCAACAAACCGCTTCGCAAACTGTATATCAATCCATGCACCTTGAGGCTCTTTCCCTCCTTCCAGGCCTGGCGCACAAAACGCGACTCCGCCACATGCCGCACCTGCTCGATCACGTTAATTTCACACAGTCGATCATACCGCTCTTGATCATCTTCAATCTGTTCCAATTCCTGGCGGTGATCTTTATATACCGATCGAATGGGCTGCAACCAGTGATTGATAACCCCCTCAACCTCTCCATCCAATACCGCCCCCACACCACCGCATCCATAGTGGCCGCACACCACCACGTGATCCACTTCAAGCACATCAACGGCATACTGTATAACGGACTGCACACTCAAATCGGAGGCAGAAACCACATTGGCTATGTTGCGATGGACAAACAACTCTCCGGGCTGCACATCCACGACCACATTGGAGGGCACGCGGCTATCCGAACAACCAATCCACAAATATTCCGGATTCTGACCTGACGCCTGCTGTTCAAAAAATTCCGGGGCTTCTTTTTTAACTCGACGAGCCCATTTTTGATTTCCTTCCAGTAACTTATCGATATCTGACATAGTAAATATTTTTTCGAAATGTTTAAGTATTCTACCATACAAAAAACGATAACCCAATATAAACATTCAACCGTCACCCGACTCAAATTAAAGAAAGGGATACCCAAATAGTCGGATCTCAGGTCGTCTCACAACTATCTACGCCGGTTTTCAAAATGCTCTGTAACAATTCCTGCCTTTACTCGTATCCCCTTCTGTTAAAATCGGTCAATTACATCGAAGTCCACTGGAAAAAATCATAAATTTATTATGAAATCATCTCGCACTCTATCAGTACGCGTTATTACAACTCTGTTTTTGACTGCCAGTATTGCTTTGTCGACGCATACCCTAAAAGCCCAGCAGGGTCTCGAACTGGAAAACGACACCTTGACCAAAACGGTGTTGATTCATCGGCCAATAGATGCTGGAGAAGGGGGATTAAAGACTTCCGAACATACCTACCGGTCCCAACTGCGTCTTGGTGACCAACTGGGACGTGATTTTACGGTTTCCAAATTAACTACGGATGGCATTTCGCGCACCCATATAAATCATGGCAAAACTAATGAAGACTGGTTTGGCTGGAGGAAGCCTGTTCTCGCTCCAATGGACGCTAAAGTCACTCGCGTTGAACAACCGGATACCGTCAACACGCCAGGCACCATGAATCGAGAGGCTCAACCGGGTCTTATCTTTTTCAAAAACCAGGACAGTGTAACCGTGATATATGCCCATGCCCGGGAGATAGAAGTTGAAGAAGGTCAACATGTTGCAGCGGGAGATACGGTCGGCAAAGTCGGCAACAACGGAAACTCCCGCAATCCGCACATCCACGTCGGCGCCTGGAAGAAAGAGACGCCGTTGCAAATCCAGGTTGACTTGTATGCCAACGAAAGAGAAGAGTATCAGGATAGAGAAACCAATTCCATGTGAAATCCATTAAATGAACAGCAGGGATATTACGGGTTTTTCGAAGCGTAACGAGAAAAATTTCACATTTATACTCCAATTTATGAAAGTCCGACAGATTACTAGCCCGCATTTCTCACCAAGAAATTTAATTGTCTGCAAGGCGACAGGTTGCCGGCGCAGGAAATGTACAGTAGTACACTGATCAAACCGGCAAGCTGTTAACGCAGCAAACAGTCAAATTTCGCTTCGCGGGAATCGGACTAACCTCACTCCTTCCCCCAAAGCCGCTCACCGAGTGCACTGGTGCGGTGGATGCGTTGGCGGACCGCTTTTTTAAACAGGTCAGCCTCGCTCCATACCGTAAAACGGCGCCGGGACCGCGTCAGGGCGGTATAAACCAATTCACGGGTGAGTACCGGCGACAGGCGTTCGGGCATAATCAGCAAAACCTCGCCGAATTCGGAGCCCTGCGATTTGTGGACAGTCAACGCCCAGGCGGGTTCGTATCGCGTGAGCTGCGCCGGGGCAACCGATCGATAGGGAGATTCACCTTCTCCTCCCGATCGCTTTTCAAACACCACCCGAAGTTGTCCCCCACGATCCGAATCCCGTACGGTCAATCCTATATCTCCGTTAAATAGTTTTAACTCGTAGTTATTTTCAGTAACGATAATAGGGCGACCCGCATACCAGATTGACTCCTCCATCAACAGATTCCCCCCCTCCCTCCGTCGCATCCAGTCTTCCATCAACTGATTAACTGCCGCAGCACTGCGTGACCCCCGGCGGTGAGCCGCCAGTATTTGAAATTGACTCCAGCTCCGAAACAAATCGGCCGCCCGGTCCCGGGTAAACTCCTGATCCACATACTCCCATTGTTCACACTGATCTCTAATTTCTCCGAGGTATTCCGGCAATTCTATGGATACATCATCAGCCGATCGTAAATGTTGCACGGCCTCTTTCCCTTTATTGCGATTTACATACCCCGCCAGCTTCCCGATATCAGGTGCGTTTTCAAATCGACGGCTCCGAGTGAGCTCCACCATGCAGTCCAACAATTCCGCGCGCTCTTCAACAACTGATCCTTCAGGCATTTCCACAAGTGACGTCTGCCTTAGTTCCGCCTCGAAATCCTGTGAAAACAGATTGGCGGGCAATCCTTCCGAGTCTGAATTCCCCGGCAGCGGCTGACAAATATCCCCCAGGACAGATCCGGCTTCGACCGATGCCAGCTGATCTTTATCACCGATCAGTATCAGCTGTGCCCCGGACTTCAGGGATTCCACGAGTTTGGTCATCAAAGCAATATCCACCATGGACGCCTCGTCAACCACCACCACATCGTGAGGCAAGGGGTTGTCAGAATTATGACGAAATTCGGGACGATTTCTACGAGTCCCAAGTAACCGGTGAATCGTCTGAGCCTCCGTAGGTAACTTTTGCACCAATTCGTCGGACACCTGCGATTGTAAATCCTCGATGCTCTCGGCGACCGACTCATTTATGCGGGCCGCCGCTTTGCCTGTGGGCGCCGCCAGGGCAACATTCCAATCCGCCCCGCCTTTTTCTCTCAATAATTTCTGCAAGGCTACCAAACGGATAAGCGTAAAGGTTTTCCCGGTACCAGGTCCGCCTGTCAACACCAGCAATCGCCGCCGCAAGGCCATCCAAAGCGCCAGGCGCTGCCATCGGGTTCCCTCATCCTCCCCCGGCAACAACGTCTCAATCCACTTCACCACTTCGTTCCCACCAAAACCGTCCATCGCCTGCCCCGCCATTCGCGACAACTGCCCGGCCAACGTGCACTCATACGACCAGTACCGTTGGTAATACAAATACCCCCGATCGTAAATCAGCGGATGAGCCGGTTTGTTTTTCGAACCGACAACCTCCGACTGCTCGAGCGACGACTTCATACCGGCTATCCATTCCTCCAGTGTATCGCAATCGCCGTCCGACAGTTCTTTACCTCTTTCATGTCCGAATACAGGTACTTGTTCTTTCCGCAAAGGTATGCGAGTACCCACATGTCCCTGGCGCGTCAGGCTCGTCAAATGCGCCGATGCCAGCAGAACGGAGGGATCCCGCTCTCCCAGTCGGTTGCACAGCCATCGCGGAAATTCGATATCCTCGAACGACAATACACCGTCGTCCAGCAACCTTTCGAGTATATCAAACAACTCGTCGGCGTTTCTACGCACAGGTTCCGGTTGTGAAAACAGGTCAGCCATAAGCGCGCTCCTTTTTAAAATATCGATCCAGGGCTAAAACGACGTCCCGCTCCGGCCGATCAAAAAAGACGCCGGACGATCCCTTATCGTCTCGTATCCCCCGTAAAAATAAATAGAACGCCCCGCCGAAATGCGCTTCATAGCTATAGGACTCCCCGATCCGCTGTCTCAAATAGCGATGCAGCGCCACGGTATACAGATGATACTGCAGATCGTAGTAATGTTCGCGGATCGAGTCTTCCAGCGCCCGCGGCTGGTAGTCCTCTATCGTCTTGCCCAGGTGATTACTCTTGTAATCCAGCAAATATATTTTTTCCCCGTATTCAAATGTCAAATCGATATAGCCGTTCATCAGTCCCCGGTTCAATTGGTGGGATTCCGGCGGAGTCTCTCCGGGACGAATAATTCGAAAGATCTCTTCCACATCGGCCTGGTCGTATCCAAAATGAAACTCCATCTCCTTGCTTATCTGTTCTTCTTTTAAATCCGCCAACCGCACTTCCCCGGCCTGTTCAAGCGATTTATGCAGCGTTGTGTATACATGTTCGCCCAGCACGGGTGTCCAACGCTCTGCGTCGAAACCGTGCGACTCCAACTGCCGCTCCACTTCCTGATCGTATGTCCGGGGATCATTAAACCGAACCTCCTCGTAAATACGGTGCCAGCAAAGACCGGTACGGGCACCGGGCGGGAATGTATGTAGCGTGGATTCCTCGGTCGGCTCTACAACTTCCTCTTCTTCTCCGACCCGATCTCCCTCATCCATCTGAACATTATAGGCTTCAAATGCAGCGTTCGATTCCTCCATCCCTCGCCGCAGCGCCGAATAGCTTTGAATTACCCAGCGCTGGCGGAGTCGATCCGGTGCCTTGAACGGGCGGAGTCGGAGCAGCCGGGCTCCTTGCCCCTTTTCTATCGCGCCCGATTCCTCTTCATCGGATTCATCCGACCACTTAGTCAGTTGAATGACCCTTCCCGGCGACGTCCGCGAGAGTTTATCTACCTGTTCGATCAATTCCGGGTACGTAATCCATTCGGTTTCGTCCACTTTAACATAATCTCCGAATTTTTTATGCAACGCCTTTTCGTATCGTTCCCGCCCAAACAGCACATAATCAATCGCCGCATAGGCCGAGTCTCCGTTGTCGGCATAATTATTTTGATAAGGCACATGGATCATGACATGGTGGTGTTCCCCCCGAGTCAGCGCCACATACACCATCCGAAGCTGATCCTGCATTTCTTCCCGAAAATAATAATATCTGCTGCCTTCATATTGATTTCCGTCGATATCAATTCGTTTTTTAAGCGTTTTATCCGGGTCGTGATACACGTAGGGACGGCGGTTTGACAAGCCGGAGGCATTGATACCGTCCCACATAAAAGGTGTATAGACGACCGGATATTCGAGTCCCTTGCTCCGGTGGATGGTCACAATGTTGACCAGGTCGCGATCGCTTTCCAGTCGCAATTCCTCCTCCTCCGACGTCGACCGGTCTTCCGCCTCTCTGCGTCGGCGACGAAATTCGTGTAAAAGATACTGCATTTCCCCCGGTCGCTCGCGAGCAATTTTCTGCAGTAAATCCGCCAGGTGTCGCAGATTGGTCGCCCTGCGTTCGCCGTTGTGGTACTTGAGTACATGGCGGATGCACTCCTCCCCCTCCATAATATGCCGAAGTAGAGCCGTCAGCCCATCCTCCGTCCAGCGCCCATGCCATTCCCGAACACGTTCCAGCCACTCTTCCCACCGCTCCTGCAGTTTGCGGGCGGACTCCTCATCCTCACTTTGCCTGATAAGAAGATCTGCGGCATCCAGCATTTGCGTACCCATGGCGGTCCTCAGTGCCGTAGCATTGGTCGGTTCTGCCGCCGCCTCCAGTATGAGCTGCAGTTCCCGGGCCTCGCGGGAATTAAACACGTTATCGCGACTAAGCTGCACGCTGTTGAGACCATGGTCGAAAAGTTTCTGTTTCATCAAGGCCGCTTCCCGGTTTCGACTGCATAAAACGGCGATATCTCCCGGTTCAACGGAAGAATCGCTCGTGCCGTTACCACCGTCGGCATTCCAGCTCCTCCGCAGAAGCCGTTTAATATGCCGTGCGGCGATTTCGGCCGCACGCTCCCGGGACTGCTGTTTGTTGAGTCGCGCATCCTCCGCCTCGTCAACGATCCACTCCATGGCGGGTTGATAAGACAGCAACGGGGTGGTTTTTCCTCTCTGTTTCGGAAACGTAACGCTTCGATAATCAATTTTCCCCGCTTCGCCGGCGAAAAACGGATTTTCATGGTTGCTCCACAATGTATTCATGGCTTCAATAAACGCTTCATCCGATCGCCAGTTGGCGTCCAGCTTAAAGCGGTTTTCCCGGCTAATTGACTCCCTTGCCTGCAAGTAGGCGTTCACATCGGCGCCCCTGAAACGGTAAATCGACTGTTTTGGATCCCCGATCAGGCAGAGCAGCGTATTTTCGTCGGCGGCTTCATCATGTACCTGCTCGAACATCGACCACTGCAGGGGATCCGTATCCTGAAATTCGTCGATCAGACTGATGGGATACTTCTCGCGTATCTCCACTCGCACTTCCGGATGTTCGCGGACCATGCGATCGGCCATGAACAACACATCATCATAGGAATACTCGTCGCGCTCCTGCAGGGCGTCGTAATACGAGCCATTCAACACGCCGAGAACATATTGAACGACCGCACCGTGGTGCTCATTTAACTCATCAACCAGCTTCATAACCTCTTCCAGTTGCCGCATCCATTCCTGGGTGGATTCGGTTAGCGGCAACCGGTCGAACGATCCTGCATTATTTATTTTTTCCCTGATCGAGTCGATTCCCAGGTATCTAAGCTTTTTCCAGCTATCGTCATCCACCTCTATTGCATATTCAGCCTGTTTAATCTGGTCAAGAGCGGCACACCGGGCCTCCCATTTACCCGGTTTAAAGGTTCTCTTACTCAACTGCAGATTATCCTCGTCGTTACGGTTAAACAGGTTTTCCAATTCGTCGTTTACGTTCGAATCCAGCTCATCCCGCAGCGTCTCGAATTGCTGTTGGATCCGCCTAACCAGTTTCCCAAACTTCTCAAATTCAAAATCGCTTTTAAACTCGATAGCGTTGTCGTTCAGCAACCCGGAATACTCGCTAACAAATCCTTCGGGGGTACCGGATTCCTTCTGCAGACATTCCAAAAGCGCACGGGCGACCAGGTCGTCCTCGGCGGCGGCTACCGTTCTGCGCCAGTAATCATAAATGAGCTCGGAGGTAAATTCACGGGGATCCGTAATGATTTCACCGGTGTAGTCGATGTTGGCCAGGGGACCGAACTCCAACAGCAAACGATGGGCGAAACCGTGTATCGTATAGACCGACAGCTCATCGATCTGTTCCACGGCACGCTTGAGATGCTTTCGTGCTTCGAGGTCCTGTCCGTAATGATTTTTCAGATCTTCCAGAAAATCGTCATCGATTGAGGAAAGTTCCCTTTGTTCGTCCAGCAACTCATACGCCCTTCGCAGGCGACGGGTTATACGCTCACGCAATTCTCTTGTCGCCGCCCGGGTATAGGTAACCACCACGATACGGGAGGGGTCATCCGCGGCTCCAGCCTTATTTTCGGCCACCAGCCTGACAAACAGGCCCGAGAGGTTATAGGTTTTTCCAGTTCCGGCACTGGCTTCGATCAGGCACCGTCCGCTGAGCGGAATACGGTCATTGAACAGATCGAAGGATCGGTCGGTCGACTCACTCATCGCCCCACCTCCCAGACCGGAGCCCATATTTTTTCGGCCGTCTCGATCAATTTTTCGGTCTCTTCCCGCTCCCCGTCTTTATCGGGCATCGAGGGGTATGCATAGGGATTCAAATCATGGAAAAAGTATTGATAATAAGGGTCGTCATTTTCATTTTCGTACGATCGATAGGCCGTTTCATCGTAATAGGCATCCTCCGCTTTGGAAAGGGGCGATCCATGGCGATCCGCTTCTCTGCCGTCCTCCTTAAAAAATTCCGACGCCCAGGCATAGCCGCTCTTCGGCAGGAAAGCCAGCGGGCGACAAGTCCCGATCAACATCCCCCGAATCAACAGTAACAGGTAATCCGACGCCTGATCTTTCGGAAGAGTCTTGAATTGCTCATGAATCGTAAAGGATTTCTTTTTTGATTCTTTACCCCAGAGGCACGTTTCCACTTCCTGTCCGTCCGCCTGCAAGACCAGATGCTTTATCCATGTACGCAGGCGGTCTTTCGGCTTGACACTTCCCCCGGTTTTCACCAACAGTTGGAGGTCACCAGCCAGCAATCCACTCTCGCCCCGTAATTGAATAGCGTGATCATCGACAGACAGCCCCAAATCCAGTTTAATTGAGTTATTCACTTCCCTTGGGTGCAAATGCCCCCATATCTGATCGCGCTGCTGTTGCAGTTCCACTTGTGCTTCTCGCCAAACAGACCGACCCAGGATACCATGCGGCAATACGCCTTTTTCTTCATAAACGTGAAAATCGGGTTCCCATCCGGGATCTTGCAGCATAGCATTTAATATCACTTCATAGAGCTGATACCGGGTTAGTCCCGACAGTTCGAAAGGCTCCTCGTCCGTATCCAGCTGATCCTCTTCCCGCAGCCGGAGACCGAGGTTTTGCTCGCAATAGTACCTTATCGGATGTTTGTAAAAACGCACCAGCGAACGAAGCGATATTACCACCGGTTGTTGATCCGGCAGCCAGCGCTTCCAATCGATGGACGCATTGATCCGTGCGAGAGGTGCCATCTGTTTCTCTTCCTGTCGGTCCCCCTCGAAAGCCTCGCTGCTTTGCCGGACCCTGGAAGACAAGTAGGAATGCTGATTGTTCGACCGCCCCTCAAAGCCATGCAGCGGATGCGAGGTGATCCACTGTTCGTGCAAGTCCTCTTCTCCCGCGGTTAACAGGTTCAGCAGTTCGGTAACCAGCGGCGACGGGGGACGGGATTCGTCGTCGCGCTGATCTCGGCCATTATAGGTAATTAGAAGATTTTCACGGGCCGAAAGCAAATAATCCAGCATCAACTGTCGGTCCTCCCTCCGTCTTGAGCGGTCGCCTGGTCGCGGCACTTCCTGTGTGGCGTCAAAGGGATTCGCAGGTTCCGAGCCCGGAAAGTTGTCCTGGTTTAACCCCACCAACGCGATAACCTTGAACGGAACGCCGCGTACCGGAATCATCGGCGATACCGCTGCCCGCCCCGCCATTCGCGTTACCGGGTGACGTTGCTGCAGTAGGTGCTGTTCCAGCATTTCCAACATTACATCAACGGCAATTTGCGGGGAATCTTCCGAGTTGATCTGCTCTTCGAAATCGTCTAACCCTGTAAGGTGCTCGAGAAGCCACCTGACGTCCGGCTCCTGTTCGCGTTCCACGACTAACCAGTTGCGAACCAACTGCAAAAACTCGGTTTTCCATTGACCAAGCGTATGAGGAGTTTGGGTAAATTGATGCAACTGCCAGAGTTGATGGATCAGCCGTTGGAGTCCACCGATACGACGCCCGTCATCCGACCCCTCAACCGCGCCGTAGGGAAGCCGATCGTGGATCAGCTGCTCGTCTTCGACGCGGGTCGACAGTCCCAGCCAGAGCCGGTCCAATGCCCCCTGCCAACTATTTTGCTCGCTGATCTTCCCATCAGCCTGGTAGGTCCCTTCCGCCTGTGCCCGAAGCATCTTCTCACGGTGACCCGCATCGTATCCCCATCGAACGTTAAGTTCAATCAACTGTTCTTCCAACAGCTCAACATCTTCCAGGTCCATGTTAATCGACGCCCGAATGACCGGATGGGCCAACAGGTCGATGATCCCGGTTACCTTGAAACGTCCACGCGCCACTTCCAGCAGCTCTATCAGCAACTCGGACAGTCGCTTGCGCGATGGTCCCCCGGCATCAAAACGGTGATAGGGGATACGCAACTCGTCATCGCCCGGCTCGTCAAAAACGGCATTGATATGCGGAGCGTAGGTTTCCATATCCGGCGAGACGATCAGGATATCGTCCGGCTGCAAAGTGGCATCCCGGTCAAAACACTCCAGCAGCTTTTCGTACAGTACTTCAACCTCGCGCCGGGGACCGTGAGCTGCATGAATTTGCAAACTCGCCCGGTTTTCGGTCGGGTCAAACGCTGCTTCGCTATCATCCAGTATTTCAGGTTGAAACAGTGCTTTTTGCAAAAGCGAAAGATTCGAGGTAGCTTCATGGTCAACGGATTCACCGGAAGTCTTTTCCCGCTTTGCCTCGCTCCATTTCCGGGCCAATTCCAGGTAATCTCTACGCTGCTCGTTCCACTGTTCACGCAAGTGTATAATCCTTCGTCGACCGAGTTGTTTCCCGCCTGACTCCTTCGGCTCTGACGATACGGATTTCAACGGATTCAATGGCCGCCACTCGAGCACCTGCAGATTCACATTCTCAAGCGAACCTAAAACGTTGAACCAGCTGACGGCTGTCCGGGGTAAAGAGGGTAGCTGCACGAGCAATATGCGCGGAGGCAGTTGGTTAACCCGATCCTGCCCTTCCATATACCGGAGAGCTCGCATACTTCTGGCAGCCCGGTCGGTAAACCCGGAATAAGTCTTGCATAATCGGTGCCACAGGAGCGCCTGCCAGGCATAGTTGTCTGGGAGAGGAACTTCATCAGGACGGGGTTTCTGGTTCCTCCACCTCCACAACCAATCGGGTCGATAAATCATATATTTATCAAACGTATCTGCCAGGTGACCGGCCAGTCGATACCGCTTGAGTTGTTCGCGGCGCGCATCGGATCGTACGGCCGGCATTTTCTCCAACCCTCGAACATTATCCAGCTCCGGAAGCAGTTGAAACAAGGCCCACTGCATATTCGACTTTGTCCACTCCGCTTCTTCGTCCGACTCGATCAGTTGCTCTGACCAATAATCGATAAACTCGACCGGCTGATAGTAGTCGATATTGGCCGCTATCTGCTGAGCACTTTGACGGGCCATGGCTACCTGCAGCCAATTGGCCATATCCATACTGGGTACCACTACCTGTTGGGGCACAAGCCATGCGGGACCGGGCGGTTGCTCCAGCAAGTCGATCAAATGATCGACGAGCTTCTCCTGTCGGCCGAATTGTAAACGTCGTATCAAGTAATATCCCGGGTTTAAATTTTTTACGAACTTCTCTACTGAATTTTTTTAATAATACGTCGATCCATTCATTCTCTCAACCAACTGTTACCCACAATACTGTCTTTTAAAATAGGCTTTTCCCATGGAGAATTCCTCAAAAAACATCTATCCAAGCAGTGAAAGCTCGCTATTCTATCACTTTGCTACCCGGATCTAAAGGAGGAACATCAACATACTTTCCATGTTTAATATTCGTAACCCGATCAAATTTCACATTCCCATGTCATATCATGTTGAATCATCTCTTTGCATACGAATTTCCACGGGATCGAGTGTTACCCCCGTTTTGACGTTCGAGCTAAAGGTAAAGTCGTTTTCCGAAAGAACCTGATGACATTGATTCATTAACCGTGTTCTAATTGATGCCAGCGCAGATTCCTTGTCAAAAGTGTTAACCCAGAAAAAAGCTTCAAGCTCCACATAATTTGGAGTAAAGCCAGACAGCTGAACACTTGGGGCGGGATCGTCAAGCACTTTTTCCATTGCCTGAATATTTTTCAGAAGTATGGACCTTGCCTGTTCGAGATCATCGGAATAGTCGATGCCCACCGTAAAGCTTCCGCGACGGAGTCCATCGCGGGTGAAATTATGCAGGGGCTGCCGAAAAATGGACGCGCTGGGAATGAAGATATCGCACCCCTCGGCCGTACGAATATGGATATCGCGCAGGTTGATATTTCGAATCACCCCTCGAAGCCCTCCGCTCTCGACCAGATCTCCCTCTTCAAAAGAGCGGCTAAACGAAAGAAATACCCCCGCCAGCAGGTTCTCTCCGATCTCCCGAAACGCAAAACCCAGCACAATAGCCACAATACCCCCCGTAGCCAGCAGGCTTGTTGCAAGCGCTGTCAACCCCA
Source organism: uncultured Balneolaceae bacterium (assembly GCA_964421495.1). GTDB lineage: Bacteria > Bacteroidota > Rhodothermia > Balneolales > Balneolaceae > CAJXOW01. Next base: position 8,312 of record CAYQXO010000006.1, on the reverse strand, counting down.
GCAACTGCAAAGCCATAATCAGTCCGATGACTCCCATGCCAAACCGAATAACGCGATTTACAATCTCGACGGACTTCAGGGAACGCTGGTTCGATTTCTTCTTCGCAATGCGATTTAGAAATGACGTAAGGATACGGCCGATAAACAAAAACCCAATAAATACCACAATGCCCAGCAAAACGCTGGGACCTTTATGGACTATGGCTTCTTCAACAGACTCAAAAAGTTTTATTAATATATCCATGATGAATAAAGTGAGTTATGTTTGTGGCCGGCTCCAATATTGGAAAGCTTATTGAAAAACCGGGGCGGACAGCCGTTCCTTCGATTGAAAATTTTTTCTCGCGGCTTTGCCGGGTCATTGTTAGTTGCCAGTAAATTCATACTTTTTAACCCTTTCACAAGATCTGATCGAAAAATTTTTAGTTCTCGGAACGGCTGTCCGCCCCGGTTTTTCAATAAGCCCTCGTAATATTTTAAATCTATCATACATAATGAAGTGATGCGAACCGTAATCGGAAAAATTTTCATTTAATGATATGTTTTGCATTTTAAATTCGGGTCGCTGGAATGCAAAAACAACGTTTAATACCATGAAGGGATTTACAGGATATGCACAGTTTTTTGTACTATGTTTTATTCTCAGTGTTGCGATTGCGGGCTGTCAATCGTCCGATAAAGAGGCACGGCAAAACACCACCGACGAACAACCCACCCTCTCACAGGCAAAATCTCCCCAGATATCGTTAAACCAGGCCTGGGAACTTTCGGAAGACATCAAACGACCGGAATCGGCCGTTTACGAACAGGCAGAGGGAGTCGTATATATTTCCAATATGGACGGTGGAGCCACCGAGAAGAACGGTACCGGGTACATATCAAAGATTTCCACCGACGGTGAAATGATAACCGCCCGATGGAGCGAGGGATTAAACGCGCCAAAGGGATTGGCTATCAGCGGCGATTATCTGTACGCATCCGACATTGACGAACTTGTCAAAATAAACCTCGAATCGGGTGAGATCGCAGCCACCTATGAAGCTGAAAACGCAGAATTCCTGAACGACGTGACCGCCGACGCGGACGGCAACGTATATGTATCGGATTCAAGGGATAAAACCGTATATCGGCATCGGGGCGATACGTTTGAAGTTTGGCTGGAAAGTGACCAAATCAAGTCACCGAACGGCTTGTACGCCGAAAAAGGGCGTCTTGTGATTGCCGCCTGTGGGATTGAAAGCGAAAATCCGGGTTCCAACCGATATCTTCAGGCCATTTCCTACGAAAGTAAAGCAGTCACTCCACTAGGTAAAGAAGAACCGATCGGCGGATTGGATGCCGTGCAGCCCAACGGCCAGGGCGGCTACTTTCTGACCGACTGGTCGGCCGGCAAAGTGTTTACCTATAATACGACCGACGGTGCCACGCTTCTGCGCGAAATAAGTAAAGGTACCGCCGATCTGGATTATCTGGAGGATCAAAAACTATTGGTCATTCCCATTATGATGTCGGATCAAGTGCTGGCATTTGAAGTAAAATAAGGGTTCCTTCAACAGCGGAAGCCCAACAAGACGTCAACGGACACCTCAACCATGATTCAAGGTTATCTTTCCGCGGTGTGCTTTTTCAATAATTTGAATTTAATAAATGAACTTATAATATTAGTTAAAGGGTGAAATAATATTATTTATCATAGGCTATTATAGATTTGGGGTTAAAAGTTACAAGTTAGGGGCGAGGTAATATTTATGCCATTACAGCCAAATTTTATAGAACGTCAGCTAAATAAATGGGGAAAGATACCGGGGCCGATGCTGGATGCCATGCTTCCCAGTTTTAAGTTTACGGCCATGATCGGGGCCGGCAAAATCGGGCTTTTTCGTACGTTGAACGAGGAGCCTTCGACTGTCGAAAGCCTGTCCGAAAAAACGAAGTGCGATGAACAAGCGCTGAAAAACCTGCTGAGGGTATTGGAACTCCTGGGTTATGTTGAAGTCAGTGATGGAGTTTATAGCCTTACTAAATATGCCCGCAAGGTCCTGCCGGTCAATATATTTCAGGATATCGCACATTTTGCAGGCACCCAAATGCAATTGAGCCTGGAAAATCTCGAGAGGGCTTTGCGTGAGGCGCCGGAAGAGGGAGCTATTGGATGGGAACCGGTAAAAGAGGGGGAATTCGCTCGTACTTACCAGGTTACCATGCGCTGGCTGGCCAGTCAATCGGTCGAGGAGGTTGCCAAAAAAGTGGACCTGCCGGAGGAATCGAGGAAAATGCTGGACATCGGGGGTAGTCACGGCCTGCACTGCGTAGAAATGTGCCGAAAATATCCCGAACTGGAAGCCACGGTAATGGACTGGCCAGTCGGAATTGAAAATGCCCAACAAACGCTTAAAGAGGAATCCGATGTAGCCGATCGAATTAATACGCTGGAGGGGGATTTTTTCAAAGACGAATTTCCCGAAGGCTACGACTACGCCTTTTTCGGCAATATTATTCACGGAAACTCCCCGGAACAAAACCGGAAGCTTTTCAATCGACTGGGTGAAAAATTATCCCAACATGGGACCATTGGTATCTTGGATCAGTTCAACAACGTTTCGGGGTCCCATTTTACCCAGTCGGTAGCCTCTTTAGTTGGATGGCAGCTGTTTCTTTTTACCAGCGGACGCGCCTATGAGGCGGAGAAAGTGCAAGACTGGCTGAGTGATGCGGGATTTCCAAACTCAAGGGTGATGCCGTTAAAGAAAAACCCGGGATTTACCCTGTTGACTGCCAGTAGATAAGTATTACGCAGACCGTAAATACGAATTCACTGTAATGCGATCACATAATATGTCAGGAGGTAAACGGTTATGCCGTTGCAACCGAATTTCATTGAGCGCTTCTTTATAAATCGCGGCGAGGTGCCCGGAATTCTTAGCGATATGGGGCTCCCCATGTTTCAACTCTTTGCGATGCTGGGAGCGATGGAGATTGGATTCTTTCGTCATCTGGAGGAGGAACCCGCCGATATTGAAACGCTTGCCCAAAAAACGGGTGCAGCCCCGATAGGAATTAAAAATCTTGTCCGGGTTCTGGAGCCTCTGGGCTATCTCGAGGAAAAGAACGGCAAATACCACCTGACCAAACTGGCCCGAAAAATGCCGATTGACCTGCTCGAAACCATGGCTCCCTATTTTAAACACCAGGCCGCCGAAATTATTCCCGAGGTGGGAAAAGGCTTGAGGGAAGCCCCGGAAGACGGAGTGTACGGTTGGAAACATGTAAAATCCGGAGAAGTGGGACGTGGGTACCAGGCCTCGATGCGCTGGCTGGCCTCCAGCATGGTGGACGAGGTCGTCAAAAAAATAGACCTGCCCTCAAACACCGAGCGCATGTTGGACCTCGGGGGTAGCCATGGGTTGTACACCGTCGAGTTTTGCCGCACATATCCCCAATTGAAAGGCACGGTCCTGGACTGGGAGATCGGTCTCGAAGAGGCCGAAAAAACGCTGGAAGAGCAAACCGATGTAGCGGATCGGATCGACTTGGTCGAACGGGATTTTGAAGAAGAGGAGCTCCCCGAGGGATATGATTTTGTGTTCCTGGGAAATATTATACACGGTCTTAGTCCGGATGGCAACCGCGAACTGTTCGACAAAATATCACGAGCCACCACCGACCGGGGTATGATCGGCATCCAGGATCAGTTTGCCGGCATCAAGGGATCCAAGTTCGCCCGGGCGGTAGCGGGACTGGCTGGCCTGAACCTGTTCTTGTTCACCGGCGGAAGGGCTCACGACTACGATGACGTAGAGCAATGGCTTGCCGACGTCGGATTTACCGACTCCAATTTGCATAAGCTGAAACAGCCGGGCATGTCCCTGGTTACCGCGCAAAAAGAATAAAAGAGAAATGGGGCCAATAGAAATCATTAATCGTGCGTGTTCCTACACCTCCTAACAACCGAAACAACGAACATCGGATTCAAAATCAAACTTAAATGAAACTTCCGGGAAAATGTTATCTGCAAACTATAACCGCTTCATTCGATATGGACTGGTTCTGATGGGGATCGCCGGATTCATTTTCGCTATCGGCGATGCCTTTATCCCCCAGGAGGGAGTCATGTTTCAGGCTACAGACGATCCGGAGACCTTTGCCGAACTGGTTACCTCCAATAATTTTCATATCTGGGCGATGCGCGGGCTGATCGGCATACCCCTGGAAATCATCGGAACCCTTGCCCTGTTTTTTGGTCTGACCGGTACAAAAATGGAGAAATGGGCCTTCTGGGGAATGCTGCTCTGCATCCTCTGCGATCCTTTCAGTGCCGGTCTCTTTGCAATAATGTTTTATGTATTCCCCGGCGTAGGCGAGCAAATTATCGCGGGAAATACGTCGGCCGCTTCCATTGCCTCCATGGAACCTTTTATGCCAATCCTGGGAGTGACATTTATAGTCACAGCTATTGGATTAGCTTTTTCAGCTTATGCAATATGGAAAACGGAGGTCTTTCCCCGGTGGTCCGGCGTCCTTGTGGTGGTTGGATGGCTGATGTTACTTGTCCAAACCAGCTATATCATCCAGATCCTCGCCAATGTAGTATGGGGATCGGCATTCCTCTGGATGGCGGCGTCCAGCTGGAAAAGGTTTTCGGCAGGTACCGTCAATCCTCAACAAATAGAACCAACGCTCTGAAAATCAATTGAAAAATTGATGCTACTTGCTATAAACCTGTTGAGATCATGTTTTGACACCGTAACTACCAAATCTTTAAAGCACGCGACTGTAATATAAAGGGGATTAAATTCGATGTTTACACAGCAAAAAGTTCAGGATCTTACCTTCACCATCTACCGCAATTCTGCCTGGTCGAATGTAATCCGTGCTATCGTGGAAATTCGGGGAACTTCAAGCACTGTTTACGAGAGAATTATCCCCCGAAACACCCCTGAAATTCTTATCAATCTCGGGAATCCGATATCAGCTAACTTCAATGAAAAGGAACTGCTTCTCAAAAAATTCGCCATTCAGGGAAGCAAAACAAGTTGGATTAATGTTCATCATCCCTCCCATTCACACTTTATCAGCATACAATTTAATCCAAACGGCATCTACAAATTTCTAGGCCTGCCCCAAGTCCGATTCACCAATAAATTCTATCAATTAAACAACGTTCTTAACGGGGCTGAAAACCTGAGATCCCATCTGCGTGAAAGTAAAACCGTCCAGGAAAGGTTTAGCCACTTATCCCGGTGGATAAATAAAAGGATATCGGACAAATCACAAACTTGTGATCTATTATCTGACCACATAATAAATTGCTTACACAACAAACCGCATACTTCAGTTAAGGAGCTGGCTTCCAATATCGGATATACCCGCAAACATCTTTCGCAACGATTTAAGAAGGAAGTCGGACTAAAGATCAAAGAGTACCAAGTAATTCATCGGCTGCGATGGACCTTGAATGACATTAATGACGACAAACATATTCGGTGGCCCGCTATCGCCGGAAGTCACGGGTATTTTGATCAAAGTCATTTTATCAAGAGTTTTAAACGCTACACCGGATTTACTCCTGCCGATTACAGAAAACGATGTGATCCAACCGACAGAAATCAGCTCATCTTTTAGGTAACATTTTTACAATACAATCCGGCACAATTGATCTAATTTTTGCAAAAACCTGCTATCTGAACCTCTGAAACTGACTTTATGATACTTATTAGCATAGGAACGATTCTCGTGGGATACCTATCCATCGGGTATCTGTGTCACTCGGTCATTTTTCCGGAAACCAAACCGGACCCGAAAACTTATTTTGAGCCGGGTGATACCTTCGGTACCGAGACCGGCGGAAACGATATCGAAGTCCTCCGGCGGGAAGAAGACGATCTACGGCTGAAGCTTACATTTGGGCCTCACGCAGACGGTCCCCCGATCCACATTCAGACCGGCTGGGATGAGTGGTACAAAATAGAGTCGGGAACTCTCGCCGTATGGTGGGATGGTGAAGAAAAAAAACTCGGTCCGGGCGATGAAATTACGATACCGAGAGGGCTACCTCACAAACCCTACAATCCGAGCGACGAACCGGTCGTTTGCGAGGTAGTAATGCCCGCACAGTTCGTCGTTTACCTCAGCCAGGTGTACGGCTACCTTGATGAAGACGAGAAAAACGCCCGTCCGCCCCGCATGATATTCCAGATGGCCCTATTCAACCAATATTTAGACTCGTATCTGGGAGAAGGACCGCCGGTTTGGGTTCAAAAATTCCTGAACTTTATGCTGATTCCACTGGGACGATTGATGGGCTATAAGTCTTTTTACGAAAAATATCGGATTTAAAGAAAAGTAAACCTGCTGTAAAAAACCGACTATATCCTGGTATCCACAGAGTTAATTCATCACTCGGGCAAAGATAATATCTATCTGTATTTTAAGCTTCTTTAAAATGGAGCTTAAACTCTATGTAACTTACTCTGATTCAAGAATTTCCGCCTACCCGGAATACGTTTACCAGCTAACTTCCCCTACTCTTACAAATTATTTAATATAACGGGTATGCTATAAATCAAATCTTGATTTTTTAAGTTTTTATAGTATAATACAAAGGAAATAATCTCATTATACGTTGGGAATTGAAATTTCTAAGATTGAAAGAGTAACAGGCAATTGCTGAAATTTTATATAATGCACGCTTAATCAAGTAGTGAAGGGGTGGCCAATAATCCATGAACAATATCCGGTGGATTTATGGAAGTGGATGGGGGCAGTGTATCCCGACGGCTTTTTCTTTCTCTTACGCTTAAGGGACAGTCACCAATCATCGATACGACATCCAATTCGCAAAAAGGGCTTGCATTAGGAGCGGGGCTGTCCAGATTGGTCGCCGCCTGGGAACTCAATGAAGCTGGACATGATGTGGCCGTATTGATAGCTCGCAATCGGCCCGGAAAACGTGTTTCGATCGTCCGGAAATTTTGTGCCGGAGAACACACCACCATTTTGCGGAGTGCCATGGAAGGGGTATTGCTTTCGGGGTCGCAAGCTGCCAACCAAATTCACGAAACGAAGTAAGGCTTATGGACTCGCCAAGCGGGTAAAATACGAAGCACCTTTCGCTTAATCTTAACTAAACAGGAGACAAAATTATGAAACGCCTACTCACTACTCTACTGACCGTTACCTTCATCATGTTTGGTCTGGGAATTGCTGACTTGGAAGCCCAGGATATGGAAGACGACAAGACGACATACTGGTATGTCTCGGAATGGAAAATACCTCCCCAAAAATTGGACAGCCTGCGAACCTTAATCGATAAATCCAAATCCGTTTACGAAAAAGCGATTGAGGAAGGCCCGCTTCTGGAACATATGGAGTTAATTCACGATACCGGCGGTACTTTTACGTACGTCCGCATGATGAAGTATCCATCCTGGGAGGCCATAAATGAAGGTCCGGGCTTCGGCAAAGTAGCTGAAGAAGCAATGCCGGATTCCAGTAAGAGACAGAAAATAATAAATGGGTTTCAATGGATTTTAAACGGGGCTTCACACAAAGACAATATCTATACCGAAGCAACCCATTCCAAATAAAAACGATCGGGGCAAACGCTTAAATTGGGTTTGTCCCGAATCTGTTTATAATAGTGCAATTTATACCGATACAAACAGTATATGTATCTCGGGACCTGTACAAATATGCATCCGACTCATAAAACAAAAGTTAACCTAAAATTGCTCTTTATTATGTATTAAAGACCGGTGGTGCCAATAGAAAGGGAGACTTGTTTCGCGAGCTGGAACAATACAAAACCTTCAATAACATGTATAATTCGACACTATGAATTGTCCAAACTGCAATAAGAAACCGAGCCGCATATTTTCCGATTTCAGACCCCATGGGGTGACATTAAAAAAATCATTCAAGGGATATTTTAAGTGCAAACACTGTGGTACGTTGCTTAAGGAGGAGTCCAAACATGACTTTTCGAAATACCAGACTACCTACTGGTATTTTTTAGGAGGATATTTTCTCCTCATCCTGGCGGGCCTTGGCCTGGCTCTATACTTTGTAAGTACCAATTACTTTTCCAGCCTATATATCCTGCCTGGATTATTACTTTATCTTGCCGGTTTAGTGGGTATTATGGACTTCTATGTTAAACCGCGATACTGGCTTATCCGTGAAGTTGAGGATACATCCCGGGAGAAACAGCCCGACCGGCAACTTACCTCAAAGGGCTGGATAATCTTTGTCTTCTATTGCCTCACCGCAATTGCACTATTCCTCCTGATTCCAAATGTACTTGAAGATTCAAA
>CAYQXO010000005.1:30958-53685 GCA_964421495.1 uncultured Balneolaceae bacterium | reverse complement strand
TATGTTTATATGCGGCTTGCTGCGCTCAAATTTTTCTTTTGCCATGACTGAATACCTTAATACTTATTTGTTTAGGATTGTTTTTCAATTATCTCTTCTTCCATGTTTTCAGGGACAGGCTCATAGGAGTGGAATTCCATGGTATACACGGCACGTCCCTGTGAAATGGACCGCAGGGTCGTCGAATAGCCGAACATTTCCGATAACGGAACCCGTGCTCTGACGACGGAGCCTTCCGCCTCGTTCCCCATCTTGTCGATAACTCCGCGTCGTCCATTGAGATCGCCAATGACATCTCCCATATACTCTTCGGGAGTAATCACTTCGACTTCCATCATGGGCTCGAGAATAATCGGACCGGCCCGTTTGGCGGAATTTCTGAATGCGATTTTCGCACACATTTCGAAAGCCACCTGGTCGGAGTCAACCTCATGGTGATCACCGTCAAACAGGCGAACCCCGATATTCTGGGCGGTGTAATTCGCCTGAATACCCGCTCTCATTGCCTCCTTGAAACCTTTTTCCACGGAGGAAATGAACTCAGTCGGGATATTACCACCGACAATTTCGTTCACAAACTTAAATCCTTTATCCACGCTGACATTCTGGTCTTCCTCGTCATACTCCTCAAAATGCTCGAGCGGACCAATTTCGAACTCCATCTGCGCAAACTGACCACGTCCACCGGTCTGCTTCTTGAGTACTTCCTTGTGCTCGATGGCTTCGCTAATAGTTTCGCGGTATGAAACTCTCGGCTGACCCACGTTGGCGTCCACCTTAAACTCACGCTTCAGCCGATCGACAATAATATCCAGGTGCAACTCACCCATACCGGCAACGGTAGTCTGACCGGTTTCTTCATCCGTTTTAACCACGAAAGTCGGATCCTCTTCCGCAAGCTTCATCAAGCCGTCATGCAGCTTGTCATTATCTGCCTGCGTTTTGGGCTCAATAGCAAGTTTGATTACCGGTTCCGGAAAGGTCATTTCCTCCAGGAGAATCGGATCTTCCATATTACTGAAAGAATCACCGGTGCGTACTTCTTTAATTCCGATAGCAGCCACAATATCGCCGGCCCGGGCCACTTCAACGTCCTCCTTCGAATTTGCATGCATCTCTAGCAGCCGGCTAACGCGCTCCTTGTTGCCGGTGGTTACATTATATATATAAGATCCTTTCTTCAACTCACCCGAATACACCCGCATAAACGTCAACTTACCCACGTAGGGATCAGACATTATCTTGAACGCCAGGGCCGAGAAGGGTTGCTGTACGCTGGGTTCACGCCTGAGCACTTCGTCCGGATCATCCGGATTCTGTCCCTCAACCGCTTCGATATCGTAGGGACTCGGCATGTATTTGATTACTTTATCCAACAACAACTGGATACCTTTGTTCTTCAGGGCCGAGCCACACATAACGGGCGTAATATCCTCACTCAACGTTGCTTTACGAATAGCCTCGTCAATTTCATTCGGCGTAATCTCCTCTTCCATCAAATACTTTTCCATCAACTCATCGTTTTGATCAGCGATGGCTTCCAGCATGATCTTGCGATACTTATCCGCCTGCTCTTTCAACTCGTCGGGTATCTCAATCTCTTCATACTTGGCCCCGAGCGTTTCTTCATCCCATACATAGCCGACCATATCGATCAGATCCACCACTCCTTCAAAATCCTCTTCAGCGCCAATCGGAATCTGAATCGGAATCGGATTGGCGTCCAACTTCTCGTCCATCTGTTTAATCACGTTGAAAAAGTCGGCTCCGGTACGGTCCATCTTGTTGACAAACGCCATTCGGGGAACGTTATACTTGTTGGCTTGCCGCCAAACGGTCTCCGACTGCGGCTGGACGGCCCCAACTGAACAGAACACGCCGATTGCGCCGTCAAGCACACGCAGCGAACGCTCCACCTCGACCGTAAAGTCGACGTGACCCGGCGTATCAATAATGTTAATACGATGATCTTTCCAATGGCAGTGGGTGGCTGCAGAGGTAATCGTAATGCCCCGCTCCTTCTCCTGATCCATCCAATCCATTTGCGAGGCGCCCTCGTGGGTTTCGCCCATACGATGGCTGCGGCCCGTGTAATACAGGATACGTTCGGTAGCCGTCGTTTTACCCGCATCGATATGAGCCACAATACCAATATTGCGAGTCCTCTTAATGCGGTCTACTATTTCCGGATCCGTTTGCTGTTTTTGTGTTTCTGCTTCTGCCATAATTACGATGTAACGTGTTTAGAATCTAAAATGTGCGAATGCTTTGTTTGCTTCTGCCATACGATGCGTTTCCTCTTTTTTCCGGACCGCTCCGCCTTCATCATTAGAAGCGTCCATCAATTCCCGCGCCAGGCGCATCGACATGGAACGGTCATTACGGCCTTTAGCGGCATTTATTATCCACCGCATCGCCAGCGATGTTCCGCGTCCCGGACGAACCTCAACAGGTACCTGATAGGTGGATCCGCCCACTCTTCGCGATCGAACCTCAACCACCGGCGTTACATTCTCCAACCCTTCCTTAAAAATATCGACTCCGGGCTCGCCGGTTTTCTCCTCAATAATTTCAAATGACTGATACAAAATATCACGCGCCAGATTTTTCTTCCCGTCCCGCATCAAATTATTTATAAAACGCGTAACCAGTTTATCCTTAAAAAACGGATCCGTCTGTAACTCTCGTCTTTCTGCTTTTCTTCTACGCATACTAAGTGAGTATAATTAGTTCAACGTTTTCCAATGATTAGTCTCGAGGCTTCTTCGTACCGTAGAGACTTCTGCCCTGCCGTCGATCTTCCACGCCCGCCGTATCCAGCGTACCTCGTACGACGTGATAACGCACACCCGGCAAGTCTTTCACTCTTCCTCCTCGTACCAGCACAATGCTGTGCTCCTGCAAATTGTGGCCTTCGCCCGGAATGTAGGCCGAAACCTCCATGCCGTTCGTCAGACGAACACGAGCCACTTTCCGAAGAGCCGAGTTCGGCTTCTTGGGCGTTGTTGTATATACGCGCGTACACACCCCTCGCTTCTGAGGACAATTCTCCAGTGCGGGCGCCGTTGTCTTAGACGGTTTACTTTTTCGTCCTTTTCGTATTAATTGCTGTATTGTTGGCACGATTTACGCGATATAGTTGTATTTCACAGTTGTTAAGAGTTGCCAATGATAAGGAATTAGTGGCTTCGATTGCAAATATTTTTATTCATTTATTTTACTTTTTTCGTTAACCGGCGCCGCACGGGGAAGTAATCACTCGATAAGCCCGTTATAAATATCTAATAATTGTAATACTTATATATATCAATATATCAATTGGATCTCATAGACCTTCCACAAGTTAGTGAAAAGAGAGCAAAAGCGCTCAAAAAAAATGGGATTGTACGTCCATTAGACCTGTTGAACTTTTTCCCCCGTCGATACCTGGATCGCACCCATATCCCAACGATCGGTCAGCTCCGGGGAAGCGGTGAGGAAGTTACCGTCGTGGGACAAGTAAAAACCGTACGGCAACAAGGCAGCGGCAACAAAAAACGTCTTGAAGTATTCATTGAAGATGATTTTTCCTTGTTAAAGGGCGTATTTTTCCGCGGCATCTCGTATTTCAAAAAGGCGTTCAACGAAGGAGATCTGGTGGCTTTTCACGGGAAAGTAAAGCGCTACGGGCGTTATCTCTCCATGGCTCATCCCGACATCGACAAGCTCGACAAAAAGGACAGCCTGGACGAGATCACGGGTATCATTCCGATATATCCGGGCAACAAGGATTTTTCGAATGCATACATAAGTAACAAACTCATTCAGAAATGGATCCGCTACACCCTGGAGCACGAGGAACTTGATGAATTTCTGCCCTCCGAGGTACTTGAAGAGTACCAGCTCATGCCCCGGCCGAAAGCCTACCGCAAGATTCACTTTCCCGACGAGCAGTCGGATCACCGGCAGGCGCTGTACCGTTTTAAATTTGAGGAACTCCTGCTATTCCAGCTCGGCATCAATAAGCTGAGGCAGCAGAACAAGGATCGGGCGGACGGATCGATTTTGGACACCTATCAACCCAATACGGGGCGTTTCTTCAACGAAGTCCTTCCGTTTTCGCTGACCGGCGGACAGCGATCGGCACTTCACGATATCAAAAAAGATTTGCGATCCGGCGTCCAGATGAATCGGCTTATCCAGGGAGATGTAGGATCCGGCAAGACCATTGTCGCGCTTGGTGCCATTTTAATTGCCCTGGACAGCGGCTACCAGACCGCCTTCATGGCTCCCACCGAGATCCTGGCCGAACAACACTATCGGACCCTCAGTGATTTTCTGGAGCCGCTCGATATTAACATTCGTCTGCTGGTCGGCAGCCAGAATAAAAAGCTTCGCCAAGACGTACTGACTGACGTGGAGGGAGGCGGAGCCGACATAGTCGTAGGCACTCATGCGGTCATCCAGGAACAGGTTCGCTTCCACAATCTCGGACTCATCGTCATCGACGAACAGCACCGTTTTGGTGTTCGCCAACGTGCGGAGCTCCTGAATAAGGGAGAACATCCCCACTTGCTGGTCATGTCGGCCACCCCGATCCCCCGCTCCCTCGCCCTGACCCTGTACAGCGATCTCGACATCTCCCTGATTAAAGACATGCCCGCGGGACGAAAGCCCGTCAAGACCGCCGTTCGCAGTCCCAAAAAACGGGAAGAGGTGCATAGTTTCATGGATGAAGAGCTGACCGACGGGGGACAAGCGTTCGTCGTTTACCCGCTGGTCGAAGAATCCGAATCCATGGACTTACAAGACGCCACAAAAGGATATAAACGGTTGGAAAAACGGTTTGACAGACACGCCGTGGGATTACTGCACGGTCGCATGAAGGTGGAGAACAAGGAAAAAATCATGCAGCAATTTATCCGGAACGAGATCCAAATCCTGGTTACCACCACGGTCATCGAGGTGGGCGTGGACATTCCCAATGCCCATATCATGTTGATAGAGCATGCCGAACGATTCGGTTTATCTCAGCTTCACCAGTTGCGGGGAAGGATCGGTCGGGGCGAGCGCACCAGTTACTGTATTCTAATGCCGGACGGGAAACTCAGTGACGAGGCGCAATTCCGCCTTAACACCATGGTAAATAGTTCGGACGGCTTTGAAATCGCCGAAGCCGACCTTAAGCTCCGGGGACCCGGTGACTTCATGGGCACCAAACAAAGCGGCGTCCCGGAATTCAATGTGGCCGATATCGTGGAGGATCAATCGATTCTTCGAAAAACCAAAAAACTGGCTACCCGCATCCTCGAACAGGATCCTGACCTGACATCTCCCGAACACCAGGATCTGCGCAAGATTTTCGAACCCTATTTCAAAGAGAAATCCAACTTCTTCACCATGGCATGATACGGAGCTTTCATGCAAAAGGACGGGGTCGAACTCCGGCTTCTGAAACCGGGGGATCGCCACCCTTTTACAGCCTTGCTCCGGGGTCAAATTTTGCTCAGATTTATTATCGCTTCCTTATCTGTAATACTTTTCGCAGACGTATTTCGACTCCCGATAATTCTATGTAGCTTAATAGTCGGTTCGCAGGCAAAGCGATCCCTACAGTTTCAATCTCAAATATAATTTCATTCAACTCCCGGCTGATTACCTATGAATCTAGATATTGACAACCAGCATTTTCTCGTATGCGGAGCCAGCAGCGGATTTGGCCAGGCCATCAGTGAAAGGCTTCTCGAGGAGGGGGCCCATGTTACCGGTATTGCCCGCAGCAGGGACAAACTGGAGGATTTTAAATCCTCCCGCGATCAATTCGAATACATTACGGGCGATTTAACCCGGGAAGGCACCCTGGAGTGGATTGCCGAATATGCCAGTGAGTCACCCGTTGACGGGGTGGTCCTGAATGCCGGCGGACCTCCCCCCGGCGGAGCGCTCGAACCCGAGATGGAGGATTGGGACGAGGCCTATCAATTAGTTATGCGATGGAAGATCGATCTGACCCGCCGATTGATCCCGAAGATGCAATCCCGCGAATATGGGCGAATACTTTTTGTGGAAAGTCAATCTATTAAGCAGCCCATTCCCGATCTGGTTTTAAGCAATGCCTTCCGGGCCGGAATCGCCGGATTTGTAAAGACCCTGGCCAAAGAGGTCGCCGGAGAGGGCGTTAATATTAATATTCTGGCTCCCGGTGCACACGACACCCCCGCCATAGAACGGGTTATTGCCAAAAAAGCGGAAAAAGAGGGCATTTCCAGGGGCGAAGCCCGCAGGCGATTAAAAGAGAATATACCCGTCGGCCGAATGGGACACGGGGAAGAACTTTCCTCCCTGGCGGCCTGGCTGTTATCCCCGCTCTCTTTTTATGTGACGGGACAGGTTTTGAGTCATGAAGGCGGCAACATCGACGGATTATTCGGTTGACCCGGAAGCCAGGCTTGCCTTATATCTCAATTGAAATCCGTGGCGGGCGGCTGTTCCTACGATTGAAAATTTTTACTTGCGGTTTTGCCGGATCTTCTTTAGTCACTAGTTAATTCATACATTCTCCCATTTATACTGATCCATTCGAAAAATTTTTAGTTCTCGGAACAGCCGCCCGCCACGGATTTCAATGAGCCTCACAATCAACACTGGCCGTTTCTTAACCCGATTTCATAGAAACCTATAAATCACAATACATCGTTATGATCTGGGAGCAGGAAGAGTTCAAACTGGCCTCTCGAAGTCGCGGCTATCACCTGATCACCGCCGAAGTGCGCGAGCGATTGACATCACTTGAGCGTATTCAAACCGGTATCGCGCATATATTCATCAAACACACCAGCGCCAGCCTGACGATTAATGAAAATGCGGATCCGAGCGTCCGCCGGGATTTCGAAACGCATTTCAAACGCATGGTTCCCGAAGACACTTCTCTTTATGAGCACACCCAAGAGGGACCTGACGACATGACCTCGCATATCAAAAGTTCCCTGCTCGGATCCTCGCTCTCCATTCCCATAACGCGGGGAACATTAAACCTCGGAACCTGGCAGGGCATTTACTTGTGCGAACACCGCAATCGGCCGAAGTCCCGCACCCTCGTTGCCACCCTCTATGGGGAACCGATTGATTGAGGCATAGGAAGTGCAAAGGGCAGTTCTTTCAAACATTTTTCATCGAAATGGGATAAGATTGCCAGGCACATCAGCCCTATTATCCCCCCCCCGTTAGAAAAAGTAAGAGAAAATATTAAATACGGATAACCCTTTATATAGGTGTGCGGACTTGTATCGAAAACCCCTTTTGAGATATGATGCAGTATTTGCAAATAAATGCGGAGAGGGAGGGATTCGAACCCTCGATACCCCGAATGGGGTATAACGCCTTAGCAGGGCGCCGCTTTCGACCACTCAGCCACCTCTCCGTTTGGAATCCAGGAGTCTGTCGGGATTGATTGCAGTAGTTTTGTAAAAGTCCGATAGACTCCCAAAATATAAGTTCAAAGCGGAAGCTTATCAATAGGAAGTTTCTAATTTTCATCGCGGATATAAATATGCGGCAGATTGCGTCCCTGCTGCGCATAATCAAGTCCATACCCGATAACAAACCGATCCGCTATTTCAAAGCCTGTGTAATCCAGGTTAACTTCATAACGCGTGGCCTCCTTTTTATGCAGCAATGTTATGGTAGTGACTGAAGCCGGTGACATTGACTGCAATTGCTCCAACATATATTGCATGGAGAGGCCGGTATCCACAATATCCTCCACCAGAATAATATGACGATTGTCGATCTCCGCATCGATCGCCTTGAGTTCGGAGACGCTTCCCGACGAGACTTTTTCATCCCCGTAACTGCTTAATTTCCAAAAATCAATTTCGCACGGAATGTTAACCTGGCGAATCAGATCGGACAAAAACATAAAAGCGCCGTTTAATATTCCAATAAAAATGGGCGTTTTACCTTCGAAATCCCTCGTCAGCTCCCGGCCCAGCTCGGCCACCCTGTTTTCCAGTTTACGCTTAGATATATAAGGCGTAAAACAATGGTCTTGAATATAAAACTGCTCCGGACTATATAGGTTCATGAGTCGCTTCCCGCTCTTTTAATTTCCAGTGCTTTATTCGTATTTGCATCACATTTGACAAAATCGGCTATGGTGCCGGGTTCTTCCCGAGGAACCTCCGGGGGGAAAAGCACCGCCACGATCCGGCTACGGTTATCTTCCAGCACGAGGGCGGATTTTTTTCGCGCCGACGGAACTTTCCGATTGGTCAGATGATCCTTGACCTTTTGCCGTCCCTCCATCCCGAACGGCTGAAACCGGTCGCCATTTTTCCAGCGGCGAACGGTCACCGGCCATTGCAAGGCATCTTCATCCAATACCAGTTTAGCCGGGTTTTCCGGATCATCGGGAGCTGTAAGCGTAAACTCGAAATCCTGCCGGTATTTGGAATCCGACATCAATTTTTCCCGCTGCAAAAGAAATTGCTCCTGGTTACGATTCCCCCTTTCTTCTGTCACCCACACCAGTGCGTCGCGATCACGCAGAATCTTGCCGGTTCCCGTAATGTGCAGGGACTGACCTGTTTGAAGACCAGCCAGTTTTTCCAGCTCATCCAGGGCCCCGGCCGATACCGATAGGTCGGGAGCGTTATCTTTGATCCACCGTAATATAACCGCTTTTTGCACGGGCAAGTCCCATGCCAGCACTTCATTTCGGTTCAATTTATCTTCTGCAAGGGCAGCCTGGTCCAGTAAAGTTCTGACCACCGACGTAAATATCTTTGACTTCCCGGGAAGGTCCAATATATTCTCGCGCCAACCGGGGAAATGCTCCTCCAGAGCGGGAATCCACTCATTACGCAGGAAATTGCGGGCATATTTGGAACGAAGATTACTTTCATCGATCCGATAGGGAATATTCCAGGATTCCATGTAGGTCTCAATTTTATGTTCCGGGACTTCCAGAAGAGGTCGGAAAAAGGGACGAGAAAAAACGGACATCCCCGACCATCCTCCCGGTCCCGCTCCTCGAAACAGCTTTTGCAGGAGCGTTTCGACCTGGTCTTCCCGATGATGGGCAAGAGCGATAGCGTCGGCACGCTGTCGGTTCATTAACTCTTTTAAGAAAGAAAAACGCCGTTTGCGCGCCCACTCCTGAAAGTTCTCTCCTTCTCCGGGAAAAGATCCCGGGCGGTGGGTATAACAACTGATGTTTCGATCGCGGGTGAAGTCCTCCACCAGTTGCTGGTCCTGCTCCGAAGCCTCTCCCCGTTGTTCGTAGTTTATATGACCGACCGTTACAGGGATCGATAATCTCCAAAAAATGTGCAGCAGGGCCATTGAATCAGGTCCCCCGCTCACCCCGATGACCAATGGAGGCCTGGAGGACGAAAAACACCGTTCCACCCTTTTCCGCACGTGTTTTTCAATCGGTTGCAATGTGGACTTGTTCATAAGAAAACGTCTTAATCTCGTCGTTCGAGGTCAGCACGACCAGTGCCCCCTCCTCATTGATGCCAAGAAATTTACACTTGCCATCGAAAAGCTGATCACCGACATAAAGGGAAACCCAGCTGCCGTACCCGATAATTCGCTGGTTGACAGCTTTCAACAAATTGACATCAAATCGTTTCCACTGTCCATAAAAATGCTCAATTCGCTGTAGTATGCCGGCCAGAAGAGGTTCACGATCAAAGCTTTTGGCCTCTGCTATACGGCACATCGAGGTAGCCTTCTCATCAATGGAAGAAGGAAAACGCTCCTGGTTTACATTAAGTCCGATTCCCACCAGTACACGATCGATTTGATTACCGGAAAATACAGACTCCGTCAAGATCCCCCCCATTTTTCGTCCCTCGTAAATAACATCATTCGGCCACTTGATATTGGTCTCCACCTCCAGCCACTGATCCACGGTCTCCGTAATTGCAAGTGCACATGCCAGCGTTAATACGTGGAGTCCTTCCGCCCGAAACGGTTTAAAAGCCAGGGTGAAGGTAAGATTGGCGGAGGAGTCAGCCACCCATTCCCGGTCATACCGGCCGCGACCTGCCGTCTGGTGATCCGTGAGACAAATAGTGCCGTGACCCACCTCGTCCGACGTTGCCTCTCGCAGGAAGGAATTGGTAGACTCCAGCTGTTCAAAATAGATAAAGTCGTGCCCCAGCCATGTCGTTGTCAATTCGTTGTAAAACGCATCTTCATCAAACAAATAGCGTCCTATCCCTGGTAACTTGAATTAAGTTATTGACCTATTTCGAGTATGGAATCTTCCGTACCAAACGGATTGATGACGTAATCGTCTGCCTGATCATCATTTTGCCATATTTCTCCATCCAGCAGGTATTTGAATTTGTACTTTCGATCCGGTTTAAGCCTTACCAGCGTCTGCCAGTAGCCTTCCTGTTCCTGCAAACGATGCTTCTCGGGATCCCACTCGTTAAAATCTCCTACCAGGCTGACTTTACGGTTGGCCCAAGACCGGGGTACCCTGAAAGTTACGCGGCAGATCGTTCGCTTGGGGGTGAATTGTTTATCAATCATAAAAATATAGCCGTTTTGATGGATGTTGCGCCACGTCAGCCGAAGCCGGTCGCGGGTGAACAGGAAATTTACGAATTAAATTATTCATAAGACAATCCTGTACCTGCGATTATGAGAGTTCGGCAAGTTTACTTTTCAGCATATCGATTCGACTCACGGGGGTAGGGTCGACTTGATACAACATAGCCAGGTAAAAACTGGTCCAATCTGCCACCTGAATCAGGGAAAACAAGCGCGTCAACCTGCTGTCTCCCGTAGTTTCCAGGGTATGATAATAGACGGCATGATCTTCAATAAGCTCTTTCGTGATATCCATCCGTGCCTGGACCTGTTTATTATCTTCCGTATCCTTCAGCACCAGGACGGTTAACCGGCCGGCCAGGTGGGCTATCTGATCCCATCCCACAATTTCGTTGTGGTTCATTTCGGGGAAACTGTTGCCATAGGCTAACGTTTTGGCATTTTCCTCCAACTGTCCCCTCCACCGCAGTTGAACCGGTTCCATCAGGGTATCGTCAGCATACACCACGGGAAGGGTATCCTTGATATTGCGGGCAAGCTCGAGGGGTTCGCTGGTTTCAAGATCGGAAAACATTTCAGCCTGATCGTAGAGTAATTCCTCCGTTTCATCGAGGGCCTGTTCTCCCTCCTTTACCAGGTCGAACCGTTGAAATATTCTGAAAAGCGGAACAAAGCTGTATGCCAGAGCTGCACGCGGAGGCAATCCACCCGGAATTTTAATATAGTCATAATCATTTTTCTGGGCCTTAAGCAGCAATTCTCCACCCGAGGTGACCACGATAATTTGCGCGCCCCGCTCGATAGCCTGGTTAACGGCCGACAGGGTTTCCTCCGTGTTCCCGGAATAGCTGCAACCGATAAAAAGCGTGTCCCCGTCGACCCATTCCGGAAGTTCGTAATGCCGTATAATATTTACCGGCAGCGGAGAAGTGTCATACGCATAGGACTTTATCAAGTCTCCACCGATAGCCGAACCTCCCATGCCCGCCAGACAAATATTGGCGACTTTGTTGAAATCGATATCGAGCGACAGGTTTTTGGTTTTCTGACGAATTTCCGACCAGTGATCCGGAAACCGAAGCATCAGATTACGCATTCCTTCCGGGTCCACCGACTCGATATAGGATGTAGTTAATTTTTTCATAGTAGCGGTTATTTCCAGTCGTTAAAAATTTCCTGAATATCGGTATTGCTGCCGGCCCCGCGGATCTTGTCTGCAAGGCTCTTTAACTCAGAATATGAATGTTGAATAAGGACCTCCTTAACCTCGGGTATTGAAGCAGGGGCCATACTCAGGTCATCGATCCCCATCCCCACCAGACAGGCAGCGGCAACAGGGTCCGCTGCAATCTCGCCGCAGACGGCCACGTTTATATCGTATTCATTAGCTGCATCAATGGTATTATCGATCAAACTCCATACGGCGGGATTCGTCTGCTGATACAGATCTGATATCAACTCGTTGCCCCGATCAACGGCCAGCGTATATTGAGTAAGATCATTGGTACCGATGCTAAAGAAGTCGACCTGCTTTGCAAACTCACGGGCCTGGATCGCGACGCTTGGGACCTCCACCATTACTCCGAGCTGTATATTTTCATCTACCTCTACTCCCTCCTGCTTCAACGAATCAATTAACCGATCCAGTTCCCTGCGGGTTTCCTCCAACTCTTCCAACGTAGATACCATGGGAAGCAGGATACCAATCTGATTCGGGAAATGTCCCGATACCCGCAATATGCCTTCCAGCTGAATACGGAGCAGCTCTCTTTCATCCAGGAGCATGCGGATCCCTCGCCACCCGAGAAAGGGATTATCTTCGCGCAGGGGTTGATCGTAAAATTTATCGCCCCCCGCATCAAACAAACGAATAGCGACAAAATCGTTCCCCACCTCTTCCATCACCGTTTTGTAGAATTCCTCCTGCGCCTGGTAATCACCGAAACGGCCTTCGCTGAGGTACAGCGACTCGGTTCGGAGCAGCCCGATTCCCTCCGCCCGATAGGTTTCGAGGTTGGGGAGCTCCTCCTTGAATTCGATATTTGCCCGCAACCTGAACGGATGACCATCCGTCGTCTCTGACGGCTGTTTCAGGATCTCCTGGTGTTGTTTCAACCTTTTGCGCTGCTCCTCCAGTTTCCGCTCGTATTTTTGGTGCGTTTCGTCACTGGGCCGCACCACGACCACTCCCTCGTTGCCATCTACAATAATATCATCGCCCGATTTAATAAGCTGGCAGACCCGCTGGAGTCCCACCACCGAGGTAATACCTATCGAATGGGCTATGATGGAGGTGTGAGAAGTGAGTCCTCCCGAGTCCATCACGAGCGCTTTCATATCCTGGGAAGCCAGTTTCACCAGGTCAGACGGCGTCAACTCATCGGTAACCACTATAGAGGACGGATCAATCGTCGGTTCGCTGGACCGCCGCTCTACCGATTGAATTAAACGATCACGCATATCCTCAATATCGATGACGCGATCCTTGAGCAAATCGGCATCATTGGAGGTAATCATTTCAATGTAATGGTGAAAAGCTTTATAGACCGCGTATCCCACATTCAGCAATTCTTCCTCGATATAGGAACGGATTTGTTCAGCCAGATCCGGATCATTGACAATTTCGATCTGGGTTGCCAGGATTTCGGCGGTTTCGCGGTCATCCGTCCCCCGGCGGACCCGTTTGAGTTCACGAATCGTTGATTTTCGTGCTTCCTTAAAGCGCTCACAATGTTTTTCGGTTTCGCCAGGCGCTATTTTAGTCGGCTGAACAACCGGCTGCTTTCTTTTATAGACAGACGCCTTCCCCATGACAATTCCCGGCGAGGCGGGAAGGCCTTTCAATCGTATTTCGCGCCGTTGCAACTCTTCAGTCGGACTCATTAATTAGCAGTTTCTTGCAGTATATCGCTGTTACAGTTATTTCCTCATCGACGAGCAGGTTGAGCGTCCACAAAATAAGTAATTTCAATGAAAGTCCGCTCACTCTTCGTCAAATCCGCGTTCAAACAGATCTTTGATAGCCTCCATCGCCTCCTCCTCGTCGGGACCGTCGACCTGCAGTTCCAGTTCGGCTCCCTGCTCGGCCGCCAGGGTCATAACTCCGAGGATACTTTTGCCATTTACCGTATAGCCTTGCAACTGGATGAAAAAGTCTGATTTATAGCTACTGGCCAGTTTTACCAGGGAAGCCGCCGGCCGCGCATGCAGGCCCTCCGAGTTTGTAATCGTTATTTCCTCTTTGATCATAAAAGATATTCAAAATAATGCATCCGAGATTTTTGAAAAACCGGGGCAAACGGCCGCTCTGAGAACTAAAAATTTTTCGAACGGATCAGCGTAAGTGGAAAAATGCATGAATTTACTAGTGACTAAGGTAGAGTCGGCAAAGCCGCAAGAAAAAATTTTCAATTGAAAGAGCGGCCGTTTGCCCCGGTTTTTCAAAAATCTCTATCATGGTTTCAGCGTGTAGAACGTCTATCCGGATTTAACCTCGTGGATTTCAATAGGTACATTATAAGAAATTTTCAATAATCATGGATTAGATTAAGTTTATTGATTCTTACAAACATTTTTTAAATTCAATTTCCCTTTCAAATAAATATAAACAAGCGAACCTATGTCAGTTACAAAACAAGAGGTTAAATATATAGCGGATCTGGCCCGACTTCAGTTTGAAGAAGATGACGTCGAAAGTCTGGCAGAAGATATGAACCAAATTCTTGAACATATGGAGCAGCTTGGGGAAGTAGACACGAGCGACGTAGAACCGCTGGAGCATGTGGTGGACCTGGAATTCCGCTACCGGCCCGACGAGACCGAGGAGCCGCTGGACCACGAAGAGGCCTTGAAAAACGCCCCCGACGCCGACAGCGACTATTTCCGCGTGCCCCGGGTCATTGAGTAGCATGTTAATAGCAATCAGTCATTCCCAGCTCTACCACAAATAAATTGCCACAGACATGAGTAAAAAGGATGAATTCGGACAACTCGAGGAAGACTTCTTTTCCCGGTTGCCTCAAAAGAAGCGGCATCTGGCATCTCTTGTAATCCTCATTGTTTTGCCCGTCATTATGTATCACGCCACGGTACTGGGCGGGATGAAATTTATGGGACATGACTCCATTCAATGGAGGGCCGGGGCCGAGTCGATCATTGAGTACAGGCAGCAAACCGGGATAGAACCTCTGTGGGCCACAAATATGTTTTCGGGGATGCCGGCCTATGTCGTTTCCGTTGAAAAGGCGGTGTATCATTTGGATGATCTGCTATTTTCCCTTACCGAATCCATATTTCCGGCTATGGATTACTGGGTCTTGCTGATTGGCATGTATGTAATGTTGCTGATGCTGAAAGTTCGTCCGCTAACGGCCGTGCTCGGATCCCTGGGATTCGCCTTTACTACGTACCTGCCCATCATCATAGGAGCCGGACATAATATTAAAATACAGACCATTGCTTTCATCCCGTGGATGTTTGTGGGATATATGATGCTAACTCGCTGGCAAAAAAGGCGGTGGATTAGTTTATCTGTTTTTGCCATCGCTTTAACCCTGCAATTCCGGGCCGGGCATCCACAGGTCAGCTACTATTTTTTCTACCTGCTTTTATTCTGGTGGATTGCCGACACCTATTACGCTTATCAAAACAACCGGATCAAAACCTGGTCAATCAGTACCGGGCTGCTTGGAGCCGGCGGACTCTTAGGATTCTGGGGAAATATTCAACAATACTGGAGAATGCTTGAATTTTCTCCCTACAGTACTCGCGGGGGATCAGCTCTGGACGCCGGAGGCGGCGGGGGACTTGACCTGGAATACGCCTTCAGCTGGTCGCAAGGACCCGGCGAACTCCTTACGTTAATCATACCCGATCTGTACGGCGGAGCCTCGGCCGCCGGCGCGTACTGGGGACCGAAGTCCGTAACGAGCGGCCCCCACTATATGGGAGCGGTGGTTTTTATTCTGTTTTTAGTCGGGTTATTCCTTTACAAAAAGCGATACAAATATGTATTCCTCGGAACGGGAACACTCACCCTGCTTTTTTCACTCGGGTATCACTTTGAATTGCTGAATGAATTCATGTTCCACTATGTCCCGCTGTTCGACAAATTCCGAACTCCCGAAATGTGGCTAATTGTCACCGTCTTCTGTTTCGGTATTATTGCCGTCTTCGGATTGGATGAGCTTTTTGAATATGTGAAAAAGTTTAAACAAAAAGGCAAGAGTCCATCCCCCAAAAAGTTTTATGCTCCCCTGGGAATCGCCCTGGGTATAGCATTGATATTCACGCTCTGGAACGACTCACTGCTATCATTTGAAAAACCGGGGGAAGTGAATCGTATTTCTCAGCAGATTGCCCGTCAGAATAATGTTGAGCCTTCCAATCCCAAAGTTCAGCGTCGCGCTCAACAGGTAGTGGATCAACGCCTGAAGCCGGAACGAGTGGAAAAAGCCCAGAGTGACTCAACCCGGTTCTTTATATTGATATTATTAACCAGCGCACTGCTGTTTCTGTTTTACCAGGGAAAAATAAGCAAGGGATATTTTGTAATAGCTCTAATTATAATAAGCAGTTATGACTTGATGAGCGTCGGGAGTCGTTATATTACGGAAGACCAGATGGCCCCCGAGTCATTAACCCTCGAACAAGCCATTGAACAACGGGGACAACCTCGGGATCGGTTTATGGAAGAAAACATCAATGATCAAACAAATACCTATCCCTACCGGGTTTTTCCATTGCATCGTAATCCCTTCAACAATGCCGTTCCCAGTTATTTTTATCCCAGTATTGGCGGGTATATTGGAGCAAAGCTGAGCCATTACCAGGATCTAATCGACGAACTGCTTTACACCGGCCCCAATGGTGTAAATACGGAAATCCTCAATATGTTAAATGTGAAATACATATCCGCCCGGCAACAATTTCGGCTCCCCGGCTATCGACAGGTGTATAATCAGGAAGACGGCTTTGTCTATCAAAACAGCGAGGTGGCCAGCAAAGCATTTTTTGTAGACTCGGTTGTTACCGTCCACGATCCCCGGAGTGCAGTGAATAAATTGAAACCCTCCAGCTCACTTGATTTCAAGGCGAAACAGCATGGGGTTGTAGAAACCGGAAGGGAATTGCAGGCCGGAAAAAGTCCCACTACAACAGCCCGGGTGACGGAATACGGGCCCCGCAATATTACCATAGAAACGGAAAATGAGCAAGATGGGTTCCTCGTTCTCAGCGAAATGTATTATCCAATAGGATGGGCGGCCACAATAGACGGAGAAGAAATACAGATTTACAAAACCAATTATGTGCTACGGGGGATGCAGGTACCCGCCGGCAACCATACCATACACCTCGACTTTGAACCTGCAGCCTATATATGGGGTTCCCGACTTTCCTGGGTCGGTAATCTCCTGCAGTGGTTGATCGGTCTGATCGGTTTAACGCAGCTATATCGTCGGGGGGCGTTGGGCTTCAATCTTCCGTCAGCGAAATCACGGGAAGATGAAAACTCGTAACGTTCTTATTGTCACCTATTACTGGCCGCCCAGCGGAGGATCCGGGGTACAGCGTTTCCTGAAATTTTGCAAATATCTCCCTCGCTTTGGTGTAACCCCTACGGTTTTGACCGTTTCCAATCCAACCTACCCTATTATAGACCGGAGCTTGTCAGAGGAGGTGCCGGAGGAAGTCAATGTGTACAGGAGTCGATCCTACGAGCCCTTTCAGCTCTATGCAAAGCTTTCAGGCAAATCAACCTCCGAAGCTTCAAAACCTACCCAGGCTCTGCGATCCAATAAATGGTCTGCACGCATGGCAAGCTGGATTCGTGCCAATATTTTTATTCCTGACGCACGTTACGGATGGGTTTTTACGGCACGTCGCAAAGCGTTAAAAGTAATCCAAAAGGAGAACATAGATGCGATTATTACCACCGGCCCACCCCACTCAACTCACTTTATCGGGAAGTACGTAAATCGTAAAACCGGAATACGCTGGATTGCTGATTTTCGCGATCCCTGGTCGCACGTTTATTACAACCAGGTGCTACCCCGGACCCGTCCCGCCCTATATATCGATCGTAAACTGGAACGGTCCGTGTTAACAAAAGCCGACGAAGTTATCGTAGTTTCTCCCTCCATGCGGAAAATACAGCGGACCATCTACGATCGCAGATATCACATGATACCGAACGGATTTGATCCGGAAGACTTTCAACAGTCACCAGACGAACTCACCCCTTACCACGACCATCGCTTTACCATCCGATTTACCGGCAGCGTAAGAGAAGCCGCTATCCCGTCCGGCATGTTCAAAGCTATATCAATGCTCTCTGAACCCGACAAGGTTCTGCTGGAATTTATCGGTAATGTACATCCCAAAGTCCGGGAGCAGATAAAGAAGTTCGGCATTGCCTCCTCCGTATCGATTCAATCTTACATCCCGCATAAGGAAGTGGTTAAAGCGATGCGGGCTTCCGACCTGCTCTTGTTATCCATCTCAAAAACCGAACACAGCGAATTGATCCTGACCGGCAAGTTATTTGACTACCTCGGTTCGGGCACCCCCATTCTCTTTATGGGCACCACCTCGGGTGATGCTGCCCATATCATTCAGGAAACTGGTCAGGGGGTTTGTTTTGAACACGACGATGCAGAAAGCATACGAACCTATCTGGAAAAAGTTATCCGGGATCCCGACCAACTGCCCCGAAGCAACATTCAATCAAGCTTGACGGATCATCCGTACTCGCGCATCACGTTGACCTCCCAACTGATCGATGTAATCAAACCATAATCCGCCGCATATGGAAAGCTGGGTACGTTACACACTCGATACCTTCAAAAACGTTTACGGGCTCTCCGCCCCGCTGCCGGTTTTCTACGGACGCCAGTCTGACGATGGCGTTCATATCAGCGATGCGGGGCGCACGTTCTTCGGGAAGGATCAAAAAATTGAACCGGCATCCATTACATGGAAATCGTGGGAAGAAACAGAACTCCCCATTTTGTTTGACCAGTCCTCCAATTCTCCCATAATCCAACGGCAGGATAACCGGATATTGATCTCATGCGATCTTCTTGCGTCCTCTTTTTACTTTCTCTCCGGCTGGCACGAATACCAACAAGTTCAACAGAAGGAATTTGACCGTTATTGCTATCATGAATCCCTAGTATATGATCTGGATATTGCCCATATACCGGTCGTCAATTACTACTTCGATATACTCAAGAGGGCCCTCGAAAAATTTAATGAAGAAAAATTTAATCCAGGCCGCTCTTCTTTAGGCTCTAGTGCGTTAGCTCTCACTCATGATGTCGACAGTTTGTATTCTGGTTGGCTAGAAGACGGCTATGCAGCTCTTAAACAAGGCAAAATCGGTTCTGGAATTAAGATTGGTATAGATCGATTGATGGGTAAAGACACTCGCTTTAATCTCGAGGAAATTGCAAAATATGAAAGGCAGTGGAACATCAGGGCCAGTTATTATTTTATTGCCCGTAAAGGTACTTTTAATCGACTAAAACATGCTGATTACAGGCTAAATGAAAAAAAAGTTCAACAACAGATCGATTTTTTGAAAGAGGGGGGGCATGAAATCGGTATTCACGGGAGTAAGGGGGGGCATATTGATCTACAAACGTTCCAGGAAGAGCTCAAACAATTCAATTCCCCGGTCACGGGGGGGCGGTATCACTATCTTAATTTTGATATCCGCCACACTCCATCCCTTTTGGATAATGCCGGGTTATCTTACGATACGACTCTTGGCTTTGCGGAGATGATCGGGTTCCGAAACGGAATTACCCATCCGTTTTATTTATTTGACTTGAATATGATGCAACCGACAAACGTCCTTGAAATACCTATGGTCGTGATGGATGCAACACTGCGACAACAAGACTATATGGGTTTGGACTCATCAGTTGCATTTTCGTATGTGCAACCTTTATTGCAAGAGATATCCAAATTCAATGGAGCAGTCTCTATATTATGGCATAATGGATATTTCACCGATTTTAAATTTGCCGGATGGAGAGACGTTTTAACTCAAATAATCCAGTTTGCACGACAAGAAGGGGTTGTTTGCAGTGGTAAAAAAGTGTGGGACCATTACAGAGCAAAAACCTCAAATAAATAACTAAGTGGCATCCAATGCTCCATAAAAAGAGTGTAGTCAGGCGTTCTGCATACAAAATATACCAGGCCTTTAATCAAGGAATTGCCTATACGGATGTATTGGCATCACGTAACTTGACTACTAACTGTCCTTGGCCGCCCCTGTTTATTATCGGAGCTCCGAGATCGGGAAGTACTTTATTATATCAATCACTTGTCACCGCCTATCAATTGGGCTATCTGTCAAACCTGCATTGCTGGTTCTATGGGGCCCCATGGCTTGTCGAATCAATTTTTCATCCTTCAACCCGTTATCGGGAACAAAGTTTTACCTCCCGGCTGGGGACAGTAAGGGGTAAATACGCACCCAGTGAATGTGCCGCTTTCTGGTATAGGTTTTTCCCACGATGGCCCCATCGGATTTCACTTGATGATCTCTCTGATAAAAAGATCAAACACCTGAAAAGATCCATACTATTACTGATATCATTTGCCCAAAAACCGTTCATTTTTAAAAATTTACATTGCAGTGTTCGTCTTGAGCCCTTATATACAGCCTTTCCGGATGCTTTATTTGTCGTAATGAATCGGCAGATTAAAGATATCGCTCATTCGCTTTTAAAAAGTCGTAAGAAAAAATTTGGAAATTATAAAACCTGGTTTTCCGTCGATCCCAGTCCGGATGCTTCTCTTCGGTCCCTTCCCATCGAAGAACAAGTGGTTGAACAAGCTAAAGAAATTTATCGGTATATAGAAGAACAGAAAAATCAATACGATTCACATCGTTTTCTAAACATCTCCTACGAAAGTTTTTGCAATAACCCGCAAAGTGAACTCAAGCGTTTTTGGTCATTTTGCCAGGAACACAATGTGACATTACATTCCAAAAGCAGTCTGCCAGACTCTTTTCCAACTGTTAACAACATACAAATTGACGAACATCTCTATGAGAGGTTAACCCGGTATATTCAAAATCATTAAACAAATTTGCGAATGAGTGAACAAGGAGAGACATCTCCCAGTTATTGTATTTTCCAACAGCCTTGGTGGTTGAATGCAGTAGCGGGCAATCAATGGGAGGAGATCGTGCTTCAAAAAGGTGGGAAGATCATAGCACGCATGCCCTATATACTTAAAAAGAAATGGGGATTGAAACTTTCTCTGATGCCAGCCTTTACGCAGGCTTTGGGACCCTGGATACAGCCCCTTGATGGTAAATACGCCACCCGATTGTCACGAGAACGGAAAATATTAAAAAATCTAGCCAAACAACTCCCGGTTTTTGATTATTTTGATCAAAATTTCCACTATTCCATTACCAACTGGCTTCCTTTTTATTGGCAGAACTTTGAACAAACGACTCGGTACACGTATGTAATAGACGATTTGTCTGATCCTGAGAAAATATGGGGCGGATTCAAAGGGAATATCAGGAGAGAGATCCGAAAAGCGCAAGAAAAATTAACGGTAGTCTCCGATTTAGGAGTTAGTGAATTATGGCGGATGTACTTACTAACTTTTGAAAGACAGAATACGACCCCCCAATATTCCTTTGCGTCATTCAAACGGTTAGACAATGCCTGTAAGAATAACAATGCTCGAAAATTACTATTTGCCGTTGATGATCAAGAACGCACCCACGCCGCCCTCTATGTAGTTTGGGATGCAAATGCAGCTTATTACTTGATAGGGGGAGCTGATCCGGAACTTCGAAACAGTGGTGCTTCCAGCCTTCTGATGTGGGAAACTATAAAATATGTCTCCGGCAAGACAGAAAAATTCGACTTTGAGGGATCAATGATTGAGTCTATTGAACGTTTTTTCCGTGGATTCGGAGGACATCAAAAACGGTATTTCCGTATTAGTAAAATGAGTCGTAAAGTAAAACTGCTGCAATTAGGTCGTGAAGCCCTTCACACTATCTCCAAATAAAATTTTCCCCAGGCTGAAGATGTATGTATACGTCTTTTAAAGCTCTTATCAAGTATGTATATTACTTCCACTCCGTTCAGGCTAAACTTTTACAAAAATAACCTCTCAAAAACTCGTTTATGTGTGCATTGGATTTACCGGAAAGAACGAGCAAACCACGGA
Organism: uncultured Balneolaceae bacterium; assembly: GCA_964421495.1. Classification (GTDB taxonomy): domain Bacteria; phylum Bacteroidota; class Rhodothermia; order Balneolales; family Balneolaceae; genus CAJXOW01. The sequence goes on along the minus strand of CAYQXO010000005.1, from coordinate 31,926 downwards.
AATACGGCATAACTTCCATTCAGGATGTGGGTTTAAATGTCGGAGAGCTTAACCAGATTTTAAACGATTATCACTCTTTTATCGATATTGCCAAGATGGGGGTTGGAACTGCTTATTTAAATCCTGTATTATCTCAAAAGCTGGAGTTGTATCAAGAACATGACGTCAATGTATATTTTGGAGGGACATTATTCGAAAAGTTTTACTATCAGGATAAAATGGATGCTTTTATTGACTTTTTATCTGAGTATGGCGTAGGCTATATCGAAATTTCCAATGGAACTCTGGATATTGATCTGAATAAACGATCAGAGTTAATTCAAACCTTAGGACAACAATTTAACGTACTGGCTGAAGTGGGGTGTAAGGACTCAAGTGTAAATTTACCCCCTTCCAAATGGATGGAGGAAATTGAAACCTTATTAAATGCGGGAGCGAGTTATGTGATTACCGAAGGTCGGGGATCAGGAACTGCAGGCATATATAATCAAAACGGGACCATCAGAACCGATCTTATTTCCGATATCATCAGCAAGATGGATAGTAAGCGATTGATTTTTGAAACCCCCAAAGCCAAACATCAAAATTATATGATCAATCAAGTGGGTTGCAACGTTAATCTTGGCAACATTAACCCCCACGATGTTCTCTTGCTAGAGACACAACGGAGAGGTCTGCGAAACGAAACCTTCTTCCTGGAAACTGACTAATATTATGAGTGTATCTTTCTCTCTCGATCGTTCCCAAAAACCTTGATTTAGTGATCTATTGAAAGCGCTTATTGTTAATTGCAGACGTAACGGACTCGGTGTCGCCCGTGCTTTAGGCAGAAAAGGGGTTGAAATAATCGCGGCGGACCATGTCCGTACCGCTCCCGGCTTATATTCAAAATATGTAGAGGAAAAGTATTTAATACCTGAACCAGCTGAAGATAGCAAGGGCTTTATACAACATCTCATTAAGATCGG
>CAYQXO010000005.1:0-30948 GCA_964421495.1 uncultured Balneolaceae bacterium | reverse complement strand
TTTGACTATAGATTATTTCTTATACCGGTCAACGATGAATATATTTTATCGATGGCTCGAAACTGGGAAGTCTTATCGGATTATTTCACTCCTTTATTTGAAACAGACCTTGGAATTCTCCAACAGTGTTTAAACAAAAACCAAACATTTGAACTTGCCCAATCCTGTGAAATTCCCACTCCCACTTCCTGGATAAGTCCCTCACTTGAAACCGTTATCGAAGAAGGCACATTCCCTTATGTCATTAAGCCTGATTCGAAACGATCTCCTGAGAACATTGAAAAAGACGTTTTCAGAATTCGGTTTTGCTCCAATTTGAAAGAGTTGACTAATGCCGTAGAAAATTTAAGAGATAAACAGGTAGAATATATAGTACAGGAATATATTCCCGGTGCAGACGACAAATTATACACCGCCGGCATCTTTGCGTGGAATGGAACAGTAGTGGGAGCATTCATGGGACGCAAACTTCGCCAATTTCCCCCTTCCACGGGAGAGGCCGCCCTTGCTGAATTAGTAGATGAACCTCAATTATTAAAATATAGCAAAGAGTTGGTTGGAGAAATTGGTTTTACCGGCATCGCTCAAATCGAGTTTAAGAAGTACCGGGATACTTTTTACTTGATGGAGATTAACCCCCGTTCCTGGAGCTGGAACAGCCTGGCAACTTACAGCGGTGTTAATCTCCCTTGGATTGCATGTCAAACCCTCCAAAAACAAGAACCGGTCCCCACCGAACAAAAGATATTCAATGGTACGTGGAGTTATCTTTTTATGGATGCATATTTTAATACGTTCTTACATCAAAATACTTCAATCTTTAAGATACTGCGAGACAGTTTCACCTCCCCCGTGCATGCTTTCTGGGATAAGTCGGATCCAATGCCGGCGATTGCAGCTTTCGGACAGACCACAAAATTTGCCAGTGGCTTTCTGAAACGAAGTTTTCGAAAACTAATACGTAGCAGAAGCAACAAATGACTTTTCTACATAACAGGAAATCAATTTTGAAAATGGTCGAAATTTACCTTCAGTATGCCTTTATACCTTGATAACAGTACTCAATTTGAATGGCATCGCGTCCACCATATAACCACATGCGGCTATGCATACGAACAATCTGACCTGCTTCAAGGTAGGCGACTCGCTGAACGGTTTGCAAATCTTGATACTTTTCGTCAATGGCATGATCTACTAGGAAACCTCAGTGGGGTTTTCCTTGTAATTAGTGAAACCGACGATTATCTGCGGGCGGCTGTTGATCCCGTCCGCAGTCTTCCACTGTTTTACACTTACCACCAAAATCAGTGGCATCTTTCCAACAAGGCGGTCCAACTGAGAAAAGATTTAAAACTAACCGACATAGCTTATGGAGAAGCAGCCGAATATTTATTAACCGGATATGTGACCGGCGCTGAGACTCTTTTCCCCGAAATTAAACAGATCCAAGCCGGCGAGATAGTCGAGTTGCCGGCATCAACGAGCGAGGCCAAGTCCAAAAGGTACTTTCGTTTTACTCAAAAACCAGACGCAGATCTAACAAGCTCAGAACTGATCCAGCAATTGCATGAAACGCACCTTGACATTTTTGAAGATCTTATAGAGTCGATGAATGGCAGGACGGCGGTCATTCCCTTAAGTGGAGGATTCGATTCCCGATTAATTGCCTGTATGCTGGAACGGCTCGATTATGCCCCCATTCAATACTTTACCTATGGTTCCCCGGGCAATTGGGAATCCAAAATTGCCCGTGAAATAACTCAACATTTTAACCGGAATTTAATATTTATTCCCTACCGGAAGCAAACCGAATATCAATCCTTTCAGAGCGAAGAACGAAAAGCATATTCACTGGAATATGGAAATCTATCTTCTCACTCGCATCTGCAGGACTTTCGGGCCATCAAGAAACTCAAAGAAGACCAACTTATCCCAGATGACAGCATCATCATTCCAGGTCATTCCGGTGGGCTAATGGCTGGCATGCACACTCCCGATCAATTTGTCGGAGAGTCCGAAGTTTCTCAAAAATCATTAGTCGATTACCTGTTAGATAAAAACTATAACCGATTTAAATGGGATTCTGATGAACTTAGCTCATATTTTTACCACAAAGTCAGCGAGCTTCTGAATTTATCGGAATCAATGACCGGCAAACAGGCGGTATCCACTTATGAAGAGTGGATTTGGCAGGAACGGCAAGCCAAATATATCGTGAATTCGCTTCGCGTTTACGATTTTTGGGGATATGAATGGCGCATTCCCCTACTAGATCGAAAATTAATGGATTACTGGGCTACCGTCCCTGTTGCTAAACGATCACACCGTCTTTTATATAATGATTATATCAATGATTTCTTTAACCTGCCCGTTACCCCTGCAAACTCGAAAAAATTCCATAAGCTGAACCAGGCTATCAATCCATTTACGGACGAACGGTATGGACGTTTTATTGGAGATTTTGGTATGATGAATTTGCTTTTTAAATGGGTCAATGATGTTGTGAATATACAGGATTTGGATTTTCCTTTTTTAAATGGTAAAAAATTGCTCTGGCTGGAAAAACCATCGGCCATTAGCTCTTTATATTTTATCAAGGAAATACTTGCCGTTACCGATGCACGGATCAAAAAAACATGATATCAACTCTACCTTAATCAATATTCTGTATTATGAGCAAGTCATTTGAAAACCTTAACGTTGAGCGACAAACTGAATACTATAAGGATCCGAGTGAGGAAAATTTCTTGGATCAATTCAATGAAGCACTCCAAGAACTCGAGACATCACTATATAAAAACAAAGAAGTTGCCCATCCCTTTATTTTTACTTTTGGCCCACCCCGTTCCGGTACTACACTTATTACTCAACTAATCGCTCATTGCCTGGATACCGGATATATTAATAATTTTATAGCTCGATTCTGGAAAGCCCCGGTAACGGGTATTCGGCTGTCAAAAATACTTTTTGACAGCAACTCTTTCACCGACTTTCAATCCGAATATGGTTCCACGGAATCATTACTGGATGTTCACGAATTTGGATATTTCTGGAGAAGCCTTTTGAAAAAACATTCATTTGAAAGTGTAAAAAAAGCCAAACACCTTGAGGATGAAATAGACTGGGCCCGCATTCACCGTATTCTTGTTAATATCCAGCATGAATTCGGCAAACCCACTCTCTTCAAAAATATCCTTGGCTCATATCATCTACCCAGATTCACAAAGCTTTTAGGTGATGTCTTATATATTTATATCGAAAGAGATTCCCTGGATACTGCCGTCTCCATTTTAGATGCCCGAAAAAAATACTACGATGATCCTACACAATGGTGGAGTTATGTCCCCCCCGATTATGAAAAGATCATAAATGAAGATTACTGGACTCAAATTGCGGGACAGGTTTATTACCTAAAAAAATTCTATCGCAAAGAATTAAATCAAATTGATTCGAAACATGTAGTTCGGATCCATTACAAGGATTTGTGTAACGATCCCCAGCAGGTGTTATCAGATATACAAAAGAAGTTCATCCATTTTAGTGATGAGCCATTACCCGTCATAGAGTCACCACCGAATTCATTCCCATTCAGTACGTATAACGGTCGAACCGAGGAAAAAGAGCAATTTAAAACAGTTTATAACCGCTTGAAGCAAGATGACCCCATCAACTAGTGAAAATAACCTAGACACCGTAGCTATTCATCAACCCAATTATATCCCTTGGTCGGGGTATTTTTATAAGATGAGCCAATGTGACATCTTCGTTTATTTGGATGCGGTTCAATACCCCCGTGGACAAAGTTTCGCTAACCGGAACAAAGTGAAAACCCCCAATGGAACTACCTGGCTTACGATACCTATTTCCGTTCCTTCCGGTCAAAAAGGTAAAGCCACTTATAGAGAGGTTTCTTTTGCAAATGACAAGTTTGTCAAGAAACATCTCAAAACATTGAAAATGAGTTATAAGAAAGCATCTCATTTTGAAGAGATATATCCCATTTTGGAACAATCTCTTCGGGAGCATGACGATTTTGCTGAATTAACCATCGACCTGAATAATAAAATTGCCCACTATCTGGGAATAAATACCCGGTGTGTGCTACTCTCCGATTTATTGGAGAATTTCGGGGACAAAACCAATCTAATCATCGACATTTGCAAGGAACTTGGGGTTAACACTTATTTATCCGGCACAGGAGGGGGCAAAGAATACAATGACGAGCAAAAGTTGAATCAGGCAGACATCACGCTTACTTATAGCGATTTCAATCACCCCCAATATCCGCAGCTGTGGGGAGAATTCGAATCTCATTTATCAGTTATCGATCTAATGTTTAATTGTGGCCCTGAAAGCAGCTCCTTCTTAGGCATATCTTAAATGTGTGGCAACATCATCGTGGCGCTATTTGCATCGATTCCGGTTATTATGTTTCTTTTTGATTCCCTATGAAATCATCCGCTACATCTAAAATCATTACGCTATTTAAGCAGGGATTTTTTTACAGTGCCGGCAACATGATAAATAAATTCCTGCTGTTTTTAATGATTCCGCTGTATGCGGAATTCATTTTACCCGCAGACCTGAGCTTGTTGGAAATTCTGGATCCCGCCGAACAGTTTGTATATGGCATTTTAAATCTAGGATTGGTTCAGGCCTTTTATCGCTATTTCCCTGAAAGTGATGATCCCGAATTTAAAAAGAGAATCATCTCTACCCTGTTTTGGTTTCTGACCGGAATGGGATTCATTGTATGTACTATACTATACCTAACTGCGGATTCCGTAATTGACGTACTGCTACCCGCTCATTCCCTTGCCAAGATTTGTTTTTTACTGACGCTTATCAGCTTGTTTGTTCGCTTTTTAAGCATGCTTTCCAGTGGTTTTATGAACAGTACGGAACAAGCTGATCAATATTCTTTATGGAATATTGTGGGCACTATATTGCTCTGTACATACAATACCTATTTTTTATGGTTTATGCAGGCAGATATAGATGCTGTATTTGAAGCCCGCATATTCAGTCAAATTCCACTTACCCTGGCGGGCATCTGGATGTTCCGTAATTCGCTGCGTTTCGAGTTTGACTGGGGTTTATTTAAGAAAATGCTCAATTTTTCCTATCCCTTTATTTTGACAGCGGTTTCTTTTCCGATCCTGACTTATTTTGATCGTTGGATGTTAAGTGAATTAGAAAGTCCGGCCGCGACAGGTATCTATGGAATATCTTACCGATTTGCATTGGTTCCCGGCATGTTATTGGTAAATCCATTCTTAAAAGCCTGGCGACCTTTTATCTATAATTATGATGATGCCGAGACCCAACAAGTCGTTTATAAACGCATTCTGCTGTATTATGGATTTATAGGGTGTCTCCTCTGGATCGGCATTTCGGTTTTCGGTCGTGAAATCATTCACCTATTTACCTCAGAAGCCTATTATGCCGGTTATGTTATCATACCGTACGTCGCCTCTTCAAAACTGCTAAACGGTTTAGGCTGGATCGTTATAGCACGGTTGACTGTTCATGACAAAACGCTGTTTATCGGTTTTTGTTCGCTTACTGCCGCCATACTAAACGTGGTCCTGAATTATTTCATGATACCCGACTTTGGTATTATGGGAGCTGCTTATGCCACCATGATTGCTTACATCTTTATCTTTCTTGGATACAGCCTGTATTCTTACTGGGAGCATCCCCTTAATTGGCCCATGACTCGGTTGGCTGGTATGGTAACCCTTTCCATAGCGGGTTATTACGGAATCAGCCATGTTCAAATGGACTCCATATGGATCACAATTCTGGTAAAAGGATTGTTAATTCTACCTCTTATTCCGATTCTTATGTGGTTAGCCGGACTTACCTGGAATAAAATGCGCTCCCTGTTAACTAATCTTGATGACCAAGAACAATAATACATTATTTTTGAACCACTCTGCAATGAAGACCCAGAATAAATATTAATTAACGGGGTAGGAGGTAATATAAACAGACCTCTTACATCTATTTATTACCCTCCTGCCGTTCCATAATCCCTTTTAATCAAAAATCATTTAGTGTTATAGAGTATATCAAACTGCCGTATCAAAATCTTCTCGAGATTCGAGTGAGTGGGGGATCGGGCTTTTCAAGGTGTTTAAACGATTTGAGTGTTCTATATGCCCAATCATAATATTGGTGCATGGCCCCTCCAATCCGATCTATATTTCGAATGTGAATTGAGTCGGTTTCATATCCGAGTTTATGCATTAAGTCGGTGGTAGTCAACGGATCAATATGTAAACGTCTGCCCCCCGCCGAAGTGAGTTCAGTCAGTCTAAAAATCGCGCGCCCGAAGTCACTTAATTCCTCTTGATATCGGTTCAAAGATACACTCCGTATGGGTCCGAGCGGATTAGCTCTCCAAGCCTTTTGCAACCTGTTACTCCCCTTAAATCTACCCTGGCCGTTATCCAGCATTTCAGGCACAAATTCAACCTCCAGAAATTCACAAAGGTTCCGTATAGTTTCTTCCGTATGAGTTACCAACTCCTCATAGGATACTTCCATATAACGAGGGCTCTCACGCAACCTTATGCCCGCTGCCGTATTAAACAGCCAGGCGCTGGCTGCCTGAAATCGCGTAAACCAGCGTTTTTTAAGCGAGCACAATACATCGCGTCCATCACGGGTCATATGAATAAATTTGGCTCGAGGAAATAACTCCGACAATTCGGGAAATGATAAAACGTTAGAGGGAGTTTTTTCGAGGAAGATGTCCTCTTGTCTCCCTTTCATGCAATGGCGTATAAAACGATCCAGGAGCTGCTTTACATTATCAGCCTCCCGGCTCCATGTTATCAACTGATCGTCGGTAATACCATAATCCGATTCCCTATTATTAAAAAAAGCATAGTAAAAAGAGTAGCCGCTGGTTCGCAGTCCCTTGGTCAGCCAGGCGGGGAATTCATCCTTTTTTTTATCAAAATTGTTTAAAAATTCCTGCTTGTTGAATGTAGACAATTCAGTGCTGCCGAATATTCTGGGATGCCGATCCAGAATGATACGCAACAGAGTACTGCCGGTACTGGGAGATCCTCCCATAAATACTTGACGGTAATCACTTTCCTCTACCATATAAAATTTTTATTTATGAAGCGGGAGACCCTATGACTCTCAGCGCTATGGGTGATTATTCATTGCATACGGAAAGAAATAAAGTGCAAGAGAAATTTTTACCACTTAAGTCGCACGACCTCAAACGCCTCCGCATATTCAGCTTTCACCTGAACGCCGCGCACTTTAGCGAGTCCCTTGATAAAGTCCCACGTAAAATAGTTTCTCCCTCTCTCAATCTGGGACTGATAAGCCTCCAGCGCTTCCCATTTCTTATTAAGTTGTTGCTCATTCAGAGTGATAAAGGCCTGTGCCGAGAATGTTATATGGTTCCAGGGAAGCTCGTACCCCCAAACCGTGATATCCTTGAACGCTCTGAGCCCTTCATTGTAGACAACCTGGTGATCCTGGTGCAGATCGCTGCCCGACGGTAGCAATACCATATCGGGATTCAAATCACTTCGTAATTTCACCAGTTCTTCCAATACCTCCTGGCGGAAATAGTTTAGTTTGCGCACTTTATAATCATAGATGAACAGGTGTTCTTCCGAAATCTGAAATACATCCATGGCGGCGAGGAACTCCTCTTTCAACAAGTCGGGATTACTTCCGGGCGGAAGAGAGGCACGAGCCGTCGAAAAGGCGGCAACATATAACTCGACATCCATATCCAGCAGCTTTGCCATCGTTCCGCCACACCCCAGTTCAGCATCATCCGTATGAGGCGCCAGTATTAAAACCTTTTCCAGTCCTTCCAAATAACTCATGATATCTTTTGTCTAAAATTCAATTTATACAAGGGACATTCGATCAATGATAGATAACCAGTATTCAGATGCTTTTTTATTCTGTTTATTGTTATTGGCCGTCAATTAAAAGTTAGCACTTTTCCTATTATCAAATGTTATAACCAAATAAAGAAAGTAATCCAAAACAAAAAAAGATCATGAAGTCAAAATTAAAACTCTCAAAATCTATTTTTTACAAAGTGACAAATAGTTAATTCGCCCGGGAGTCGGTCGAACTTTCCGGATCATAAAAAAATAACGATGTCTGTCAGGAAGCCCGGTTTGACTGCTTATTACGTAGAATTTTGTTGTTATGCTCCCAAATCCGTTTTTTGTAGTTAATTTGCGGGAGACCACACATTTCCGATTACAATCCCCTCCCTCTCCTTTTCCCGCTTTTAAAGTACTCGGCGAACTCCTAAATTATACCCCATCAAACAACCACAAAGTTTATAAAATATATGTCTGATAGCTATCCCTCCAACACCCTCGTCATCGGGACGGGCTACTGGGGTAAAAATATTGTTCGCAACCTGCATGAACTCGACGCCCTGTACGGCATTTGCGACCGGGATGCCGACAAACGGGAAAAGTTCCACGATCAATATCCCGACATTCAAACTTTTGGCAACCTGGAAAAGGCGCTGGCGGATGAAAACGTAAAAAATATCGCTATCGCAACTCCTGCCGAAACGCATTATGAGATAGTGGAGCAGGGGCTGGAGGCCGGCAAACACGTGTTCGTGGAGAAACCGCTGGCGCTGAATTTCGCCCAGGGCGAACAACTGGTTCGCAAGGCTGAGGAAGTGGGCAAAACGCTTTTCGTCGGACATCTGCTGGAATACCATCCGGCTATTGTTAAACTGGACGAACTCGTACAGGATGGCGAACTGGGTCAAATCCAGTATGTGTACAGCAATCGGCTGAATCTCGGCAAGTTCCGTAACGAGGAAAACATCCTGTGGAGCTTTGCTCCCCACGATATTGCCGTGATCCTGCGGCTCCTGGGACGTATGCCGATCGAGGTTGCCTGCTACGGCGGATCGTATCTGCAGCCGAATATTGCCGATACCACCGTCACGAACCTGGTATTCGACAATGGCACCCGGGGACATATTTTCGTCAGCTGGCTCCACCCGTTCAAGGAACAGAAACTGGTGGTTATCGGCGAGGAAAAAATGGCGGTTTTCAACGACACAGTCGATGAAAATAAACTCATGCTCTACGACCAGGGAGCCGACTGGGTGGACGGGAAGCCGGTGCCCCGCAAAAAAGAGGGTCGCCCGGTCTCGTTCGAGGACCTCGAGCCGCTGAAAAACGAATGCCGCGCGTTCCTGGATGCAGCCGCCAGCGGTGCGCGTCCAACGACGGACGGCTACAACGGACTGCGGGTGCTTCGCGTATTACAGGCGTCGCAGCACTCTCTTCAAACGGGTGCCAAGGCGGTCCCGATTTACGAATCCTATGAATCCCTGAATGCCTATGAATAACTCATCCGACGACTCCTCATCCCCTTTTATTCACGAAACGGCTATTGTCGAATCCCCAACTGACATTGGTCCCGATACCAAAATCTGGCACTGGGTTCATGTGATGCCCGGAGCTGAAATCGGGCGCGGATGCGTGCTGGGACAGAATTGCTACGTCGGCGGCAAGGCACGGCTGGGCAATAACGTAAAAGTCCAGAACAACGTTTCTATTTACGATGAAGTGATCATCGAAGACGACGTGTTTTGCGGTCCCAGCATGGTATTTACCAATGTGGTCAATCCCCGCAGCCATATCGAACGCAAGGAGGAGTATCTTCGTACCCACGTCAAGCAGGGCGCCAGCATCGGAGCCAACGCCACGATTATCTGCGGCAATACCCTCGGTGCCTATTCCTTTATCGGGGCCGGGGCCGTAGTGACCAAAAACGTGCCCGACTACGCCCTGGTGGCCGGCGTACCGGCCCGGCATATCGGATGGGTTTCCCGGGCGGGACATCGACTCGATTTTTCGGACAAAAATAAAGCCGAATGCCCGGAAACCGGCCGGCAATACCGACTGAAACGGGGAGAAGTACACCTGATAAAGGGGTAACCCGATTTTCTTGCTGGGTACACAGCGAAGTGTCACCCGCGTCGACGCACCAAGCCAGGCGATTCCCTCGCAGCGCTCCGGGTGTCAACGATTCCCGCGTTAGCGCTCGGAGTGGAGCGTTACCCGCGAAGCGCACCGAGTGGTAGCGAATCCCGCGAAGCGCTCAGAGCGAAGCGTTACCCACGCAGTGAAAACCAGGTTAAGCTCTTTGCTGTCAATTTCAAATGGAATTCAATAGATTTCCGGGGAGGCTGTCGGTCTTCCATAGATTTACTATTCACAAACCGCCAGATTCCTGAAAATATTTTTATAAACCAATTAAACTGAACTTTGCTATGTCTACAATTTCCGTCGACTCCGTCCCCCTGCTCGATCTAGACGCCCAATACCGCACCATCCAGGATGAAGTGAAAGAGGCGGTAAACGAGGTATTGGAAAGCCAGCAATTCATCATGGGGCCCCAGGTCGAACAGCTGGAGGACCAGGTCGCCGACTACTGCGAGAGTCCCCACGCCGTGGGGTGCGCTTCCGGTTCGGACGCCCTCCTGCTTTCCCTGATGGCCATCGACACGGGACCCGGCGACTACGTCATCACCACGCCCTATACGTTTTTTGCCACAGCTGGAGCCATCGCCCGGCTCGGGGCCACGCCGGTATTTTTGGACATTGACCCGGTCACCTACAATATCGATCCCGACCAGGTCCGCATGTTCCTGGAAGGCAAACACCCGCTCTCGTCCCGTTTTGACATAGCACCGGAGCAGGTCAAAGCCATCATTCCCGTCCACCTCTACGGGCAGGTCGCCGACATGGATCCGCTGATAGAGCTGGCCGACGAGTACGGCTTTTACGTGATTGAAGACGCCGCCCAGGCCATCGGCGCCGAATACAAAGGTCGGCGAGCCGGATCGATCGGACACTTTGGCTGCTTCAGCTTTTTTCCCAGTAAAAACCTGGGAGGCTACGGGGACGGGGGCATGATAACGACGGCCGACGACGAGCTCGCCGAAAAACTGCGCGTGTTGCGGGTCCACGGCTCCAAGCCCAAATACCATCACAAGATAGTGGGGGTCAACAGCCGCCTCGACACCCTGCAAGCCGCCATACTTCAGGTTAAACTCCGATACCTGGACGACTGGTCGGACGCCCGGCGCGAGAAAGCCCAACGCTACCGAAAACTGTTCGAGGAAGCGGACCTCGTGGCTCCGCCCGAGGCCAATGAAGATCCCTGCGGCGACCGCGAAAAACGGTTGCGGGACGCCCTGCTACCTCCCAAAGAAGTGGAAGCCGATCCGGAGCACGGCGGTCGCCATGTATATCATCAATTTGTAATTCGCTCGGCCAGCCGGGATATCATTCAAAATCAACTGAAAGAAGCCGACATCGGTCACTCGGTTTACTACCCGGTTCCGCTACACGAACAGGAATGCTTCAGTCACCTGGGATACCAGGCCAATGACTGCCCGGCTTCCCATTGCGCCAGCTTGCAAACACTTGCTTTGCCCATATTCCCGGAATTAACCGACCGGCAGCAAGATTACGTCGTTGAACAGATTTCCGAGGCCATTCGAAAAGTCTGAATAAATGCTTGTTATTTACTTTTATGAAAGCCATTACCGTTAAAAATCCCGGCGCGGAATCTTCCCTGGTCATCGACGAAGTGGAGACGCCGGAACCCGGCGATCACGAAATCCGCGTCCAGGTCACGTCCACTGCACTAAATCGCGCCGATCTGCTGCAACGCCGCGGTCAGTATCCCGTACCCGAGGGCGCTCCCTCCATATTGGGTCTTGAAATGAGCGGCATCGTGGATAAGGCGGGGAAAAATGTATCGCGCTGGAAGAAAGGAGACGCCGTATTTGGCCTGCTTCCCGGTGGCGGCTATGCTCAATACGCGATTATTCACGAAGAGATGGCCATGCCTAAACCGGATTCACTCAGCTTCACCCAGGCTGCCGCCATTCCCGAGACTTTTTTAACCGCCTACCAGGCCCTGTGCTGGCTGGGAAATATCGGCCAGGAGGAAAAGGTCCTGATTCATGCCGGGGGAAGCGGAGTAGGTACTGCAGCCATTCAGATCGCCGAACGTCACGATGCCCGCATTGCCACCACGGCCGGGTCGGACGACAAACTCGACATTGCCGGCAACCTGGGAGCACAACTGCTCATTAACTACAAAAAGCAAAATTTTGCTGAGGTTATCGAAGAAGCATGGGGGCTTGATTGCATCGACCTCGTGCTTGATTTCATCGGCCGCCCGTACTGGCATCCCAACATGAAAGTCCTGGCGCGGGACGGACGTTTGATCTACCTGGCTTTTCTCGGGGGCAAAGACGTGGACAAGGTGGATTTGAGCAAAATCCTGTTCAAACGATTGACTATAAAAGGATCCACCCTTCGCAATCGCGCCCGATCTTATAAAATTCAGCTAACCCGCAATTTTCAGTCGTTTGCACGGGAAGATTTTGAGCAAGGGAACCTAACTCCGGTTATCGATTCTGAATTCGATTGGCAAGATGCAGAAAAAGCCCATCAACGCATGCAGAACAATGAAAACACCGGGAAGATAGTGCTCACCGGCATAGCGGACTAATACAGTCCTTCGCCTTTTTCAGCGCTTTATTCGAATGTTAATTGTACAAGACGCTCATTCAAACGGTCTTTTGAATGTTCCACAAAAAAGCATTTTTCCATCGCTTTTCGAGGAACAGTGGCCCGCTTGAAAAGACGATACTTCCCATTTCCCTCGCTTTTTCCCGCTTCCCGTTCGCCGTGCTTATCGGATATATCAGACTGTTTGAAAGCCGGACAAGAAATTGTGGCCAATGACCCTTATTTTAAGGGATTCAATAGCGACTTGTAAATATATCCATTTAGCTTCAAACGAATTTATAGAAAAACATGGCTCAACCGAAATACACCACCCATCCGGGGATGTACGATATCCTTCCCGGCGAGGTAGAAAAATGGCAAGCACTCGAAGAAATCATCCGGGAAACGGCCCGGGAATTCAACTTCGCTGAAATCCGCACCCCGATTCTCGAACAGACCGAACTTATCGCACGCGGGGTAGGACAACAGACGGACATCGTCTCCAAAGAGATGTTTGCCTTTGAACGGGGGGACGATCAATACGTACTGCGACCCGAACTCACCGCACCGGTGGCCCGGTCCTATATTGAAAATCACCTGGATCAACGCGGGGGAACGCAAAATCTGTTCTATATCGGTCCCATGTTTCGCGCCGAACGTCCCCAAAAAGGACGCAAACGGCAGTTCCATCAATTCGGAGCTGAAATACTGGGCAGCGACCGGCCCGTCGCCGATGTCGATATCATACAGCTTATGTTGCGAATATACGAGAAAGTCGGGATTACCAATTCGGAATTGAAAATCAATTCCGTGGGAACTCCCGAGGAGCGGCAGAACTATGTTGAGGCGCTAAAAGAATATTTTCAACCGCACAAGCAGCAACTGAGCGAGGTTTCTCAGCGCAGGCTTGAAAAAAATCCCATGCGCATCCTGGATTCCAAAGAGGAGGAAGACCAGTCGTTTATCGAAAAGGCCCCGATTATTACCGATTACCTTGGAGACACCTCCCTCGATCATTATCAACGCGTTAAAAGTCTGCTTGAACAAAGTGATATTGCCTACCAGGAAGATCCGCACCTGGTGCGGGGACTCGATTACTACACCCACACCGCCTTTGAATTGATCAGCCCCGATCTCGGCTCCCAGGACGCCCTTGGCGGCGGAGGACGGTACGATCTGTTGGTTGAGGAGCTTGGAGGTCCCCCGACCCCCGCCGTAGGTTTCGCCTCGGGTATGGAGCGATTGTTGCTGGCATGCGATGCACTCGATATCGACGTACGTAAAGAATCGGGCGTCGACGTCTACATCGTAACGATCGGGGAACCGGCAAATGACTGGGCTCTCAGCCGGGTTAACACCCTGCGCAAAAATGGCATTTCAGCCACCATGGACTACCAGGGGCGCTCCATCAAATCCCAGATGAAAGACGCCGATCGCGAAAATGCCCGCTATACCATTATCGTCGGCGACCAGGAGTTGTCGGAAAATGCCTTCACTCTTCGAAATATGGAAGCCAGCGAGGAAGAAACCATGAACTTCGATCAAATCGTCGAAAAACTGGGTAAAGAGACCAAAACCGGAGTCAACTCATGAGATCCAAATGGGCCATAACGGTAGCCATTGTATTACTCCTTTTCATAGGAATTCACTATATTACCGCCGAAATTTTATCGCAGCGGATCCACCAGGTGATGGATGAAGAATTAACCGGGGACAGAGCCGTAACGGTTACGCTGGACGACGTCTCCGTTCACCCGTTCAGCGGCAATATTTCATTCTCCAATGTCAACCTGGAACGGTCATCCCCCTCCTCCCATTTCCAATTGGAAACATTGAGTACCGACTTAACCTATGGGCAGCTATGGAGCGTGTTCCTGCAAAGTCCGGCCACCGTGATCGAATCGCTGGAGTTGATCCGGTTATCCGGCCGCCAACTTAAATTAACGAATACGTCCCACGTTTTAACCTCAACCGACGCCAGCATGAAGATACAGCCTCTTGCCGATGATCAAATATCGGGGAGCGGCAAAGAATCACCTTTTGCCAAATTCACACGGCGGGCGTCGATCGATCTTGAGATGAATCAAATTACGCTCGATGCGACCCGTCAAACCTCTTCACCGCTGGTCGATTCGCTCGCATCCTCTCCCTATCGACTGGAAAAACTCAAGGCAATCGCCGAATGGGACGGACAACGGCAAACACTGGAATTAAAGAATCTGAACCTAAGCTCTCCCCGGTTTACCGGAGAAGGAGCGGGTATCTTTTCCCTGTCAAACGGATTTACCTCCCCCCGGACCACTTCCATGGACTTTGCGCTTAGCTACTCAAAATCATTCACATTCAACCTGGGTCCCGAACGGGGAGAATTTACCGGAACCAACCTGAAATGGCGACGGCAAAAATCAGTGGACAACAATTCCCATATTTTGAAAGCGCTCATAAGCGGGGAACATATTCTGACCCTGGATCAGTTCAAGTGGACGCCGTCGGAGGAAGTTCGCAATCAACTGAAAGCCTATACCGGGGGAATCGTACCGGCCAACAACGCTATTCAGGGTGACAGCCTGAAATTGGAGTATCATTTCGATACCCAAACCCGCACCCTGGTGGTCCCTGACTTATCCTACGACACCCCGAATTACTCGGTAATGGCGCGGGGTACTATTACCATCACACCGCAACGCCTCCGACAAAGTTACATTCGTAATGCGGAAATAAAAATTTACAACCTTTCCGATGATTTAATTTCTTCGCTGCGACAGATTGAGGATATGTTTGGCTTGCAGCTTATCAATTCAGCCGATGAATCCATCCGTCTGCGTCTTAAAGGAAAACTGCATGAACCTGAATGGGAGTTATTATAAACGCTGATTCAATTCTGTTTCCCGTTTCCCGCGTTTACTTTCTGACCGGCCGCACCCTGCCAGGTAATAACCGGGAACTCAATCATGGCCATGAATTTACATTACAGATCTTACAGGATCTGTTTCATGTTTAAATTTTATTATTATAATTAGCGTTCTGAACAAAAAACGTCGAAATGGACACCTCCTAAATAAGAAAAGAGATAAAAACCGTTCACCCTGGGGAAAATCATGCAAGGATACCTCGGTTGTCCAAAATCTGTTATCAAACTGTGAAAGTCCACGTTACCACTATCGCCTCTTAAATAGTATGTTTTTCAACTAATCGACTATGTCCATCTACCTGCTTGTTGGTCTGGTTAGCATTTTAGCATTGGGAGTTGCTGCTCAATGGCTGGCCTGGCGACTTAAGTTACCCGCAATACTATTATTACTCATTTCCGGCATTATCGCCGGTCCCGTAACCGGTCTTCTGGACCCGGATCAACTATTCGGGGATATCCTGGGACCTATTGTCTCCATATCGGTAGCCATAATCCTTTTTGAGGGAGGGTTAAGTCTGCGAATATCAGAACTTCGGGACATCGGGGGCACCGTAGGGAAACTCATAAGCATCGGAGTCATTATTACCTGGGTGTTGACTGCATTTTTCTCTTATCATCTGCTTGATTTGGGGCTGGAACTCTCCATCCTATTGGGAGCCATTTTAACGGTTACCGGCCCCACCGTGATCATTCCTCTTTTACGTCATGTAAGACCAGCCGGCAAGGTCGGATCCATTCTGAAATGGGAAGGAATCACGATTGACCCGATCGGGGCCATGCTGTCGGTTCTGGTGTTTAAACTCATTATTTCGGGAGGACTCAGCGAACTCGGAAGTACCACCCTCGTAAGTATCGGGAATACGGTATTTTTCGGAACCACGTTGGGACTGTTGGGCGCGGCGGTCATTTACTACCTGCTGAAACGCCATCTCATGCCTGACTTCCTGCAAAACCCCATTAGTTTGGCAATTATCATGGTCGTGTTTGCCGCTTCTGAATACTTTCAACACGAATCCGGCCTCTGGGCGGTCACCGTTATGGGAATGGGATTGGCCAATCAGAAATCCGTCCTCGTCCGACACATTATCGAGTTTAAGGAAAACCTGCGCGTGCTCCTGATATCCGCACTCTTTATCATGCTCTCAGCACGCCTCGAAATCAGCCATTTAACGCATTTCGACCTCTACAGTTTCGGGTTCCTGGCCGCCCTGATATTTATCGTCCGACCGGTGTCCATCTTCATATCCACCATCGGTTCCTCCCTCAATTTAAAAGAACGCACCTTTTTATCCTGGATGGCTCCACGCGGGATCGTGGCTGCCGCCATTTCTTCCGTATTTGCTCTTTCCCTGACCACCCAGGGGTATGCACAAGCCGAACTACTGGTTACTTACACCTTTCTAGTCATTATCGGAACGGTCACGATTTACGGCTTGACCAGCAGTTTTCTGGCCGTCAAACTGAAACTGGCCAAACCGGTCCCCCGCGGCGTTTTGATTATCGGCGGACATAACTGGGGCCGACTGCTTGCTAAAAAACTGCATGAATACGGGATCAAGGTATTGATAGCCGACAGTAATTATAACCACATAGAACGAGCCCGCCGGGAAAGACTTTCAACCTATCACGGCAATATTTTATCTGAATACGCCCTTGAAGAGGTTGACCTCGACGGAATCGGGCACCTGATTGCCCTTACGTCAAACGATGAAGTGAACTCTCTCGCCACGATACGATTTGCCGATTATTTTGGTCGATCCGAAGTTTATCAACTTGCTCCGCTGTCACACGCCCAGAAAAGAGAGAAGGTGGTCCCCGAATTTTTAAGCGGACGCGTACTTTTCAAACAACAGTTAAATTATTCCGAACTTAGTAGACTCATCAATGATGGAGCGGAGATCAATGAAATTACCTTGACGGAGGATTTTAAATACAAACAATACCGCGAAAAATGGCAATCCACTGCCGTACCCCTGTTTTTGATCACCAAAAACAAGGAGCTTAAAATATTTGCCATTGACCACGCCCCCGATCCCGGCCCAAAAGATACCATCATTCATCTGGTGATCCCCGAATCGATGCGGGATGAAGTTTTTGAACAAGATGAGGAAGAGGAGGCGGACGTTTGATAAAAAGAGGATAATCATCTACACCTATGTTGCCTGTATTCGGGCTAATAGAACTCTTTGAAAAACCGGCGGCGTCCCGACAGCTGTCGGGACAAAAATATCCAGCCGTTTCCAGTTTTACTTCGATGGCACCTTATGCACCATATAATCAGGCTTTTCAACTCATTGCTTCCAGCTGCATAATTTAAGTGCTTCTGAACACCCGCCGCCGGTTTTTCAAAGAGCTCTATTAGTCGTAAAATAAACTATATAGATATTTTTTATACTTACAGCGGATCTGTGTCATAGAACGTAATCAATCGATAGATTCCAACACTACTCTTCTAACATTTTATTAACCAAATAAATCCATTTCTGTGCCTTCACCCACTGCTAAATGGCGAGTATGGATTGATACCGGTGGTACATTCACCGACTGTTTTGCCATAGATCCCGCCGGTACATGGTATCGCTGCAAAGTACTCAGCCACAGCGCACTTCGTGGGAAAATTGTCGAATATCTTTCCCCGAAACGCCTGCGTGTTAATCAGAACTGGGATGCCCCTTTTCAATTTATCGCTGACTTCAATTTCCAACTGCTGGAGCAATCCCACAAAAAGATCACGGTTACCTCTTTTGATCCCGACAAGTCTGAAATGGGGTTATCAGCTCCTCTCCCCCGCTCCCTCCGAAAAAAAGAGTCTTTTGAAGTGACCATCGATCTGGAAGCTCCCGTATTAGCTACCCATTTGGTTACCAATACACCATGCGATCAAAATTTGCCGGAAATGCGTATGCGGCTGGCTACAACCAAGGGCACCAATGCGCTACTGGAATACAAAGGCACCTCGCCCGCTTTCTTTACAACAGAAGGTTATGGAGATTTACTCGAAATCGGTAACCAGCAACGAAAAGATCTTTTCACCCTGAAACCGAACCGGGAACCTCCATTATATGACCGGGCTGTAGAAGTCCCCGAACGGTTAGATGCAAAAGGCAATCCGTTACAATCCCCAAAATTCGGCGAAATTGAATCCAAAGTCGATGAGCTGCTGGCGAAGGGAATCGATACTGCCGCCATAAGCTTTATGCACGGCTATAAAAATTCCGCCCACGAATGGAAACTGGCGGATTGGCTACAGGAGAAAGGATTCCGCCACGTATCCATCTCCTCGGACGTTTCCCCCCTGATGAAAATCGTACCGCGTGCACAGACTACGCTTGTTGACGCCTACTTGAATCCCGTAATACGCAACTATTTAACCCGGGTGCGGGAGCATCTCCGGGAAAGTTCACTGTACGTAATGACCAGTGCGGGAGGGCTGGTTCACGCTGACACGTTTCATCCCAAGGACAGCCTGCTCAGCGGTCCGGCCGGCGGAGTCGTAGGGGCCTCGGCGGTCGGTCGACAGGCAGGATTCAATCATATCGTCTCTTTTGACATGGGAGGAACCAGTACCGACGTCTCCCGGTATGACGACAGTTATGACTATGTTTTCGAACATCATGTCGGCGAGACTCACCTCGCCGCTCCGGCGCTGGCTATCGAAACGGTGGCAGCCGGCGGCGGATCCCTCTGTTCCTTTGACGGTCGCGCCCTAACCGTGGGACCGGAAAGCGCCGGGGCCGACCCGGGTCCGGCCTGCTACGGGGCCGGCGGTCCGCTTACCCTGACTGACGTCAACCTTCTTCTGGGTCGGCTCGATCCCGCAAATTTTGGCTTCCCGGTTGACTGGAAGACTACCGAACAACGCTTTACGGAACTTAAAGAAGAGTTGGAGACGCATTCAGCCGGGAGTGATCGTTCATCCGTACTAAAAAGCTTTCTGGATATTGCCAATGAACGGATGGCAGACGCCATCCGTAAAATATCCATTCGCAAAGGATATGATATCCGCAAGTATGCGATGGTGGGTTTTGGGGGCGCCGGGGGACAACATGCCTGTGCAATAGCCCGGCGGCTTGGCATGGAAAACGTGCTCATTCCTCCGGATGCCGGTCTGCTGAGTGCCTATGGGCTCGGCCGGGCGTCGGTGGAGAAATTCGCCGAACGACAGGTTTTGGAATCATGGTCGGATATTCAATCCGGGTTGAAAGAACGAGTGCGGGAACTAGAAAACGAAGCGGCCGATAAAATGCGCAAGGAGAGTATTACCGATGATCAAATCGAAATACAGCGCCGCCTCGTATTTATGCGAATCGAGGGACAAGAGTCCACGCTGGAAATAGAATATGAGGGACAAAACCTGGCGGAAGCGTTCAGGAAAAAATACGAAACCCGGTATGGTCACTGGATGGGTGACCGATCCCTGGAAGTAGAATCCATACGCGTAGTTGCTTCAAGCGGTCGCGAATCCGATGCAATTCTCCCGGGGAGCCACATACCATCATCCTTTAAAGAACCTTCTGAACAGTTCACTAAAACGGTTGAATTCGATGGCGGTCCGATCGAAACCCCCGTTTATTGGAGAAAAGAGCTTCTCCAGGGAACTGAAATTGAGGGACCCGCCCTCGTCCTCGATCCCTACAGCACGTTGGTAATAGAACCGGGGTGGAATGCCCGCACGCTCGAAGACGGTCACCTGCACTTGAAATTCACGGCCGCCCGGCAGTCCGTCGACCCCTCTCTCGCTTCCACGGTCGACAAACCGGAAGCGGCCATGGTGGAATTATTTACCAACAGATTCAGTTCCATCGCCGAGGAAATGGGGGAAATGTTGCAACGCACGGCACTTTCCGTAAACGTCAAGGAACGGCTCGATTTCTCTTGTGCCCTGCTTGATGCAGAGGGGCACCTCGTGGTCAACGCTCCACACATTCCCGTTCACCTCGGTGCTCTGGGGCTTTGTGTCCGCGAGGTATCCCAAAGTATCGACTGGCAACCCGGCGATGTCGTTGTCACCAATCATCCCGGCTTTGGCGGATCTCACCTGCCCGATGTCACCGTTCTGACCCCTGTTTTTAACCATGAAGAAGAGCTTGCCGGCTTCGCCGCGTGTCGCGCCCACCATGCCGAAATCGGCGGCTCCCGTCCCGGTTCCATGCCGCCCCTGGCCCGATCCCTTGCAGAAGAAGGCGTTGTTATACCTCCTACTCACTTGCTGGAGCAAGGAAAATCGCAGTGGCAAAAAATACGAACCCTTCTGGAAGAAGCCCCCTACCCTTCTCGCAGCGTTGAAGAAAATATAGCCGATCTGCGTGCGGCCGTAGCCGCCAATCAACGCGGAAAAACAATGCTTGAAAACCTGCTGCAAAAGGAAGGCACCGAAAAACTGCAATATTACATGGATGCCATTCGCCAACGGGCGGCTCACAAAATGAAGACGACGATCCGGTCACTCGAAAACGGTCAATACCGGTCCACCGAATACCTGGACGATCAAACGCCTTTAGTTGCAACTATTGATGTAGAAGACG
Source organism: uncultured Balneolaceae bacterium (assembly GCA_964421495.1). GTDB lineage: Bacteria > Bacteroidota > Rhodothermia > Balneolales > Balneolaceae > CAJXOW01. Next base: position 9,952 of record CAYQXO010000005.1, on the reverse strand, counting down.
AAGCGATGCATTTTGACTTTACGGGGACCGGCGAACAACATTCCGGCAACCTCAACGCGACTCCCGCCATTGTTCGCAGCGTTATTACCTACTTCCTGCGACTGCTGATAAACGAACCTCTCCCCTTGAATGAGGGACTTCTGGAATCGGTTGGCATTCATATCCCGAACGGACTGTTAAATCCGGATTTCAAGGAAGACGACCGGCAATCACCCGCCGTAGTCGGCGGTAATACGGAAACCAGCCAGAGGCTTGTAGACACCCTGCTCAAACCTTTTCAGCACATTGCCTGCAGCCAGGGTACCATGAACAACATCCTCTTCGGAAACGATGATTTCGGGTATTATGAAACCATCGGGGGAGGAACGGGGGCCGGTCCCGGATTTCACGGGGCGGATGCCGTCCACCATCATATGACCAATACCCGGGCAACCGATCCCGAAATCCTGGAATACCGCTATCCCATACGTCTCCTCAAATACGGTATACGTCCCCATTCGGGAGGCGAGGGTAAATATACCGGCGGCCGCGGCATTCATCGGGAGTATCTCTTTCTGGACGCGGTTGAGCTGTCCGTCCTGACCCAGCACAGAACCAACGCTCCTTACGGCCTAAAGGGGGGAAGAAGCGGTAGTCGCGGTCTGCAGTTTTTAATTCGTAACGACGGCAGCCGGCAACAGCTGAATTCTATTGACGGAACCTCCGTGAAAAAAGGGGATCGGCTGGTCGTCCAAACACCGGGCGGCGGGGGTTTCGGAGAAGATACCGGCTAAGTAATCTGCGGTACTCAGCCCGCTTATGTTGGTTTATACAGAGCGAAGCGTCAGTGTACCGAGTGGAGCGATGACCACGTTAGTGAAATCGGTATGAGGAATTACGGTGCTTTGTCCGCCTATGTTCTAAGTCAGACTTCAGGAAGAAGGGAGTTTGGTAAATAAGCCACCATTATTCCTCGTCGTCATTGCGATTGAGGTATTTTTCATCGAGTTCCTCCGGCTCCACAATTCCCAGCCTTTTGGCACGCTTCATCCACTGTTGACGCGCCAACTTCTGCATATCCTCGATAGCATCCACTTCATCCATAATCTCCATACCGAGCAAGGTTTCGACCACGTCCTCCATGGAAACCACTCCCGAGACTCCCCCATACTCATCCACTGCCACCGCTATATGTTCCTGCCGCTCCAACAACCGCTCAAACAGATCGCGGAGGCTCAGCATTTCAGGGACAATCAGCACTTCTCTTTTGAGTTCTTCCAACTGGACATCCTTATCGTCCCGGGCCACTTGTATCAGCATATCATTCTTCAACACATAACCGGTCACATCATCCCGATTTTCCCCGTAGACCGGGAGGCGCGAAAAACGAATTTCCTCCATCTCCTCAAATACCTCTCCCACCGTTTTTTCTTCATGAAAGTCCAGCACAACGATGCGCGGCGTCATAATGTCTTTGACTCGAAGCGAGCTGAAGCGAATCAGGTTTTTGAATATCTGTGACTCCTCTTCCTCGACCACTCCCTCTTCGGCTCCAAGTTCGGCCATCGCCCCTATCTCCTCGCGACTGATAGAGGGATTCTCGGTCCCTTTCCGTGCCAGCAGGACCGTAATGCCCCGGGAAAGCACGACAAAAGGATACAAAATTACGATCATCCCGCGAAGAAGGGTCGCCGCCAGGGGAGCCAGGATACGCCAGTAGGTAGCGCCCAGCGTTTTCGGAATTATTTCTGAAAGTACAAGAATAAGCAGGGTAAGAACGATAGATGTGATCGTTACATACGCCTCCCCGAATACGACCTGCGCCTGGGCACCGACGCCCGCCGCACCTATCGTGTGGGCAATCGTATTCAAACTGAGGATTGCCGACAGGGGACGATCAATATTATCCTTTAAATTGCGAAGGGTGGAGGCACTTTTCCGTCCCTTTCTCTCCAACACAGCGATATAGGAAGGGTTTACGGAGAGCAGTACCGCCTCCAGGATAGAACATAAAAAAGAAACACCGATTGCCAAGCCTAAATAAAGATACAGTAGAAACATATGCCACGTAAGATAGCACTTTCATAAACTTTTAAAAATCTTACTAAGCATTTTGGAGGTGATTCCCGGTTGCATACTATAATTCATCCCAATATTATCCGTTTGTTACGCAGTCTTCACGTTTCAAATTCTCAAAAACCATTTATTTTTGGTAGCCTTAGAACATTTGACCATACGATTCGGGGGACACACCCTGATTGACGATGCCAATGCCGTAATCAATCCGGGGGATCGCATTGGACTGGTGGGTCCCAACGGGGCCGGAAAGTCAACCCTTCTGAAAATCATCGCGGGCTGGATTCAAGCAGACGAAGGGTCCGTCGCCAAACCCGACCGGGTTGAAGTGGGATATCTCCCCCAGGACGGAGTGGAGCCCGACACCGATGAAAGTTTATATGAGGAGGTCAAGCATGTTTTCGACGATCTGCTCGAATTACAAGACCGTGTCAAGCGAATACAGCATACACTTAGCGAGCTCGAAGAGGGAACCGATGAATACCGGAAAAACCTGAAAAAGTACGGGGAGCTGCAGCACCAGGTGGAGGAATCGGGCGTCTACAGTATTCGGTCCCGCATCGAGGGCGTTTTGGCGGGACTGGGCTTTACCCACTGCGATTTCGACCGACCCGTTCGTGAATTCAGCGGTGGCTGGCTGATGCGCGTAGCCCTGGCTAAATTACTCCTGCGTCGCCCTGCCCTTCTGTTGCTTGACGAACCGACGAATCATCTTGATATCGAATCGTTGCAGTGGATCGAGTCGTTTCTAAAGGAGTACGAGGGGGCAGTCGTGCTGGTTTCACACGATCGGAAATTCCTTGATGAAATTACCAACCGCACCTTTGCCCTCGATAACGGTTCGCTCGACACGTACGAGGGAAACTACAGTTTTTACGTTAAAAAATGGCAGTTGCACCAGGAGCAGTTGCGGCGTGAATACAAAAATCAGCAAAAGCGCATCAAGGAGATCCAGGCATTCATCGACAAATTCCGCTATAACTCCGAGAAAGCCAGCCTGGTACAAAGCCGCATCAAGAAGCTGGAAAAGATGGAGGAGATCGAATTGCAGGACGAGCAGGACGAGATCGCCTTCGAGTTTCCCGAACCCGAACGGAGTGGCGCTATCGTGATGGAACTCGAGGAGGTATCGAAATCGTATGATGAGGTTCCCGTGCTAGACGACGTATCCCTGCGCATCAATCGCGGCGATCAATTGGCCGTCGTCGGTCCCAACGGCGCCGGCAAATCCACGTTAATTCGCATTCTGGCGGGACTGGAATCCATTGACAACGGCAAAAGGGAACCCGGCTACAATGTCACTCCCTCCTACTACGCCCAGCACCAGGCCGAGGAGATGGATCCCGACAAGCAGGTGATCGAAATCATGCAAAAAGCCTCGGGAACCAAGTCGGAAACCTATCTACGGACCATCCTGGGATGTTTTCTGTTCCAGGGCGACGACGTTTTCAAAAAAGTATCGGTGTTGTCGGGCGGAGAAAAAAGTCGGCTGGCGCTTGCCCGGATGTTGGTTCGCCCATCAAACTTTTTGATTATGGACGAGCCCACCAATCACCTGGATATGCAGTCCAAAACCATTCTCCAACAGGCTTTAAAAGACTATTCCGGCACATTTATTATCGTCTCGCACGATCGGGATTTCCTGGATCCGCTCGTAAACCAGGTACTGGAAGTTAAAAACGAATCGCTGAAAACATACCTCGGAAACATCTCCGAGTACATGGATCGTAAATCCATCGAATCGCAGCCTGACCTGTCAGCGGATTCGTCCCCGTCATCCGCTCCGGACCCATCAAAAGACAAAGATAAACAATCTCTCTCCCGCAAGGAACAGAAACGGCGGGATGCCGAGCGAAGAAACGAGCGGCATCGGAAAATAAAACCCTATAAGCAAAAGCTGGAACCGATCGAGGACCGTATTGAAGAGATGGAACGACGCAAGGAGGAAATCGAGTCGCTGATGCAGGAAAACGATTTCTATGATGATCCGGAGCAAGTTCAAGAAGTCTCCCGCGAATACGACGATCTCAAGGAACAATTAAACAAAGCGTATAGTCAGTGGGAATCCATTGCGGAAAAAATCAGCGAGATCGAGGAGCTTTATTCCCGATCCAATGCAGGCAATCCCCCTTGATCAGCGTAATTTCTTGCTTTAAAAGCTTCTTTTTTATTGCTATATAAATTCAGGAGTCCCTCGCACTTTCACAAAACCACTGCTTGTTTATTTTAGAGAGTATCCATACATAACCGCAATTTATTCAGCCGACTCATTTTGGATCTACGTACTGGAAAGATCATACCCGAGGCTCCCTTTAGTTTTGACGAATGTTTATCCTATATCCGCTCGTTTCCGGCCTCGCAAAACGATCATAACATCGACGAGGGTCAGTTAATCAAAGCGTTTCGCATAGCAAACAAAACATATGGAATGCAGATTCTGAACAGGGGGAATGTGGACGATCCAAGGCTCCGGGTCACTATCATATCCGCAAACCAATTGAAAGACCGGGAGTTGGAAATCGCTATTCAAAAAGTTCGCTTTTATCTCGGCGTCGATGATCCGTTGGAAACTTTCTACGAACTCGCCCGCGAGGATGACATGTTCAAACCCCTCGTAAATACGCTATACGGACATCACATGGTTAAATTCCTCAGTGTTTTTGAAGCGGCGGTATGGCAACTTTTAAGTAGCAATTTAACCTTAACGGAAGCTGTTAACAGTAAAAAATTACTGCAAAAGCGGATGGGGGCGATGATCAATATAAACGGGATTAACTATCGTGCCTTTCCCGAGCCCCACGACGTACTGGGGGCCCCGGATGACGAACTGGATATGGCCTTTCCGCAGGAGCGAATTCGAGACCGCATTCACCAGCTGGCATCTTTCTTTGCCGATTTCCATTCTCTTGACACTCTGCAGGAGATGTCGAACGACGAATTGAAAGATGAACTTTTGCAACTCGACGGCATCGATCAGGGTAGCGCCGTATTTATTCTTAATTATGGGCTGGGTAGATTGAATGAAATACATTACGGCGACTCCACCCTGGTTCACGCCGTTGAAAAAACGTACGGCACTCATTACGATATCAGCAAGGATCAGATTCAGGAACTCTCTTCCCACTATGGATCGTGGAAGGGATACTGGGCCCATTACTTGACTCAGAGCCATTCCCGGATTCGGTAATAAGAAAATACTGAATGACCAATCTCATTTTCTTGTTTAGAATAGTGAGATGGCAGGAATTAAAAATAAAAATGGAGGTCACCAGCATGCTACATTTAAATCGTTTTGCATCGGGAAGTATCGGCATCATACTTGGCACACTACTTGTATTTGGTTGCGCCCAACAGGAAGATAAACAAAAAAAGAAAAAAGTGGACAAAGGGCCCAAAGTAACCGAAGCCGTTGCAACCATTCATGCGGTAGAAGGTGAGGATATCTCGGGAGCCGTCACCTTTACCAAAACAGATGACGGTACGGAGGTACAAGCGGAGTTGGAAAACCTCTCATCAGGCAAGCACGGCTTTCATATCCACCAGCATGGAAACTGTTCGGACCGGGAGAGTTTTGCCTCGGCCGGTGGACACTACAATCCCACGGATCAATCTCACGGAGCGCCCACCGCCGATCAACGTCATGTCGGTGATATGGGTAATATACCGGTCGGATCTGACGGTCTGGGAGAACTAACCTATACCGATAATATAATCAAGTTAAACGGAAAGCACAGTGTTGTCGGCCACGCCGTAGTTCTTCATGCCGGCGAGGATGACTTCGAATCACAGCCTTCCGGCGACGCCGGCTCCCGCATCGGATGCGGGATAATTGGAATCAACTCGACGAAATCCGATACTGCCAAAGGAGATAAAATGTAGACGTTGCTTACTCAAACAACAGAAGGCCGGATTATCCCGACCTTCTGTTGTTTAACTCCTGATATTGGATATAGGAATCAGGGTTCCCATTCGTCCAGCTTGTCCTCGATTACTTCTCGAAGACGGCTAACGGGGACGCGATCCTGGGTCATGTCGTCCCGGTATCGTATGGTAACCGTATCCTCTCCCTGCGACTCAACGCCGTCAAAATCGACCGTGATGCAGAAAGGAGTGCCGGCCTCATCCAATCGGCGATAGCGTTTTCCGATCGACCCTTTTTCATCATACATGACGCTGTAGTCCTGTTTCAAGTCCCGGGTGATTTTTTCGGCCAGTTCCTGCAGTTTGGGCTTTTTAATCAACGGGAAGACCCCGACGGTTACGGGAGCCAGACGGGGATCCATCTTGAGGACCGTCCGCTCTTCCCCGTCGACTTCCTCCTCTCGATAAGCATCGCACAGCACCATGAGGAAACAGCGATCGAGTCCCACGGACGTCTCTACCACGTACGGCGTATATCTTTCTTCCGCCTGCTGATCAAAGTATTCCATTTTCTTACCCGAATACTCCTGGTGCCTGCTCAGATCATAATCCGTCCGGTTGTGGATTCCTTCTATCTCCTGCCACCCGATTGGGAATTTATATTCTACATCCGCCGCCGCTTCAGCATAATGCGCCAGTTTATCCTCGGAATGGGGCACCAATTTTAAATTCCCGGGACGAATTCCGATCGACTTATGCCAGTTAAATCGCTCTTCTTTCCAGTGTTCATACATTTCCTCGTCATTACCCGGCTTGACGAAATACTCCATCTCCATTTGCTGGAATTCGCGCATGCGAAATACAAATTGCCGGGCAACCACCTCATTTCGAAAAGCGCGCCCCGTCTGCGCAATGCCGAACGGAATCTGCTGGCGTGCGGAATCCATCACGTTCCGGTAATTTATAAAGATGCCCTGGGCCGTCTCCGGTCGCAGGAAAACGCCGTCATCATCGTCAGACGACACCGCCCCGAACTGGGTTTTAAACATCAGGTTAAATTGGCGGACCTCGGTCCACTCAAAAGCCCCGGAATCGGGCGCCCGGATCTCTTCATCCATAATAATATCGTACAGATCCTCACAGAGGCCTTTATTGCTTCCGGCTTCATCGAGACGCTGCTGCACTTCGCGGGCCCGCTCTTCCTTGCCGTCCCCATAAAGCTTTTTAATATGCTTCTCAATCACCATATCGGCCCGATACCGCTTGTTGGACTGCTTGTCATCGATCATCGGATCATTAAAACTCTCCACATGTCCACTCGCCTCCCAAACCCGCGGATGCATGAAAATCGCCGAATCAAGTCCCACGATATTATCATGCCGGCGAGTCATGGACTCCCACCAGAGGTCCTCGAGGTTACGCTTAAGCTCGACGCCAAGAGGACCGTAATCATACACCGCTCCGAGTCCCCCGTAAATTTCAGACGACTGAAATATAAATCCACGTGATTTCGACAATGAAACGATCTTGTCCAGGCTTTGTAAATCCGACATGAAGTTGAATTATTTATGCATTATTTGTTTCCTCAGTACAACTTAAATAACAGAGGGTAAGTATAGTCTTTTACCAATCGAGGTTCAATTTTTCTGTTTTTTTGATATATTCTACGGTACTTGAATTCCGTAAACTTGTGAAGAATAAAAGCCCGGCCTGCAGGTTATTCTATTCAATGCGTAATCAGTTAATCCTCGTTGACTTATACTGTGGAGGCCGCTGAATGCTAAACGAGGTCAGACACCGGCATTAACCTCTCCTCCACATCCTGAAACACCTTTTTTAAAATTAATGAAATCATTTGGTAGATATTATGAATAATTTTAATGTCGGCATTCTTGGAGCTACCGGTGCCGTCGGACAAAAATTTGTGCGACTTTTACAAAACCATCCCTGGTTCAACGTTCAGAAGTTGGGCGCCTCCGAACGATCAGCCGATCAAAAGTACCGAAATGCGGTTAAATGGATTGAGGATATCCCGCTGCCTGAAGATATGGGCGAACTGACTATCAATCGGTGTACGCCTGACGTATTCGGCGAGGTCGACTTTGTATTTTCCGGTCTCGACTCATCCGTCGCCTCGGAAATCGAACAGGATTTCGCCAGTGCCGGCATTCCCGTCATTTCCAATGCCAAGAATTATCGGATGGAAGACACCGTACCCCTGCTTATTCCGGAAATCAATCCGGAACATATACGTTTAATACGCTCCCAAACCTTTACCGACGATCACAGCGGCTGGATCGTAACGAATCCCAATTGCGTCTGTATCCCCCTGGCCATGGCGCTCAAACCTATTTATGAACACTTCGGGATAGACGCGGTCAACCTAACTTCCTTGCAGGCCGTTTCGGGAGGCGGCTACCCGGGAGTGCCGAGTCTGGATATACTCGGCAACGTGGTCCCCTATATCGATGGCGAAGAGGACAAAATTCATATTGAGCCCCTCAAGCTGCTGGGCAAAATCAATGAAGCGAACAGTATAGACTATGCCAAATTTCCCATTCATGCCACGGCAACCCGGGTTCCCACGATCGACGGACACTTGTTGTCGGTCACCGCAAAATTATCGGACTATTCTTCGGACATTGAGGAGGTCAAACAAGCGATCCGGAACTGGAAGAGCCCGATAGCGGAGCTGGACTTGCCCAGTGCCCCGGATCAACCTGTCAAGCTATTTGACAACGATTATTTCCCGCAACCGCGCCTGCACGCAACGGCCGATACTGGAATGCAGTTGGGAATGGGTCGGCTGCGAAATTCAAAGGTTTTCGACATCTCCTTCGTGGCCATGGCTCACAACACGATCCGCGGAGCCGCAGGCGGAGCTATACTAAATGCCGAACTGTTGGTTCAAAAAGGATACCTAAGCCGATCTTGAGATAAATACCCAACATTAATTCGAATCATTATTCAAAAAAATACCCAACCTGGTTTATATGGAGTTACAAAGCAAAATTGAAGAGATTGCGGACGCGAGTCCCGATGAAAAACCGAAGAATTTTGATCAACTTTTTGATCAGTTTATACAATCCCTCGAAAAAGGAGAAATTCGCGCTGCCGAAAAAAAAGGCGAGCAGTGGAAGGTTAATCACTGGGTAAAGCAGGGGATCCTGCTTGGTTTCAAGTTTGGTGAGAATATTGCCTATGACCAGGAAGGTTCCTTCAAGTTTTTTGACAAGGAAACCTATCCCACCCAGCAGGTTGACGGTACCGGCAAAAACATACGTATCGTGCCCGGCGGTTCCACCGTTCGAACGGGAGCCTATATCGGAAGCGACGTTACCATGATGCCTCCCATGTATGTAAATGCGGGAGGATACGTGGACGACGGAACCATGATCGATTCCCATGCGCTGGTAGGCAGTTGCGCCCAGGTGGGCAAGAACGTACACCTCAGCGCTTCCGCGCAACTCGGCGGAGTCCTCGAACCCGTGGGAGCACTGCCGGTTATTATTGAGGAAAACTGCCTCATCGGCGGCAATACCGGCATCTACGAAGGTACCCAGGTGCGCGAGGGAGCCGTTATAGGGGCCGGCGTTGTGCTTACGCGTGCCACACCCGTGTACGATATCGTCGAGGAGACGATTTACAAGGGCGGCAAGGAAGAACCCCTGACCATTCCCTCAAACGCGGTAGTCGTACCCGGCTCGCGCCCTATCCGGGGAAACAGTTATGCCGAACAACAGCAACTTTCCCTGCAAACCCCGGTTATTATCAAGTATCGCGACGAAAGCACCGATGAAGCCACAAACCTCGAAGAACTTCTCCGGTAAACACCTTTCCATATTTTCCAGACAGGCGGGAAGAGCCCCACTCTTCCCGTTTTTTTTATATATGTTTGCCCAAACTGTAAGTTTTCCTTCCCTTTCCGATCCAATAGATAAAGTTGGCGACGCAGTCTCGACTTGACGAGCGAACCCGACCCCTAGGAGACTGTCGGACTTTCCGGATCGTAACGAAAGAAAGTCCGGTTTGAGGT
>CAYQXO010000004.1:37073-54134 GCA_964421495.1 uncultured Balneolaceae bacterium | reverse complement strand
CCTTTAAGCGAACAGCAACTCAATGAAGCTTTGGAAGAATTGGAGGGATGGAAAACCGAAGATGACAAGCTGAAAAAGCAATTCAAATTTGACGATTTCCGGCAAGCGGTTACCTTTATCGTTCGGCTTTCGTTTGAAGCCGAGGATAACATGCATCATCCCGAAATCTTCAACGTGTACAATACGGTCGACATAGCGCTTACCACCCATGATGCGGGCGGTAAAGTGACCGAAAAAGACGTGAATCTGGCACAAACTCTGGACTCCCTGTATAACAGCTTAAATTAATGAATTATATACAAGACTTATATGACTTCCTGCCCAGCGTGATTATCGCTTTGGGCGGACTGCTGACGCTTCTCATAGTAAGCTTTCAGGAAGACTCGGACGGATCCGACAGCATATACTGGACCACCATCGCCTCGCTGGTGGCAGCCCTGGGATTTGCGGTTCGGGATCTATTTGAGCCCGTCGGAACCATTTTTGCCGAGATGGCCGTGTACGGAGGGTATGCCGCCTTCGGACAGGTGGTGGTTATTTTTGCCACCCTGTTTTGCCTGTTTGCCTCCAGGGAATACCTCGAAAAGATCGAGCACGCCTACGGCGAGGTGTACGCGCTCGTGTTGTTTGCCACGGTCGGGATGTTGTCGCTGGCATCGGCCAATGATCTGGTCATGATATTCATCGGACTGGAGACGATGTCGATCTCCCTCTATGTGCTGGCCGGGTTGATCCGGGAAGAGAAGGTCGGCTCCGAAGCTTCACTGAAATATTTTCTGCTGGGAGCTTTTTCCACCGGTTTTCTGCTGTACGGAATGGCGCTGCTGTATGGATCCGCCGGAACGACCAATCTGGCGGGAATCGGTCAGCATACCGACGGCGGCTTGCTGTTCTGGAGCGGTGCAGGATTGTTGCTGGTAGGCTTCTTCTTCAAGATTTCGGCCGTCCCTTTTCATATGTGGACCCCCGATGTTTACCAGGGCACCCCCACGACGATCACCGCTTATTTTGCCACGGCGTCCAAAACAGCCACGTTTGTGGCGCTTATTTTTGTGCTGTCACGGGTTTTTCCCGAAGAAACCATCCCGCAGTGGTCGGAAGTCGTCCGTATCGTCGCCATTCTAACGATGATTCTCGGTAACCTGGTGGCGCTGGTCCAGGATAACGTCAAGCGCATGCTGGCCTATTCCAGTATCGCCCACGCCGGATACCTGATGGTGGGACTGGCCGCCGGCACGCCCGAAGGCTACAGCGCCGTCATGTATTACTTGCTGGCCTATACGCTCATGAACGTGGGAGCCTTCGGGGTCGTCGCCTATTACGAAATGCAGCACGGATTTCAGTACAACGAAATCGACCATTACGCCGGACTCGGCTTCGAACGTCCCATGATGGGCGTGGTCCTCTCCATTTTTCTGTTCTCCCTGGCCGGGATACCCCCGTTCGCCGGATTTATCGGCAAATACATGGTCTTTGCGGCGGCGATCAATGCCGATCTCGTGGGACTCGCCATCATCGGCGTCCTCGCCAGTGCGGCCAGTGTCTACTACTACCTGCGCGTTATGGTGTACCTGTATATGAAAGAACCCGCCAAGCCGATTACCATGACCCGCCCCGGCTTCCTCATCGCCGCTTCCATGGTCATCCTGGCCGCCCTGACCATCTACTTCGGCATCGCCCCCGGCGGCGTATCCGACCTGCTGAACTCCTACTACAGTTCAGGCGCCATGGCAACTACCGGCCTCGGTAATTAAAGTTCCGGTAGAGGCAATTTTCATCGATTGACGTTAACAGGGTCAAATAGTATAGTGAGGCCAAAACGACAACTCGTTGTTTCTGATATCGTATGAGTTTTCCAGATCACAGTAGTATTGTTACCTGTTTGAACGGTGTTCATTCAACTATTGACAAATTCAGTAGTACCGGCTAAGTACATTTCAACCAAAGAGAGTGAACCGCATTTTATATTTTTGAAAGACCGGCAGTTCACCAGGTAGTAATTGGTGGAGTAAGCCAGCATACGTCGACAAATTTCGGGGCGGCCGTTCTGCAGCATTTGAATTATGCAGCCAAAAGCAGTATACATAACCCGGCGCCAAAGTAGCGGAACAAGCCCCGATCCCGATCAAGCAGAAAACGGCTGGATATTTCCAGCTGCAGAACGGCCGCCCCGAAATTCTGAGGGCACCCATCCTTGTAATTAGTAAAGAAATCCCCTATCTTTGCTAGCCTGTCGTTCAGACCGGCTGTTTCGGTTGGGACGACTGTTTTCGTATGGAAAACAACCAAAGGTCCATTAAAACAATTATATGAGCGAACTTACCAACTACTACGAAGTTACCTATATCATTGATCCCGTCCAGGGAGAAGATGAGTTTGATGAAATCAAAGAGAAATTCACCAATCTGGTCGAAGAGGATGATCGCGCCGAGTTGGACGAGGTTGACGACTGGGGGATGCAGAAATTCGCATTCGAGATGAAAAAACGTAGCAACGGCTACTATGTGAATATGTATTTCACCTCCGACACCGACTTCGTTGAGGAATTTCAACGCAAGTTGAACCTCGAGGATCGGCTGATGCGTTTTATCTGTCTGCGATACGACGCCAAGATGTCGCGTCATCGACAGTTGCAGAAGAAGGGGGAAGTGCCCCGCGTATTTGAAGAGGAAGACGAGGAAGAAGAATCTGAATAACCCGATTCCCTCGACGCTACCCGATCAATCCTGTATTAATTTCAAACCAGATTTATTGCCATGATTAAGAATCCATCTCATCCGAAGAAAGGTCACTTACGACAGAAGGAGTGCAAGTTTACCAAGGCCGGTATTCAGTATATCGACTATAAGGATACCGAGCTCCTCAAAAGATTTATGAATGACCAGGGGAAAATTCTGCCCCGGCGAGTAACGGGAACCAGTGCCAGGTACCAACGGCAACTGGCCAAGGCCATCAAGCGCGCCCGATTCCTGGGAATGCTGCCGTATGTTGAAGAGAATATGCGATAGGCATTCGTTGCCCGAGGGAATCACTTTCCCGCTTATTCGTGAAATTGCCGGCTTTCGGCTCTGATGCAAGCGGGACTGTCTGTGCGATGGATAGACCATGACATCGCAGGCAGGGTCCCCGGGTGTTACGGTCGCACGGTTAACGCAAATAAAGATCTGCAGAGCCCGCTGCAGGCGATTCCTAAACTTTTAAAATTTCCGAATCTCCAGATTAGAAAAATCAACCATTATGAAACTCATTTTACAGGACGACGTTGAAAAACTAGGATCGGCCGGTGAAGTCGTCGACGTGAAGGACGGTTACGGCCGCAATTACCTGATTCCCCAGGGACTGGCCCGTATAGCGACGGACAGTGCCCTCAAAGAGATTGAAGAGGCCAAGCGGCAAGCCGAACGGCGAGCCGAACTTACCGTGGAGAAAGCCAAGGAGCTGGCTAATCAACTCGAAAAAATCTCCATTACGCTTCCCGTTAAAACCGGGGAAGAAGGCAAGATCTTCGGTACCGTTACGAACCAGGATATCGAGGCCGCACTCGAGGAACGCGGATTTACGATCGACCGGCGCAAGATTACCGTCAACGAAGACGTTAATGAACTCGGTGAATATACGGCGACCGTGGAGCTGCTCGGAGATATCAAGCCGACCATCAAGGTCTGGGTGGTTAAAGGCGACTGACTCCCGGAGACTCCGGATTTACGGCGCCAAAAAGGAAAATTCGGGACAAAACTATGGCGCTGAAAAAAATATTATGGTTGGCAGGAGTGCTCCTCTGGTTGACAGCTCCTCTTGTCGGACATACTCAAGGCATGATAGATCCGGTATCGTTTACCCTCGAAGAGGCGCCGGAGCAGATCGAGGCGGATGAGACTTTTCAGGTTCGGGTCCGTGCCGATATTGATGATAACTGGCACCTCTATTCGGTGGATATCGGTTCTGACAAAGGTCCCTTTCCCACTAAATTTACTTCTGAATCGGATGAAATACGAATCGACGGGACCGTGGGGGAATCAGCACCCGAACGGGCGTACGACCCCAATTTTGAGGTGGAGTTGGGATGGCATTCCGGGCAAGCCGCTTTTACTATTCCTTTGGTTTACCGCGGACAAAACTCCACCGGTGAAACGCTGATCGACCTTGCCGTGGAGTACCAGGTATGCGACGACAATATCTGCCTTCCTCCCAAAACCAAACACCTTACCCGAAAAGTCAACGTTGTTGGTTCATCTCCCTCAAGCGGGGCAGCGGGGGATTCCAGCAAATCGAAGAGATGAGATCCCCGGTGAGTTGCGACGAGATCCGTCCATTCCCCGAAGGCCGCAATTGATTTATAAAACGAAACTGCGTATCCTGTACTATTCCGTTAATCCATTCAATTAAAGCGTCCGTTATCGCCCTGAAAAGCTACGTGCTGTAGAAGATCTCATTTATTGCATTTTGTTTCTCCAGTCTAAAGCCCCTCTCATGCGTTTTAGCTTTTCTGACCAGTCAAAATTTACAGGGCGATGTAAAGGGGACGAAGCCTCGTGGATCTCCGAACTTGCCAGTCCGTCGTTTGGTCGAATTGGATTCGTGTGCCTGCTGTTGCTGACTTTGTTGCCGACCGATATTTGGGCTCAACAGCAAGCGGGCATTCCCGGTTCGGCACAGTTTGAGAAGGTACTTCCCGATACCGGATATACGCTGGGAGCATGGGTGATTCCTTCGAGCATCACCGTGGTGGCGGACGGCGACACGCTTCCGCCGGCGGAATGGAACTATTCGTCTGAAACGGGTTTCTGGCAGTGGGATCCGACGTCGGCTGACCCCGATACCCCGCCATTGCGCGAGGTTATTATCTCGTACCGAAGCTTGCCGTTTTCGTTGAAGCGGACGTACTACCGCCGCCGCCTGGTCCCGGCAGATACAGCCTATGCTACGAAAGGGGAACAGGGAATGGGACAAAAGGCGCAGCGTGCGGAAGTTACCGAATCGGACCTGTTCGGGGATGTCGATATAGACAAGAGCGGAAGCTTGACGCGGGGCTTTACGATGGGATCCAACAGGGATTTATCGCTCGAAAGCGGTTTGCAGTTTGATATGCAGGGACAGTTGACGGAGGAGGTCGAAATTATTGCCAACCTGACCGATAAAAGTACCCCGATCCAACCTGACGGCAGCACCCAGAACCTGCGGGAGTTTGACAAGGTATTTATTCAGATGCGGAGTCCCTCGGCCGAGCTCCGACTGGGGGATGTGGATATCAGCCTGCAACGCAGTGAATTCGCCCGGTTTACGCGCCGGTTGCAGGGAGCCGCCGGAGGAGCGGAGACTTCCTATGGAGAGGTGGAAGCCGCCCTTTCGGTGGCCCGCGGTAAGTTTCGTACGATGGAATTCGATGGACAGGACGGCGTGCAGGGCCCCTATCGGTTAACGGGGGACCAGGGTGAGCAGTTTATTACCGTGTTGGCGGGATCGGAACAGGTCTACATTAACGGCGACCGGGTGCACCGCGGCGAGGAAAATGCCTACACGATCGACTACGGACTGGGCGAGTTGCATTTCACGAACAACCAGGTCATTACGGACGAAACGAGGATAGTGGTCGATTTCCAGTATATCAATCGCGACTATAACCGAAGTTTGATGGCTGCCGAAGCCCACGAGGACAGTCTGCTTGACGGAAACCTCTCGTTGACTGCGACGTACGTACGGGAAGCGGACAGCGACGAACTTGGAGCCCGGCTCTCGCTGACGGATTCGGAAATAGAGGCTCTGCGCAATGCGGGTGACGACGACGCCCTCGTCAGCGGAGTCGATTCGGTGGGCACGGACCCGGATCAGGATTACGTGCTCTACACCAGAGTTGATACGGTCATCGACGGACAAAGCCATACGATTTACCGGAATCGGCCGGGTCGGCAGGACAATGTGTACCGGGTCAGTTTTACCAGGGTCGGGGAGGGAGAGGGGTCCTACGAGCGGATTGGATCCACCGTGAACGGGCTTCTTTACGAATGGGTGGGACCCGGACAGGGATCGTATGCGCCGTTTGAACGATTACCGTCGCCGATAAAACACGATATGCTCTCGATTCAGTCGGAGTACCAATTGCTCCCGGATGTGCACCTTTTCGGAGAGTGGGCGGGCAGCAAATTTGATCAAAACCGGATTTCTCCGCTGGATGATCGCGACAATGCCGATATGGCCTACCTGGCCGGCGTTCGGATGGACAGCGTAGAGGTGGGCGGGGGACGATTGTCGGCTGACGTCCGCCAACGTTTTTCGGGTCGTGAGTTTCGGTATTTCGGGCGGACCCGCGAGGTGGAGTTCGACCGTAAATGGAATATTACGGGGGGAGACCGGAACGTGGAAGAGCGAATAACGGAAGGAAGCATTCGCTATGCCCCCACCCGGCAGTCCCACCTGTCCCTGTCTACCGGGGAAATCGATCGATCCGGGATGGAGAGTAACCGGCAGCAGGTGGAGCTGGATATCAAGGAAGCCGACTGGCCGTCGCTCTATTATCGGCTGGAACGGATTGACAGCCGCGATGCATTGGCCGACCAGCAGGGACTGTGGTATCGACAGCGGGGGCGAACCCGGTACGGAGTGGATATGGGAGAGGGCGAACTGATCCCCTCCTTTCATTTTGAGCAGGAATCGAGGGAACAACGCAGTGTACAGACCGATACCCTGACTCCGCTGTCCGAGAAGTTCGTGGAAGTGGGTCCCGGACTGGCCTACGAGTACGGTCCGGTCAAACTTTCCGGGCAGTATACGTATCGAGCGACGCGCAATGTGTTGGAGCAGAGGTTCCGCCCTGAATCGTCCGGCATGACCCGTAAGTTATCCGTGCAGTATACGCCGAGTTCGTTTTTCCAAACCAGGAATGAAGTGGCTTTTCGCGACAAGAATTTCAGCGATGAATTTGAACGGCGGGAGGGAGCGCGCGACTCAAAAGGGGTATTACTGCGATCCTCCACGAACTTTTCGACCCCGGGCGAGTTTATCGACGGTCAATTTCTGTATGAGGCCAATACCGAGCGGCGCGCTGTATTGCAGGAAACCTATATCGAGGTGGGACCGGAGATTGGTCAATACGTGTGGCGGGATACCAATGACGACGGGGTTCAGCAGATAGATGAATTTTTCCGGGAACTCAGTCCCAACGAAGGTATCTATGTAAAGCAGTTCGTCCCCTCCGACGAGCTGTTTCCCGTTATCGATTTGCGAACGCGATTCAAGAATCGCTGGAAACCCGGTGCCTTCATGGATGTTTCGAAGTATGATCCCGGTTGGCGGAAAAAATTGTCGGAAATCACGTTAACCTCGATGGTGGAAGTGCGGGAGACAAACACGAGCCGGGATCTGGCAGATATTTACTTGCTGAAAATGAATGAGTTCAGGAATGATTCGACGACGTTGGAGGGACAGTTGTTCTGGCAGCAGTCGATGGACCTGTTTCCCCGTTCGCGGGATTACGATTTGCGGTTGCAGGTAAGTCAAAACCGGAGCATGAATCAAAAAGCGGTAGGAATAGAACGCCGCCATACCTCCAACTACGTTATGCGCGGCAATTACCGGCTGGTTAGCGATTTAATGGTGGAAAGCGAAGTTCGATACAGTAAGAAGCGAAGCAGCAGCCAGCGACTGACCAATCGCAATTATGATATTGTAAACCGGTCGTTTACCCCCGGTCTGGATTATACGTTTTCCCGCTCGGCCAAGGCGGGACTGCAGGTTGGATGGTCGCGCAAAGCCGACCGCTACGCCGACAGGGATACGCGACTCCGAATGGTCAAGGTGGTGCCGACCGCCCAGCTTTACCTGTTTGAACGTATTCAGACGCATTTGCGCATTGAGTGGAGATCGATACAAATGGACGGATCGTCCTCGGCGCTGGGTCTCTACGAATTAACGGAAGGGGCCGGAATCGGAAACAGCTGGCGATGGTCGCTTCGGGCTTCATACCGCATCAGCAATCTGCTTCGGGCGAGTTTGAATTACGACGGCAGGACGGTTCCCGAAGAAATTCCAATTCAATCCTTGCGTTTTGTTATTAATGCCACATTTTAAATAATAGAAGCAGTTTTGGAAAAATTGCCGAAAAGTTCTGTAAAATGGTGGATTTTATAGATATTTTTCCTTTTACTGATTTTGAGCTGCTACTTTGACATTGAGTTGAAAATGATCTATCATTTCAGATCTTCAAAGCCCTTAACCTAAAATAACGAATTAACTGGAGTAATTTATGACATCCTCATTAGCTCTCATACTTCTTCAGGCCGGAGCTGAGCAACAAGGTTTCTTTAACATATTAGTTGAAAAATTCAATGAAGGCGGTAATTTCATGTGGCCCGTCCTCATTGCATTGATACTGGGTCTGGCCATTTTCCTCGAGCGTATAATAACGTTGAACCTCGCCGATATCGACTCGCGACAGTTTATCGTCGATGTAAAAGAGGCGCTGCAAGAGGGAGGAATCCCGGCTGCAGAAGAGCTCTGTGCTCGAACGCGCGGACCCATTGCCTCGGTATTCCAGGCCGGACTGATGCGAGCCGACGAAGGATTGGATGCCGCTGAAAAAGCCATTCAGTCTTACGGATCCATCGAGATGAGTTTCCTGGAGCGCGGGTTGGTCTGGCTGTCTCTGTTCATTGCCATTGCTCCGCTTCTCGGATTTACCGGAACCGTTGTTGGTATGATTCAGGCTTTTGACGCCATTGAGCAGGCCGGTGATATTTCGCCGAGTCTTGTAGCCGGTGGTATTAAGGTCGCCCTGATTACAACCGCATCGGGTATTATAGCAGGTATTTTTCTGCAGGTGGTATACAATTATTGCGTGTCAAAAATTGACCGCCTGATTGCCGAGATGGAGGAAAGTTCAATTACGCTTATCGACTCTATCGCTCTTCTGCAAGAGGGCGAGGACATTATCGATACGGACGAACGGGAAGAAGATTCCGATCAATCATAAAATCACTCGGAGCGCCCCCCGCGGGCGCCGATTGATTTTAATTGAGTCTTTTTTCCGTTTCGGAGGAAGGCTCAAGGAAATCAAAATAGATAAAAGCTTGATTGCATTATGGTTCAAACAGCACTAGGATTCGGCATACTACTGGTGGCACTCGGCATTATAGGTATGATTGTAAACGGTATCAAAAGTGTCATCCAGGGTAAGCAGGACGTGAAAAAGATGGTTTCACTGCTGGTTCCGTTTGTCGTATACGGCGTAGCCTATGCGATTACGGGCGGATTTGTGAAAGCCGGTATGGCCACCATGTTGTTCATGATTGCGGTTATGCTCTTGCTCATGGCACTGACCGGCCTGCGGACTACACTCAATCTGTAGCCGATAATACCACAGACGTTTATTCCCCATAAGCTAAGTAGAAAACTATTTCAGTATGTTTAAAGACCAAAAAACCCGACGCAGTGACGAAGGAGGAGAAATAGATAGTTCGGCATTGGCCGATATTGCGTTTTTGCTGTTGATATTCTTCCTGGTTGCAACGACGATCGATATCGACACGGGTATTGGCCTCGTTCTGCCGCCTCCTCCGGATCCCGAGCAGAAACCGCCACCGATTAAAGATCGTAACCTGCTCAAGATACTGGTGAACAGCCAGGGCATGGTCCTGATCGAGGAAGAGCCCTCGGCCATTTCCGAGGTCAAGCAGAAGGTTATGGAGTTTGTCAATAACAAAGGGCGTGACCCTGAATTGTCGGACTCCCCGCAAAAAGCTATTGTTTCTATCAAAGCCGACCGGCAGACTACCTACAAGGTGTACGTCAATATGCTGGACGAGGTGAAGGGAGCCTACAGGGAGTTGCGTGACAGGGCTGCCATGGCCGAATTTGGCAATAACTACGGAGCCCTGGAGGGTGAAGAGCAGGAAAAAATTCAGGAGATGTATCCCCAGAAAATATCGATCGCCGAACCGGATCAATGAAGCTAAAAAGAATTAACACACTTACTTATGCCATCTGGACATTTTCAGAAAAAATCTTCAGGAAGTAAACAGGAAGTGCCGACGACGGCGATGCCCGACATCGTCTTTATGTTGCTTATCTTTTTTATGGTCACCACGGTGCTTCGTGAGGTAACCCTGAAGGTTGATTTTACATTGCCGAGAGCGGAAAATATAGAAAAAATTGAACAGAAACGGCTGGTGAGTTATATCTACATCGGTCCCGAAAAACTGCAGGGCGGCAAGCGTGGTCCAACCAAAATTCAGATCGACGACTCTATTGTTGAAGATATGAGGGCGATCCGCAATATTATGTACGAAAAGCTGCAGGAACAACCCAAACTGATTGTGTCCCTGCGGGTGGATGACAACTCCGACTTCGGGGTCGTAATTGATGTCCAGGAGGAATTGCGAGAGGCAGGCACATTGCGTATTAATTACTCCACGCGAAGAGAAATATAGCAGCGTTTCGGAAGTAGTATAGCTGCGTACAAATTTCGTTTTATTGTGTAAGGGCCTTTAAAGGCATATATCACTCTTTGAGGGGATATATGCCTTTTTTATTTTGCGTTATTTAACTGGCTGAATTAAAAAAATCATTTAAGGAATGATAACATGAGCGAGAAAGAAAATAACGATCGGGAACCCCTGAAGTCGGATTCGGAGAAGGACAAAGGTTCCGGCCGGAAAAAGCAACAGGACGGGGAACAGAATCAACAGGATGAGGAGTTTCGCAGTATCGAGCACATCGGTCGGGAAGGACTGCTGGAGGAAATCGGGCAGATGGATAATTTCGTCAGCGACCAGGTTGTCCGGGGTATCGGAGATGACGCCGCGGTGACCGATGAAACAGAGCAGCGCGCCGGACTGTTGACGTCGGAGTCTTTTCTGGAGGGAGTGAATTTTGACCTGACCTATACACCCCTGCATCACCTGGGGTACAAGGTGGTTTCTTCGACCGTGAGCGACATCTACGCCATGAATGGCAGACCCACGGCGATGCTGCTGAATGTCGCACTGCCCAATAAGCTGTCAGTGGATATGGTCAAGCAGATTTACCGGGGCATCTATTCGGCCGGAAGGGATTACGGAGTGCAGTTGGCGGGGGGAGATTTAACGGCATCCCACAATATCCTGACCCT
This sequence comes from uncultured Balneolaceae bacterium, assembly GCA_964421495.1. Lineage (GTDB taxonomy): Bacteria > Bacteroidota > Rhodothermia > Balneolales > Balneolaceae > CAJXOW01. Next base: position 43,033 of record CAYQXO010000004.1, on the reverse strand, counting down.
GAATGCCACGGCTTACGGCCGCGCTGAAAAAGCAAAGCTAACGTATCGGTCCGGGGCGAAAGAGGGGGATGTCCTGTGCCTGACCGGCGACCTCGGCGGGGCGATGGCCGGACTCCGAATCCTGATGCGAGAAAAACAGCATTGGCAGGACCAGGGCGAAGAGCAATACATGCAACCCGATTTTTCAGAATTTGAGTATGTGATACAGCGCCAGTTGGTTCCGGCTGCCCGGGACGACGTCATCGACATGCTGGATTCCCTGGAGCTGTGTCCCACCGCCATGATCGACGTTACCCAGGGTTTGCTGCATGACGCTTATCAGTTGGCCGACGCTTCGCGAACCGGCTTCTACATCTACCAGTCCACCATCCCGATTGCCATCCAGACTCGCTCGGTGGCGGACGAGATGAAGGAGGACGTCGATAAATATGCTCTCTACGGCGGCGAGGATATGGAGCTGCTGTTTACCATGCCCGAAGAGCAGGCGGAAACGCTTCACGATAAATTCGACGATTTTGCCATTATCGGTAAAATCACAGATCCGGATGAAGGTATGGTTATGCAGACTCCCCATGGCGAGATAGATTTGTTCGGCGGAGAGGAGGAACAGTAAAATTACAGGGCACAGGGAAAACCGGCGGCGGGTGCTCGGAAGCACTTGAATTATGCAGCTAAAAGCAATGAATTGAAAAACCTGATCATACAGTGCATACTGCACCGTCGAAATAGAGCTGGAGACGGCTGGATATTTCTGGCTGATGAGTGCCCGCCGCCGGTTTCCCAAAAAGCTCTTTGAATTTATAGGGCTGTTAATATATTCCACTTTTGATGTGTAACAAAGAGGGATGTTCAGTCGTTAAAAGTAAGCAAAACAAGGAAATAAATATTCATTAAACGCACTTATGACTACGCAGAATACGCTTCGGACGGTTTTTCTAATGACGCTGGTTTTTGTTCTCTTTTTGTTCGTCGGATTTTTGCTCGGGGGACAGGGAGGCATGATCATAGCGTTTATTTTTGCGCTTGGAATGAACTTCTTCAGCTACTGGAAGTCGGATAAGTTGGTGCTCAAAATGTATAATGCTGAAGAGGTTGATCAACAATCGGCTCCTAAACTGTATAATACCGTCAGGGAGTTGGCGGAAGAAGCTGATTTGCCCATGCCCAAAGTCTATATTATTCCCCAGAAACAACCCAACGCATTTGCGACCGGTCGAAATCCGGAAAATTCGGCGGTGGCCGTTACCCGTGGAATCATGGATGTGCTTGATTGGGATGAGCTTCGGGGAGTACTGGCACATGAGCTTGCGCACGTAAAAAATCGGGATATCCTGACGCAGACGATTGTGTCCACGGTAGTCGGTGCTATAACCATGTTGTCCCAGTTTGCTATTTTTATACCGTTCGGCAACAGCGACCGGGGAGGCAACCCGCTGGTTGCCCTTTTGGTGCTGATCCTGGCTCCGCTTGCCGCCAGTATGTTGCATTCGGCCGTTAGCCGGACGCGGGAGTATGAAGCGGATCGCGGAGGAGCGATTATCAGTGGCAATCCGCGGAGTTTGGCCAGTGCATTACAGAAAATTGAAGCGGCGGCCCAGCGGGTTCCGATGCAGGTATCGGAGCGGACAGCCCAGTCTACTTCCCATATGTTTCCGGTGAATCCGTTTTCGGGCGGCAGAATGATGCGACTGTTTTCCACCCATCCGCCGACGGAAGAGCGGATCGAAAAACTGAATAAAATGGCTGAAACGGGAAAGTACGAATAAGGGAAGTAAGGAAGAATTGGCCAATGGTTGCCGTATAAGAATGGGTTACGTTTGAATATAGTCGGAGGGTACGTGGGATGTGAGCCAGATGTCTCCCGGGGTCGGGTAAAAATCGTACCCGTCTTTGTACATGAGTTGTGCCTGGATCGAAAGGATAATCGGTTCTCCATGCCGTCGACCGACTTCCCGGGCGGTTTGAGTGTCCCCGGACAAGTGCACGTATTGCCGGCTGGCGGCGTGAATTCCCTGTTTCCGTATTGATTCTACATTCCGAGTGGCGGTACCGTGAAAAAGCCAATCGGGTGGGGGAGCCGTTTTATAGTCAAGATTCACGGGGATCGAGTGACCGTAATTTGCTCTTATTTTTTGACCGTCACGACTCAAATCAAAACGATTTTTGCTGTTTTCGCGGACGACTTTTTCGATCAGGGACCGATCCAGCCTACGATCCTGCCGCCGCGCTTTTCCAATAAGTTCATCAACGTCCGCCCAACCGTGAGCGTTAACCCGTAATCCGATTGCGTCGGGATTGTGTCGAAGCAAGTAACTTAAAAACTTACTGGTTTTTTGTAGTTTTTTATTCATCGTTGGTTTGTGGGTCACAGAAAGTGAAACAAATCCCTTCATTATGCAGAATAACCCCTTTTGACCTCTTGAAAGAGCCGGGTATACCGATGGTGATTTATTCTGATTGTATATAGAATTTTTGTAAGGTTATATTTAGCGAGTTGTTGTCATTGTAGCCAACTCATGAATCATAGATTTCTAAACGTAGTTTGCTGCATGTCATTCTATAATAATAAAACACCAATTATGAAGAAATTCAGCATTTTGTTGATTGTTTTGATATGCGGGTCGGTCATTGATCTGCAAGCCCAGGATCCCACGCCCACGCGCGTTGTAGTACGTGCACAGGCGAATGACGCCAAATTCATCGGCACGTCGATGGGAGGCGTGGTCGTGGCTATACGAGATGCCAATACCGGGGCTTTAATGGCACAGGGCAAAATGGAGGGATCTACCGGCGATACGGAAAGATTGATGAGAACTCCCCGGACCCGGGATATGCAATTGAGCAAAGGAGGCGCGGCGAAATTTGATACGACGCTGATGCTAAAAGAGCCTGTATTGGCAACGATTGAGGCGAAGGGACCGCTGAGTCAACCGCAGTCTTCCATTTTAACCAGTACCCAGGTTTGGCTGATCCCGGGAAAACATCTGGAGGGGGACGGTATCCTGCTGAATTTTCCGGGCTTTGCGGTTGACCTGATGAAGCCACGCGCTCATCACCAATTTCAGTCGGGCGAGGAAGTGGAAATCAAAGCGAATGTCGTCATGATGTGCGGTTGTCCGACGGAACCGGGCGGATTATGGGACAGCGACGGATACGAGATTGAAGCCTGGATCATTAAAGACGATCAAATCGAGGATAAAGTCGCCATGGAATTCGCCGACGAGACGAGTTTATACAGCGGCACGTATACGCCGGGGGAACCGGGTACATACGAGGTGCATTTGGTGGCGTACGATCGAAATACCTCAAATACCGGCGTGGATCGGACAACCTTTATCTATACGGACTGATCGTTTGTCCATTTGAGCCCGGGAGCCGGTGACAATCAATATCCCTTGGGATTTTTGGATTGCCAGTTCCAGGTATCACTGCACATGTCGTCGATACCGCGTTCCGCTTTCCATCCCAGTTCTTTCTCGGCTTTGGAAGGATCCGCAAAACATTCAGCGATATCGCCGGGTCGCCGGTCTGTAATCGTGTAGGGAATCTCTTTGCCGGAAGCTTTTTCAAACGCCTCGATCATTTCCAATACGCTGTATCCCTGTCCGGTACCGAGATTATAAACTTCCAGTCCCGGTTCCTCTTTTACTTTCTCCAGGGCGTCAAGGTGGCCAATGCAGAGGTCCACGACATGAATGTAATCGCGAATGCCCGTTCCGTCGCGGGTGGGATAGTCATCTCCGAACACCTTTAGCTCGTCGAGTTTTCCCACAGCCACTTGCGAAATATACGGCATGAGATTATTGGGGATACCGGTGGGATCTTCGCCGATCTGTCCGCTTTCATGAGCGCCTACGGGATTGAAATACCGCAGCAGTACCACATTCCACGAGGGATCCGCCTGATGCAGATCAGACAGCACCTGTTCCACCATGAGTTTGGAGCGACCATAGGGATTGGTGGGTTTCAGCGGAAAATCCTCGGTGATCGGAACATCCTCCGGGTCGCCGTAAACGGTGGCGGAAGAACTGAATACGATATTCTTAACATTATGTTCGTGCATGACTTCGCACAAACGGATGGTCCCCGTAACATTGTTGTAGTAATAGTGCAATGGTTTTTCAACGGATTCGCCGACGGCTTTCAATCCCGCGAAATGAATAACTGAGTCGATATCATATTTAGCGAAAATCTCGTCAAGTGCTTCACGATCTGTTATATCCGCCTGGTGAAAATGCAATGATTTCCCCGTGATGCTTTCCACACGATCCAGGGCTTCTTTTTTGCTGTTGGAAAGGTTGTCAACTGCGATTACGTTATATCCGTCATTCAATAATTCAACACAACAGTGACTTCCTATATATCCTGCACCGCCTGTGACTAATACTGACATCGATATAATTATTTTTTAGTTAAAAACAGAGTTGCTGAAATGTTAAGTTTGGCAAATGCCACGATGGTATACCTGCTTTACCCGGGTTAGAAAAATAAGGAGTTTTTCAAACTCTTGGTATAGAAGTATTATGAAGATATAATTATTTTAAAATAAAGCAGGTCCAAGAGCACTTATGATACGAACTTATGGCTAAAATTGATACCAAATCAGGGGAATTCAAGTGGTACCCCTTATGCTGGTGTGGTTTTCGCACAGGAACAGCTAAACGTGACCGTCTTTTGAACAGTGACAGGGATTCTTAAATCGAAATGAAAAAACAGTTATTATGCCCGAGTTACCGGATATTGAAATCTATCGTCGTTATCTGGATTCCACAGCGCTCTATCTCGTGATTGAGGAAGTCGTTGTCGAAGATGAGCGAATCATCAAGGATATTGCTCCCGCTGACTTTGCAGAGTCACTCACCAAAAAAGAGTTTACCGGTGTACATCGTCACGGCAAGTACCTGTTTGTCTCGCTTAATGCGCCGAACACGCTGATGTTTCATCTTGGAATGAGTGGAAAATTCGGGTTTCAGTCCAACGCGGAAGAACCGCCGGAATATGAAAAAGTGGCTTTCATTTTATCGAATGGTTACCGTTTGAGCTTCATGAATAAACGCATGTTGGGGCAAGTACGGCTGATTGAAGATCGGCAGGCCTACCTGGAGGAAAACGAGATAGGTCCGGATGCCCTGTCGAATGAAATGGATTGGTCCTATTTCAGCGACAAAATGAGCGGTAAACGGGGCATGGTGAAGTCCGCCTTGATGAACCAGAAAATCCTGTCAGGAGTCGGCAACGAGTTTTCGGATGAGATTTTGTTTCAGCTGAATTGGTTTCCGAAGATCAAGGTGAATCAGCTCGAAGAGGATGACCTGGAAGCACTTTTTGAGATGACTAAAAAGACGTTGAAGCAGGGAGTTAACAGTAATATGGAATATGAATTGATGCCGGGAAATTTTCTGATTCCCCGTCGAAACAATGACCGGATTTGCCCCCGCTGTGATACGGAATTGGAGCGAATCAAGGTTTCCGGCCGCAATTCAACCTATTGCCCGAACTGTCAGACCAAAGGGAAGTAGCCGCCCCCATTTTTACCTGCTTTAATCTTTGTTATTCAAGGGGACAGGTTTCGGTACCGAGCTGATTCGGTATGTGATGAGAGGGGATATTTCCAATCGACGTAAGTGACCGCTGTCCGGAAAAAACCGCTTAAACAGATACCCCTTTATCCTTCAGCAGTTCTATAAACTCGTTTTCATCCAGGACCTCGACGCCCAGTTCTTCGGCCTGGTCAAGCTTGGAGCCGGCTCCCGGCCCGGCGACGAGGTAGTCGGTACGGCTGCTTACGCTGGAGGTGGCACGGGCCCCGAATTGTTCGACTTTTTCCTGTATTTCGCCGCGCGACCAACTTTCGAGGCTGCCGGTGAAAACAAATCGCAGGTTTTTCAGGGGCTGTTCTTGTTCGGTGTAATGGGGATTGTCAAGCGTTAAACCGGCATCCTGCATTCGGCGGATATCTC
>CAYQXO010000004.1:0-37063 GCA_964421495.1 uncultured Balneolaceae bacterium | reverse complement strand
GTCCCGCTTGACGCATGCGTTCAATATCCTGCAGATTTTGTTCGTTTTTGAAGAAAATACGAACCGAACGGGCCACTTCGGGACCCACTTCGTGAGTATTGCGCAGCTCTTCCTCGCCGGCGTCGGCTAGATCGTCCAGGGTTTTAAAATGTTCGGCGAGGACACGGGAAAGATGTTGCCCCACGTGAGGAATGCCGATTGCGTACAGGAATCGCTGAAGAGGTTGGTTTTTCGCTTTTTCCAGCTCCTCCAGAATATTGTCAGCCGACTTCTCGGCCACATCATCCAGTTCCATCCACTCTTCTCGTTCCAGGTAGAAAAGGTCCGATACCCGTTCAAGAAGTCCCCGGTCCAGTAATTGTTCCACGCGCCTGGCCCCGAGCCCTTCAATGTCCATGCCGTTTATTGAAACGAAATGTTTGGCGCCTTCACGAAGTTGTGCCGGGCAGTTTTTATTGGTACAGTGGGTTTGTTTCTTGTCCTCGCTCATGACGACTTCCGATCCGCATACGGGACAGGTATCGGGCAGGTTGAAGGATTCTTCGGTACCGTCTCTTGCATCAGTGATGGCTTTAACCACGTATGGAATTACATCCCCGGCGCGTTCAATAATAACGCGATCGCCAATCCGGATATCTTTCTGGTCAATCTCGCTTTGATTGTGCAGGGAAGCCCGCCGAACCTCCACGCCTCCAATTTTTACCGGTTCGAGAATGGCGATGGGCGTAAGCCTGCCGGTGCGTCCGACTTGAACCTGGATCTCCCTGATCGTGGATGTAGAACGTCGCGCCGGAAATTTGTAGGCCACGGCCCAGCGGGGGTTGTTCGTGCGAAAGCCAAGTTGTTCCTGGTAGGGGACATGGTTGACTTTGCAAACCATACCATCTATTTCATAAGGCAGATCATCCCTGATTTCGACAAGATGCCGATACTGGTCGATGACCTCCTCAATATCATCGCATTTCCGGTTTAATTCCTCATTGATTTTTAATCCCCATTCCGGCAACGTTTGCAGGGCTCCGGTTTGGCTGGTGAAATCCACTCCTTCGGCCAGGGCGACGTGATAAAAGAATATCTTTAAGGGACGGGAGGCGGCAATTTTGGGATCCAACTGGCGAATCGATCCGGCGGCCGCGTTGCGTGGGTTGGCAAACGTTTTTTGATCGGCCTTTGCCTGACGCCGGTTCAGCTCGGCAAATTCGTCCTTTCGCATATAAATTTCCCCGCGGACGACCAGCCGGTCGGGAATGGGGGTTTTCCCTTGCCGGATCAATCGGAGCGGGACTTCTCTGATGGTTCGTACATTCTCGGTAACGTCTTCTCCGGTCTCTCCGTCGCCCCGCGTAATGGCTTGATCCAGGGAGCCGTTATTGTATATCAGCTCAATCGCAAGACCGTCATATTTCGGTTCGCACGAGTAGGCCAGCTCCTCGACATCAAGTTCCTTTTTGCATGTTTTATCGAAATGAAGGGCTTCCTCTTCCGTGCTGATCGACTGCAGGCTGAGCATGGGAATCGGATGCTCGGCCAATCCCAACTCGTCCTGCGGTTCGCCGCCGACCTGCTGGGTGGGGGAGTCAGCCGTTAAAAGATCGGGATAACGCGATTCCAGTTCCTGGAGTTGTGCCATCAATTGGTCGTACTCGGCATCTGAAATAACCGGGTCGTCTTCGATGTAATACTTGTAATTATGATACCGGAGAGCTTCTCTCAGTTTTTCTATGGACTGGGATGCTTCCTTCCGGGAGTCAATATTTTGAGTTTCTATCGAGGGACGTAATTCAGGTTGAGGTTGTTCGGAGGAGTTTGACATGTGCAGAAAACAATAGGGTTAGCTAGGCTAAAGTTTTTATAATGGTGCGGCAGAAAGCGGGTAGATTATCCGGCATTCAGGAATGCAGCTCGCACTAATATTAGAGGCTGTTTTCGATCGACTTCTTCAGGACTTCCGGATCCCAGTCCACCCATTTATCCGGTGCATTCTGAATTTCTTGCGGAGTTTTTTTCTGGTTCCACGGGCGGACGCCGATGACGGGTTTGTTTTGTTCCCTGGCCTGCTCCAATGCGTAATCCAGCCAGAATATATAGTTTGACTCGCCGGATTCCGGAGATCGATATAAATCGGCCAGCAGGATTACGGCATCTGCGTTGCTGACTTGCTCGGTGTATTCCACTTTTAATTCCTCGGTATAACTGAGATCGGGCACATCCGGTTCGGGTTCGGCACTGTTTAAATAATCGAAATCCTCATAATTATTACGGATTACATCAAGGTAATCAAGAATTCGATAGTAAGAGTCTTCGTACGACCAACCATGACTTACAAATAATTGGTACGTCGGTGTCATAATCGAATCATGTTTAGGTTGAAAATCGTATTCATTCAACTACATTACATATACAATAAGCGGGTTAATTACATTCCATTAAAAAAATAAAAAAAAGAGCCAACATATGGCGGTTGAATCTTTATTGTTGCATTGATCGGAAGCAGGGACAACATCTTATTTTTCGGCCGATGGGAAAATAACTGTTTTTGATTTCGACTTTTTGTTTGCTCATTGATATGTTTAGCAGACAATGACAAATACATTTAAATGGTAACCAATCAGTAGTAATGGAAACCGAACGTATCGGTTTTGTAGGTACTAGATTTGCCGGAACAGACGGCGTATCCCTGGAAGCCATAAAATGGGCCGAGGTTTTGAAACGGCGGAGTCACGAGGTATTCTGGTACGGGGGACGCCTGGATAAGCCTGAAGACAGATCCGTATGCGTGACGGAGGCGCATTTTCAGCATCCGGAAGTCCAATGGATTAATGAGCGAATCTGGGGAAGAACCAAACGAGCTCCCATTGTTACCCGGCGGATCCGGGATTTGTCTCAATATCTGAAAGAGTCGATATGGGATTTTGTCCGCCAATTTGATATCAGTTTGTTAATCGTCGAGAATGCACTGACGATACCGATGAATCTTCCACTGGGCGTGGCGTTAGCTGAATTTATGCTGGAGTCGGAGGTGTCGGCGATAGCTCACCATCACGATTTTTACTGGGAACGCTCCCGTTTTTTAGTCAATGCGGTGAATGACTACCTGGAAATGGCATTTCCGCCGCGCGACCAGGAGCTTAATCACGTGGTAATCAATCAGAATGCCAAAGATAATCTCGCCTGGCGCAAGGGAGTTTCTTCCCATCTGATTCCCAACGTTCTCGATTTTGAAAAGCCTCCGCCCGATTCTGACCCGTATGCCCGGGAACTTCGAAAAGAGCTGGGATTGGAACCGGATGATGTGATCTTCTTGCAACCCACTCGAGTGGTGCCCCGAAAGGGTATCGAACACTCCATTCAGTTGCTGTCGCTGATGGACAACCCGAAGTGTAAGCTTGTTATCTCTCATGAATCGGGTGATGAAGGATTTGAATATGAGTATATGCTCCGGGGACTGGCTGACCGATCGGGCGTGGATGTGCGGTTTGTTTCTTCAAAAGTTGGCAGTGGAGGAGAGGTCGATGAAGGAGAAAAGATATACAACTTATGGGATTTGTATCCGCTGGCTGATTTTGTGACCTATCCGAGCCTGTACGAGGGATTCGGCAACGCCTTTTTAGAGGCGGTCTATTTTAAAATACCGATGTTGGTGAATCGATACGATATTTTCATGAGGGATATAGAACCTAAAGGATTTAAAGTGGTGACGATGGACGGATTCGTAACCCCCGAAGTGGCGGAACGCGTTAATCGTTTGATTGAAGACGAGGAGGCGAGAAAGGAGGTAGTCGAACGAAATTACCAGATTGCACGCCGCTATTACAGCTACAAAGTGTTGCAGGATAAACTGGACTTCCTGATCCATACCAAATAAACAAGAAACGCCCCGGTTTTATGCATACGCAAATATATGGCGATATAAAAAACAGCTTCCATAATCGGTTGCGCCGTCTTTTCGGGAATCAGGCGGAATACTGCCTTCGACGCCTGATTTGCATGATCGGCAGATATGGTGTGGGTTTGAGAGAAGACCTGCATCAGGCGCAATTCAAGCGGTGGAGTGAAGAAGATGCCGTATTGATTACCTATGCGGATATGGTCTATCGCAGGGAAGAATACAAGATGGCGGATTTGTGCGATTTCTTGAATGAATATGTCGGTGAGGCGGTCAGCACACTTCACCTGTTGCCTTTTTTCCCGTACTCTTCGGATGAGGGATTTTCGGTTACCGATTACCGTCAGGTTCGACGGGATTTAGGGGATTGGTCAATCGTGGAGGCCATAACCACCAACTTCAGCCGGCAAATACAAAATTATACCGCCCATACCGGTGACTATGAGACGAACCAGGCCATGCAAGCGAATTATGATGTCATGGCGGATCTGGTTATTAATCATGTTTCCATGAAGAGTGAGTGGTTTAAGGATTTTGTCAACGGTATACAGCCGGCAAAAAATTATTTTATCGCAGTGGATCCGGAAACTGATTTGTCCCGTGTTACCCGTCCGCGAAGTACGCCGCTTCTCACTCCCGTGCGGACGCGGAAAGGGGAAGCCCATGTATGGTCTACCTTCGGAAACGACCAGGTTGATCTTGATTTTTCCAATCCGGATGTCCTGTTTGAATTTTTGGATATTCTGCTTTTCTATATTTCAAAGGGCATAAGCGTTATTCGACTGGATGCTATCGCCTACCTGTGGAAGAAAATCGGTTCCTCCTGTATCCATCTGCCCGAAACGCATGAGGTGGTTCGCCTGATACGGGAGTTTATGGAACTGGTTGCGCCCCATGTTACTATTATTACAGAAACCAATGTTCCCCATGAGGAAAATATCAGCTATTTCGGGGACGGGGACGAGGCTCATATGGTGTACCAGTTCAGCCTGCCGCCATTGTTGTTGCACGCAATTCTGAATGAAAATGGTACCTATTTAACCGAGTGGGCACAAGACCTGGAAGATCCCCCGGAAGGATGCCTCTATTTTAACTTTACGGCCTCTCACGATGGCATCGGGGTCCGTCCGCTCGAGGGATTGGTTCCGGACCGCGAGTTCGAACAACTGGTTCAGAGCACGAAAAAAAGGGGAGGATACGTATCCTATAAAACGGATACAGACGGCCATGAAAGTCCCTATGAATTGAATATAACCTATTTTGATGCATTCAAGGATATAGACCGGCAGAATACCCAACTGCAGATTCGACGGTTCCTGTGTTCTCAAATCATTATGTTGACGCTGCAGGGGCTGCCGGGGATCTATTTTCATAGCCTTACCGCCACTCCAAACGATCAGGAAGGCGTAGAAAAACGGGATGAAAAAAGGGCGATTAATCGTAAACGCTGGAGTCTTGAGGAACTGAAAAATGAACTGGAGAATTCTGACAACTCCACATCTGTTGTTTTCCGTGAATATCGTCGTATTCTCAATATTCGTCGCCAACACCCGGCTTTTAATCCCTATGCGAAACAGGAAATTTATAACTGGGACGAGCGGTTTTTTGTCGTACTACGCGAGAACCGGAATGAGGATGAGGCAATTTTGTCGGTCAGTAATTTGACCTCCGATCAGCAGCAAGTGGCATGGGATCAATACAACACCCCGATGAATAATACAGCTTCCTATCCCAATCTGCTGGAAGAAGGCAGTAAACGGGGAGAGGACAGTAAATTGATTTTGGATCCTCATGAAACCGTTTGGCTGCAGATACGATGACTCAATTTTGTTTCGATTATGCGTCTGCTTGACGATCCGGACTGAAGTGGATTCGCCGAAAGTCAGACAGACTTCTGGCCCGGATTTCACTTCGTGGGTAACGCTTCGCTCTGAGCGCTGACGCGGGAATCGCTTCGCTCGGTGCACTTCGTGGGTGACGCTTCGCTCTGAGCTCACCAATAAATTCGGGCTAAAAGAAGAGTTGTTGAAAAACGGGAGTAAGGATGGATATCGCCTTTCAGACACACTCCTGTAGTTGCAGCATGTCAGTAATTTGCAGGGTGGGTTCGAGGTTTTTTGTTCGTTGGTCGTTTTCTCGAAGTCGTAACGAACGTTGATCGCCGGCAAAAAGAGCGGTTTGCATACCGAGCGCGTCAGCCGGATACATATCGTTCAGCATGTCATTTCCAAGATAAAGGATCTCTTCCGGACGAATATCATGGGTGTTGCGCAAATGTCGAACCGGCGGTTTGAAAAAGTTTATATCGGGCTTGGCGATTTCCTGTTCGTAGGACCAATATAGAAGGCTTGGGTCAAATCCGAGCTTTTCGAGGTTCGTATCTGTCAGGGCTTCGAGGGTAAGGGGCGTATAGAATTGAGAGTTGGAGATGATGCCCATTATTTTATCTGAACGGAGTGTTGACAGCAGCTCTTTGGCATTTGGCATGGTCCAGCACGGATTAAATCGCAACTCGAATTCCACCCCGAATTTACGGAGAAACTTGTCGTCATTCGCGTGTCCGACTCGTATGATCTCGTCGGCTTCCAGTTGTCGAAAAACCGATTTCCATACGTGGAGAATATTTATTTCCGGATAATCGATACCTTGATCCCGTTTTTTTTGGCGAATAGCGGAGATCGTGTTAAAAAGCAGGGTGGAGACGTTGTATGAGGCAACCCCGGGTTCAACGGGAATGGAAAATTCCTCTAAGGCTTCCTGAAATGCTTTGTTGCCATGTTTCGTTGAACTGTCGGTATTTACCTCCCCTGCGCCGGAGATGAGAAGGGTGCCATAAACATCAAATAACACTGCCTTGATGGAGGAAAGTCTTTTTAAACGTGGGGACAGTGGAGAGGGAATCGGTTCCAGCGGTTCCGCTAACTTTTGGATACGAGCTTTTAAGTGCCGATTCAACGAGGCAGACTCAGAGTCCATAAATAAAAAATTAAGTTCTTAACAAAGTGAACATTTCCGGGTCGAGAAATCGGTCGAGAAGGGGTTCCGAGATACCGTATTCCACGGAAGTGGTGGAAGATGCTGCCACTTTGCGGTATAAGTTAAGCAGGCGATCTGTATATTTTTCCAGATTGAATTCAGACGCTATCTGCTGTCGGTTTTCTTTGATTTGGGATGTAGAGGGGGAGTCGTTGGCGGGTATCAGGGCGCTGGGCTGAAGGTGGCGGTGAAGGTCGGGACGATGTATAAGGAGTTCGAGTATTTGTTCCTGGGCCGACTCGTCCAGTACGCCGAAATCTATACGGTCGTTTTTGGTTAGCAGGGAAAGAGCTTCATTCAACACTTGGTCGGGAAGGGTTTTCCCATAAGCCGCGTACGTTTGCTCCAGGCCCTTTCTCAGCGTATTGAAAAGTCGTTCCCGGGTAAACCATTCTATGGGGAGGGTAAGTGATCGATACAGTCCGGGAAGTTGAATATCGGTTTCACGGAAGTCGTTTGTTATCAACGGCAAGTCCCGGCCAAAGAGCGGACGTTCGAAAAGCCAGGGTTCAAGGAAACAAAATCCAAACCCCTCGGCCACGCTGGTCGTAACAATATAGTCGGCTCTACGCATAAGTTGGGGGAAATTCCCACTCCATCGCCGCCCGACTTCAAAATGCAGGGGAAGTTGATATTTGTTACTGAGAGAGGTCCATTTAACATAGTTGCTTCGCTGTTCAGGATTTTTCGGGGACAACGTAACTGCGAATTCCTGATCGGCTTCGCTCAGGATAGCCCATAAGACAAACTCACCGACATTCTTCCGGCGAATGGCTCGTGTCGGATATAAAAAGAGCTTTTTGTCGGGGTCAAACAGCGAATCATCCGGGGGAGGATTTGATGAGTCGGCCGTGTCCCCCTCAATATACACGGGATTCTGTATCAAATGCAGATGGGATGGCTCAACGCCGGCATCTGAAAGAAAACGGTAATCTCTTCCATTCAAGACTCCGTAATGCAGATGATCTGCCTGCGGGTATAGATAATGCGTTAAATCTTCACCGTCATTTTCAAGTGGATACGTACGATAGCGCTTATAGTTGCTGGAACGGCCATCTTCCGCGAAATCGTGAAGCTGAAATAAAACGGAATGTCCCTCTTCCGCCAGTTTTAATATTGCCCTGGTTAACTCTATATTTTTGCCCAGGGCATGATTGTGTATATGCCAGACATCGGGAGTAGATCCCAGCGCTTGTTGTGCCTGTTCCTTCAGATCGGCGGCGATGGTCTCTGCATCGCTTTGGGCTTCATCATTGTAGCCGTAACTCATACCCTCAATAATGCGGCAGTACGATTGGATGGGACAGCCTGCGGGCGGCTCCTCTCCGATTAATACGACCGTATCCGCATCGCGACGATTGAGGGCCGACACCGTATTTTCTATCACCCGTGTAACGCCGCCGCCACGAAGATGATAATGAATGATGGCTATTTTGAGTGAATTACTCATGGTTGGACTTGAACTTTTCGCGGTATTGTTCAATTTCGATCATCGGAGGTCTTTCCTGCTCCTTTATTTCGTATTCCACTTGTTTATGATCTTCTTTTTGAACCTGAAACTGCTTCAATACAGTTTCATATTCGGTCATTTCCTTGAATATGCCGAGCGACTTGGCACGATTGATAAATGTTTGCAGCAAGCCGAACGACATGCGTCCAAGGGCCCGGGTGGTCTGATTTCGATGAACTCGCTGATCCAGGTCGGTCTGGGCAAATGCCTCCAATCCGTATTTGGAGTACACGTCTATCAGATGGGACGTTTCCACCCCGTATCCGATGGGAAAAGGAATTTTTTCAAGCACATTGCGGCGGACGGCGTATTCCCCCGACAGAGGTTGTATGATAGCCGTCAATTCCGGAAAGAATAAGGAAAAAAGAGGGCGTATCAGAATTTCTGTGACCCGGCCGCCGCCCGAGGGACGAACTTCGTTGGATACGGCCAGGGGACGGTCGTAAAAAGCTTTTACATATTGTACTTCGGACCGGTATATCAGGGGAGCGACCAGACCGTAGGCGAACCGGGGATGAATATTTTTAATATCGGCATCTACATAGACGATGATATCTCCCTCCAACTGGTAAATCGCTTTCCATAGATTTTCTCCCTTTCCCTTTTTGGTCTCAAGATCGGGCAGTATATCGTCAGCCAGGTAAACATCAGCCCCGAAACTGGAAGCTACCTCCCGGGTTTTGTCGTCCGACCCCGAGTCGATCACGGCGATTTCGTCAAGCAGGGGATAGCGCGACATTAATTCTGACTTGAACAGGACCACCTCTTTGCCGATGGTATTTTCTTCGTTGAGCGTGGGAAGACACAGCGAGATCGTTATATCCTGTTCCTCCTTGCGTTTCACCATTTTTTTCAGGTCCCAGAACTCGGAATGGTGATAGGTATTTTCCGTCAGCCACTTTTCAATCTTCTTGCTCACAGTATCCTCCATCGATAGCTAAAATGGTTCCTATTAACTGAGCCAATCCTTTATAAATGGGGGGTATCAGAATATTTTCATCCAGTTCCCGAATATTGTCTCCGCGGGTGATACCAAGCGTTACAGCAGGTATATATTTGTCTATAAAAGCAGCAAGTTCGGAAGTGCTGGGGGAAAGCCGGGGTTGAACTCCCAGCTCCTCCAGGATGAGTCGGGATGTGCGAGCCAGCGGATGTGAAAATTTGATGCCCCCGGGCTCCCGCCGGGCGAAGATGTCCAGGTTGATTTCATCCCCGGTTTTTGAACTGACTTCAGCTACGAATTCCTCCATCCGCTCCCCGATTTCCTCGACCATATCGGAAGATTCCGATCGGATTTCAAAGCGCAGGGATGCATTGGTGGCAATGGTATTATAGGTGGTACCGCCTTCAATAGACCCGAGTACGATGCTTGTTCTCGGTCTTTTGGGAAGCGGGATATCGTTGATCTTGTTGATAACCTCGTTAATGGTCAGTATCGCACTGGCGTCTCCAAAACGTGACCAGTCGTATTCCTCGGGTATCGTGCAGGTGATCTCGCCTCGCAGCATGCCGATTGAAACGTGACTAAGTCGACCGAGTTGAGCACCCTCGACCGAAACTCCGGCGTTTATGGGCAGATCATTGTTATCCAGGAAAAAACGTAGTCCCTCCAGATTGCCGCGGCCCAGGCTCCGGGTGGCTCCCATAAGGATAAGATTTTTACGCAGCTTGATATCCAGGTGTTCAAAAATACTGGGAAGAGAGGCCACCGTCGCCAGCCCGAGGCTGTTGTCGGCTACTCCCGGACCTCTGATGTATTCTTGCTCGACAGAAAGCGTATGGTCCACATTTTCGGAAAACGGCGTGTCGGCATGGGCCACGATTAATATATTCTGATCATCTTTCTCCCCCTCGAGAATGCCTACTCCGTTGCCTGCTTCGTCCGATGAGCTATTCAGTAATCCAATCTCACTGAATCGGTCTGTAAGAAAATTGATTCGGCGTTGTTCGTTAAAAGTGGGTGCCGGAATTTCTCCCAGCATAATCAGATTGGCTATAATTATTTCTCCGATTTCCTCCATCCTGGATTCGAGTTCCGGAAGCCAATCCAACAATTCTTCAAATGTATAATCTGTGTTCGTAGGTTTATTCATACCTGTATTATAACGGTTGCCTGGCAAACCCGCACGAATCAATGCAGTCTAACCAAAAGGTGTATTATAAAAAAAAATTAAACCGTTATTTTTTCAAAGAGTACAAGATTCTGACAGGCAAGAAAGCAAACCGGAACAGGAGGGAAATTGACGGCACGCATTTCACTTAGCTAATATTGTCAAGCTCTTCCATGATCTTTTCAATGTGTTTTTCCATCCGCTGGACGGAAGCGGCCAGCTGATCATCCGTGGAGGAGGAGGAGTCTTCCAGTAAACGTTTGCCGTGCTCGTATTCCTCAATAATTACGGACAATTCAAGCATTTGGGAGACCGGTTTTATCTTATGTCCCGCTCTTCGAAGCTCTCCCATATCCCTGTTGAGTAGATGTTTGCGATATTGATCTTTGAACTCTCCATACGATTCCTGGGTGGCGTTTGTGAAATCTTCGATATGTTTTTCTTCCCCGTAAAGGAGGTTGCTGATAGTTTCTCGATCAATAAATTTATTTTCTGAGCTCAAAACTATTAGCGTTTTAGCAAGGATTAACGGTTAGATTATTATTCTCAGAATTGAATTTACCCAGGTTGAGGCATGTAAACAAATAATAGGACGTGGCAGGGAACATGCAGCAGCAGAGGGAAACCATATATCGAAGTGGAGACTAATAGAAGGGATCCGGGCAGGATTCCCCATACATGGCTGTTAAAGGTATATCAAGCGGCATTGTTGGCATAGCCGAACCAACAAACCGGAGCTCCTGGCCAAACACGAATCTTTCGAACTCCCCGGATCCCTTTTAACCCCCTTTATGCTGGTTATTGGAAAAACATTTTACAGAAATTTTTCAGTTTACGTAAACTGACTTTTCTTACCTCCTTGCAAACGGGGAGATTTGCAAAAAATAATCAATTCCGGGCCGGGCATACGTGGCCAGAGCAGGGGGGAGTTAATAGACTTCAACGAACGTTCGCGCGGCGGGTTTAATACGTCGTTTTATGTCTTTTGCGGTCCATTCATCGGGTGATTTTCCTTTTACTTCCTCTTTCAGGTCTATATACTCATACAGGTTATGGTGGGCCAAGCGACGGTAAATGCCTGCCTGCATTCCCTCCAGACCACAAATATACATCAGCGTGTTATCTTTTTGTAACAGGGGAATGAGTTCGTCTTGTCGGTCATCAATGGCATACTGAACATACTTTTTAGTGCCGTCGGCCCGGCGGTCTTCACGCGAGACATAAACTATGAAGTGAAAATTGGGATGGGTTTCTTCCAGACCGCGGAAATAATCTTCATAAAGTACATCCGTTCGGTAGGGGATACCGAATATCAAGTAAATATCCGAGTCAATTCCCTCTTTTAGCAGGTCATAGACCATACCTCGATAGGGGGCAATTCCCGTTCCGGTTGCAAAAAACACATAATTGAAGTCCCCGCGATTTTCGGGGAGCAGAAAGCGACGCCCCGCCGGACCGGTCATCTTTACGGTGTCGCCGGGCTTGAGATTACATAAATAGTTGGAGCAGACGCCGAGATACATCCGGCCCTCGTCCTCCCATTCTTCAATTATGCGCTTGACGGTAGTTGAAATGACACGGTTTTCTCCGTGTTCGCCGCGGTAGGGGGAAGCCAGAGAGTAAAGGCGCAATTTATAAGCCCGACCGTTGTCATTTTTGCCCGGCGGCAGAATGCCAAAAGACTGTCCCAGTTGAATATTCCCCTGCAAGTCTGTACCGGAGATATCGAACGATACATGACGAATGATGTTGGGACTGGATTCGCGTGTTACGATGCGATTCTCGACCAACGGAACTTCAACCGGGTCCCGCGGCGAATAAATATTCATCTTGACTTCCGGAAGTTGAATTTCAGGTCGGGCTACTTGTTCGGCCATGTAATAAGGATAGTTCGGTTTACAATTCGTAATTTCTAGGAGTCTGTCGGACTTTTTTCGTTACGATCCGAAAATCCGACAGACTCCCCGGACAGCGCAACGAAAATTTCTCGTTATGCACTACTTAACGAGTAAAAGGACGATTTATCATATGTAAGTTTCAATAACCGTCAGGGACTCGATATCAAGAGGCTTAACAAGGCACAACGGTTTAATGTTTCCTCCAGATCAATCGATTCACCCATGGAGTGAGTACTCATTCCCACGGGTCCCAGCCCGTCCAGGGTGGCCGTATACGGACTCGTCAGCGTTGCAACGGTGGCCTCCTCCCGTATTCCCCTCTCCACCGGTAGGTCTATGCGATCAGCCAGCCGTTGGGCTTGATTCCATAATACTTCATTTCGTTCATTTTGACGGGTTGGTGGACGTTGAATGCCGCCGTCAATGGATATATCCACTTCGCTGGTAGTCGACTCAATTTCAAAAACCATCTGTTTGATAAATTGGACGTCTTCCGGATTACCCAGTCGAACGTGAACGTGGGCATAGTGATCGCCGGTGAAAAGATTGGTTCGTGTGCCGTTGTTAATATCGCCTACTTCGACGTGAATGTCACGCTCGGGATCGGCGAGGTTATGGAAACGTTGCACCGTTTGCGACAACTTTAGCATCGATCCATTAGCCGGCTTGTTTGCAAATCCGGTATCGGAGGAAAGATCGCGTATTCGGATATGAAATGTACCCAAACCTTTACTTGCCGTGAAAATTTGTCCGCTTTCTTCATGGGAGGGCTCCATTATAAAGGCCCGTTCGGCGAATCGGGCCAGTCGTTCAATGGTGGGACGGGACTCGGGGGTGCCCGCTTTTTCGTCCGAGTATATGAAAACCACGGGAGTTAGCGAGGGACGAATATCGAATGCCCGAAGCACTTTTAAAGCCATGATGATCATGGCAATACCGGTTTTCATGTCATATACGCCGGGTCCCTGTAACATGCCCCGCCGATGATGAAAGGGCATCTTTTGAATCGTTTCGGTAGGCCACCGGGTATCACAATGTCCCACTAATACCTGGGGAAGGGCTCCGTGCGTTCGATCTTTGGGACGGGCATATAGTTGCCCTCCGCTGGTGGTGCCGGCCAGGCGGCGAGTCTGGTAATCCAGCTCTGAGAAATGGTGCTCCAGGGACTCTATAAAATGCTCCTGGAGGTCGGGTCGGCCGGCGGGCGTTTCAAGAGATACCAGTTCTTCGACGAGCTCAACAAACTCTTCTTTGTGCTCCTTTAAATACGCGAGCAGTTGCTTCGGATGATGTTGCATTAACCGATGGATTACTGGTTTCTTATGTCAGCATCGATAGCATTTACCATATCATGTTAAACCAGGGGCAAACTGTCAAGTAAATCGGCCGTTAAATTGATATTCTTTTATTTACCCATCGCTCTAAATATACAAGTCCCTCGCATAATACAAAATATCCATACCGGAGGTCGACCGAACAATCCGGATCGTCCCTGACAATATCGACGTCCGTCCGCCCTCCTGACGTGGCTTATTCGCCGGTAAGTAATTGTACAGTCTAACTTGATGGATATTAAAGTGTATTTTGTCTTAAAATTAGTGAACGAAATAGTTTTCTCAGAAGTTAATCATAAATGAATCCTGGCTAAAAAAATTAGGATTTCACTATGAAAAGCGATAAAAAATTTGTTTATCAGTTCGGAGAAGGTAACGCCGAGGGGGATCGAACCATGAAACAACTGCTTGGCGGAAAAGGAGCCAATCTTGCTGAAATGAGTGCAATCGGGTTGCCGGTTCCGCCGGGTTTTACGATTTCAGCGGAAGCGTGCAAAATTTATTCTGATACGGGAGAATGGCCGAATACACTGGAGGAACAGGTGGAACAGGGATTAAAGACCCTGGAGCGGCAAATGGGGGCCAAACTCGGCGATCCCGATAACCCACTGCTGCTTTCCGGTCGATCGGGGGCGGCCAAATCGATGCCGGGCATGATGGACTCGGTGCTGAACATGGGATTGAACGACGAAGTCGTGGAGGGGTTGGCCAGGAAGGTCAATAATAAACGCTTTGCCTACGACAGTTACCGGCGTTTTATCGATATGTTCGGGGAAGTGGTAATGGGGATTGACCATGACCATTTTGAAAAAGCTATAAGCAAGTTGAAAGACGAGAAGGGGGCCGAGGTGGATACCGACCTGGATACGGAAGCGTTGAAAGAGCTGGTGAACCGGTATAAGGCGATTTACCGCCGGCATACGGGGTATATGTTTCCCCAGGATCCAATGGAACAGCTGCACTTTACGATCACCGGGGTTTTTGATTCCTGGAATAACCCGCGGGCTGTGAAGTACCGCAGGATTAACAAGATCAGGGGATTGCTGGGAACGGCGGTTAATATCCAGGCGATGGTTTTCGGAAATATGGGTGACAAAAGCGCTACCGGCGTTTGCTTTACCCGGAATCCCTCGAACGGGGAACGCGAATTGTACGGCGAGTTTCTTCCCAATGCCCAGGGCGAGGATGTGGTCGCCGGAATCCGTACTCCGCAGCCTATTGATAAATTGAAAGATTTTATGCCGGAAAGTTATCGGCAACTGGATGAGGCGACCCGCAAGCTGGAGCAACATTACCAGGATATGCAGGATATAGAGTTTACGATTCAGGATGGAGATTTATATCTGTTGCAAACCCGTAACGGAAAACGTACCGGAATTGCCGCTGTTCGCATAGCGGTCGATATGGTTGAAGAAGAACTCGTGGATAAAGAAAAGGCAGTCAAAGACCTGGTCGAACCGGGTCATGTGGAACAGTTGCTGCACCCCCAGTTGCAGGACGAGGAGTTTGACGAGGAAGATTGGATTGGCAACGGCTTGCCGGCTTCTCCGGGAGCAGCCGTCGGAAAAGTGGTGTTTGACTCGGATAAAGCGGAGGAAGCCCATGAAAAAGGAGAGGATGTGATTCTTGTCCGGGTTGAAACGAGTCCGGAAGACGTAGGCGGTATGTCGGCCGCCGAGGGCATCCTGACCTCGCGCGGGGGAATGACCAGCCACGCCGCGGTCGTTGCCCGGGGGTGGGGAAAACCCTGTGTAGCCGGGTGCGACGACATCGTTGTGAATTATCGCGACCGATCGTTTACGAACGGTACCATAACCGTAAAGGAGGGAGACTGGATCTCAATTGACGGTACGGAGGGAAAAGTTATTCGCGGCAAGAAACCCCTGAGAGAACCCGAATTTGGTGAGAACTTCCATACGTTGATGAAATGGGTGGATGAGATTCGTTCCCTGCGGGTCCGCACGAATGCCGATACCCCGGAAGATGCCGGGAAAGCAGTGGAATTCGGGGCAGAGGGGATCGGTCTGACCCGTACGGAGCATATGTTTTTCGGGGATGACCGGATTACCGCTATGCGAAGAATGATTTTGTCGGGGAATGCCGAGGAGCGAAAGCAACATCTGACGAAGTTGCTTCCCTATCAAAAAGAGGACTTTAAAGGTATATTCGCGGAAATGGAGGGCCGCCCGGTTACGATTCGACTGCTGGATCCCCCGCTGCACGAGTTTCTGCCGGATCGAGAGGAGGAACTGGAGGAGATTGCTGACAAGCTGGGCATCACTCCGGCACAGCTTAAAAAGAAAGTGGATCTGCTGGAAGAGTTTAATCCCATGATGGGTCACCGGGGATGCCGTCTCGGCATTATCTATCCCGAGATAACGGAGATGCAAACCCGCGCTATCCTTGAAGCGGCCATCGAACTGACAGAGGACGGCAGCGAGGTGATTCCTGAAATTATGGTGCCCCTGGTCGGTTCGTATAACGAGTTTGTGAATCAGAAAGCGGTGATTCGGCAAACCGCGAACGAGCTCTTCGAGGAAAAGGGGCAGTCGGTCGACTACCAGGTGGGCACGATGATCGAAGTCCCCCGCGCAGCCTTTGTGGCCGATCAGATTGCCCGGGAAGCCGACTTCTTCTCTTTCGGAACGAATGATCTGACCCAGCTCACCTTTGGCTTTAGCCGGGACGATGCCGGCAAATTCATACCCTACTATGTACAGGAAAAAATTCTACCTGAGGATCCATTTCAATCGTTGGACCAGGAAGGAGTGGGAGCATTGGTCAAGATGGCTGTCGAAAAAGGACGTAGCGAGGAAGAAGACCTTAAAATTGGTATATGCGGCGAGCATGGCGGGGATCCGGACAGCATCGAATTCTGCTATCATAACGGAATGAATTATGTTTCCTGCTCGCCTTTCCGCGTTCCGGTAGCCCGCCTGGCAGCCGCTCAATCCAGTTTGAAGGAGAAAGCCGACGAACAACTGAAAACGGAGCGGGCTAGGTGAGCAGCGTGTTGCCGTCTTCCAGTTCCAGTACCAGCATCCAGCACATTTTCTGATTGTCGAATACGATATCGAAGTAGCGGTCGTCCGTCGTGTGTAAGACAAAGTGGATATAGGTCGTGTCGCCAACGCGCTCCAGGTACGTCCGCCGTATTTTGTCCACCGTATGGTGCTGTCCGCCGGGCCGGACAAAGCGCCAGGGCGTAATCTTGCGGTGGATGCCCTTTTGTTTGAAGCTGGCGAAGGTAGCTACTACGTTCAGCTTTTCCTGTTTGGATGTTTGCATAGCGCCATAATCGGTTAAGGGAAGCTCTGCCTGTTACACATATTTCACACATATAATGTAAAAATTAATCGGCTGAAGGCAAAAGGCCGTTGCAGAAATTTTGAGGTCGGGCGTGGTTGGCGGCGGACTTGATTTCCGGGCCGTAACCTTGTTCTTCGGGGAGCAAGGTCAAGGCGACACGAGTAAGGATTTGAGGCCTTGTATTGCCGGTGAACAGGCGCATATGGTGAAAACCAGGCGGCGGGGACGGAGAGGGAGTTGATTCTTACCCTTTCCGGAAAGTTCTTGTAAAGATATGAAATCACAGGTAATATTTGGGGCCCGTATCCGTACTTTAAAGCTGCTTACCGGCAGGGTTGCCGGTGTAAATTATATTTGAATTCAATAGAATAACTTCCTGATAATGAGTAAAACTGATAGGAAATCGACGGTTGACAAACGACTGGAGAAGTTTTGGGAACTCTCGAAGCTGTTTTCCAAACCCCATCCGTGGCATGGAATCTATATAGGTTCGGAGGCTCCGGAGCAAATTCGCGTGTTTATCGAAATTGTGCCCGGCGATACGATGAAGTATGAACTGGACAAAGATTCGGGGTACCTGAAAGTGGACCGCCCGCAGCGCTATTCCAATTTCGTACCGGAACCCTACGGATTTATCCCGCAAACCCTGTGTTCGGATCGCGTGGGAGAGTTTTGTGCCGAGCAGACGCAGCGCGAGCAAGTGGTGGGAGATGAGGACCCGCTGGACATCTGCGTGGTAACGGAGCGCAGCATTCCGCACGGGGATCTCATAATGGAGGCCATTCCTGTCGGCGGATTACGCATGATTGACGGAGAAGAAGCGGATGATAAAATTATAGCGGTATTGAAAAATGATGCCATCTTCGGGGATGCGAGAGATATTTCGGATATCCCGGAAATGCTGGTTGACCGGTTGACGCACTATTTTCTGACGTATAAGGATATGCCGGATGAACGGAAAAACCAGTGCGAGATAACCAAGGTTTACGGAAGAGAGGAGGCGCACGAAGTCATCCAGCGCAGCCAGGCGGATTACCTGGATCGTTTCCGCGATATTAAAAGCGGCATCGTTAACCAGTTTATGAAACAGCTTGAGTAGTACAAACGGAAAGCCGGAGGAAATACGCTGCAAAGCACGTAAAGCGGAGGTCCGGCAGTGACATGAAAAAACGTAACGCACTACCATCCAAACGGTTTGGCTGTTAAATGGCGGTATGTGCTTATACATAAAAAGGCCGGCGCTGAATACGGCGCCGGCCTCTTGAATATCACATACAGGAGATCATAATAAAGCGGACAAGACGCGGGCTCATTCAAAAATGCACCGACCCGCGGGTCCGGGGAAATCCCGGATGTTCCTCATAGGGAATGATGATCCTGTAAGGGGGGGGAGCTTACGACGGATTCACCTCGAGGAGTTCCACTTCAAAGATCAAGACGTCATTAGGTCCGATCGGTCCGGGCGTACCTCGTTCGCCGTAACCCAGCTCGGGCGGAATGAACAGTTTCCACTTGGCTCCCGGCTTCATCATTTGAAGGGCTTCGGTCCACCCTTTAATCACGCCGTCGACGGGGAATTCAACCGGTTCGCCCCGATCATAGGAACTGTCGAATACGGTGCCGTCAATAAGCGTACCTTCATAGTGTACGCGTACCGTGTCATTCGAGGTGGGGGAGGAACCACTTCCCTCTTCGAGGATTTTGTACTGCAATCCGCTGCCCGTCGTCTCAACGCCCTCTTTTGCTTTGTTTTCAGCTAAAAAATCGTCCGATTTCTTCTTATTCGTTTTTGCCTCATCTTGCTGGCGTTTTTTCTGCTCGGCCATCACTTCTTTCTGAAATGACTTCATCAGGGTTCCCATCGCGGAGTCGCTTATAGCCGGATCCGCCTCCTGCACTCCGTCCTGGAGACCATGCATGATTTGTTGAAGCTTGAGGGAGTCTATCGATTGCTGCCGGAAGTTACTCCCTATATCATAGCCGATACTGTAACTTACTTTCTCATTTTTATCTTGTGGAGCGGAGGTATCGTAATCACTGCCGTTTCCCGATCCGCCTTGTTGACATCCGTAAAGTATTAATAATGCCGCGGTGAAGGCAATTAAGGTGGTTAGGTTACGTTTAAATGGAAGCATATTTGTTTTTTTGGTTAAAAGGTAAAATCTGATTATTTAGAGAGCTTATTCCAAGAAAATAGTAAGTGATTAAATTCCGGATTGCTACGGAAACATCTCATGGAAGCCGATAGCCCGGTTCATTCTTACTAGCAAACTGATCCTGCTGGATTTTATTATTTACCAATTTATTTTTTTCTGTTTGTCGCACAATGTAAAACTCTGCAATAGCATTTAAAATAACAAAGTATAGTGAAATTTTCTGATTTTGATTTAGATCAACGTATTCTGGACGGTTTGGAAGCTCTGCAATATGAAGAAACGACGCCTATCCAGAAAGAGGGCATTCCGATTGCCCTGGAAGGTCGCGATTTGATTGGACTGGCCCAGACCGGTACGGGAAAAACCGGGGCATTCGTCGTCCCCATTTTACAGGAGGTCATAAAGAAAAGGGATACGGACGAATCTTCTCCCCATGCCCTGATCTTAACGCCCACCCGGGAATTGGCGAAGCAGGTCGACGAAATGATATTTGCCATGGGATATTATACGGGCGTTTCCTCGGCCACGGTGATCGGGGGAGAGGATTTTAGCGCTCAGGCTCGCCATATCCGGGAGGGCGTGGATGTTCTGGTGGCAACGCCCGGCCGGTTGCTGGATATTCTCAATGTGCTGAACTTTGAGCTGAGTTCGATCCATACCCTGGTCCTGGATGAAGCGGATCGGATGCTCGATATGGGATTTTACCCGGATGTTTCCAAGATTGTAGGCCAGTTGCCCAAAAAACGGCAGACGATGATGTTTTCGGCAACCATGTCGTCCCAGATCGAGAAACTTTCCCGCCAGATTATGAATCAGCCGAAACGCATCGAGTTTGAAGTTTCCAAGCCGGTGGATACGGTGGAACAGCATGCCTATTTCGTGGAAAACGATGAAAAACTGAACCTGGTGGAACAATTATTTGAGAAAAACGAGTGGGAATCGGCTATCGTTTTCGCCGCCACGAAGAAGTGGACCGAAAAGCTCCATCAAAAGTTGCAAAAGCGGGGCATCGATTCGGTGAGTATTCACGGCGATCGATCCCAGGAGGAACGGAATGAATCTCTCCACAAGTTTAAAAGCGGACAGAATCCGGTTATTGTGGCGACGGACGTACTCTCGCGCGGTATCGATATCGATGACGTTTCGATGATTATCAACTATGACCTGCCACAGAACAGCGACGATTATATTCACCGCATCGGGCGCACGGGTCGCCATAAGAAGAAAGGTATTTCCGTTACGTTTGTGACGAAACGGGAAAAAGGAAAATACAAAGGGATTAAACAGGAAGTAGGCCTTGATATTAAAGAGTATCCGGCTTCTGCGCTGATGAATGAGTCAGGCTCCTCTGACCAGAAGAAAAAGTCGCGATCTCGCTCCGACGGGAAGAATAAAAGTCGCGATGCTTCCGACAAACAGAGTAAGCGCAAATCTTCTTCAACCTCTTCTTCCAAAAAGAAAAAAACGAATGCGGAGTCTGCGGGGGAAACCTCCGACAAAAAGAGTTCGGCAAAATCATCAAGCAATAAATCGAAAGCCGATACCGGAGACGACTCCGATAAAAAGCAAAAGGACAACAAGACTGCTGAAAAAACGGAGCAATCAAAATCCAAGGCGGAAACCGGCCCAGATTCCGGTAAAAAGGATAAACAGAAATCCTCCAATCGCTCTGTCAAAGCTTCTTCAAAACAATCGGGAAGCCGGAGTAAAAAGACGACGAGTCGAAGTCAATCTTCCCGCAAACGAAACAAGCGGACCAAGCCGAATAACAGAAGAGAAGGAAACCGGTCAAAGAAGTCGGGGTCTCCCGATAAAACCGGTCGTTCGTCGAACAATCAGCCGAGTAAAAAAAGCGCGGAAAAAAGAAGTCAGGGACGAGGGGCTGAACCTGATTCGTCGCCCTCCAACAATGGACGGGATCAGATGGTGGTGCGGCGGATTGAAAAAGCGATCCAGCGAAATAAAAACACCCGTAAACCGGCCAAGGGATTATGGGGGGTAATAAAGAGTCTTATTCCCAGAATTAAACGGGATTAAGTGTTAGTCTTGCTCGGATTCGCCCTCAAAAAGGAAAAGGTGCCGGCCGTCGGGAGAGGACACCACGGCATTCCGCACGGTTCCGTCTTCGTCCGGATAGGTTTCGCTGAATTCGATGCCTTCCAGCCGAAAACCGTCGATGCGGCCCGGCATATCCGGGGCAAAGTAGGAGAGGGCGGGGGTTGTGAAATCATCTCGCTCATGCAACCCAACGATCATGCGGCCGTCTGAAAAAATACCGTGGGGATAGGGCTCTTCCGAGGTGTAAAGCGGTTGGTATCCGATGGTTTTCCAGAACGCGGCGGAGGGGCTGAAGTCGGAGGTGGGAATAAAAAACTCGCCGAAGATGCCGCATCGCGTGTCCTTGTTCAGATCCAGGGCGGGCATGCCCGAGGGATTGAAGCGGACCAGGCTGATGCCGATTTCGTTGGGATCAAAGAAAGTGGCCTGTACCAGTCCCTCGTCGGAACTATTGGAGTGATCAAATTGGACGCCTTCCTGCTCCAATGCAGCAACGCGCTGCGGCATATCGGCCGACATATAACTGATTCCCGTGAAAGATTCTTCCTTTTCGTTCAACAGGAGAAGGATAGCCTGGTCCGACAACAAAGCCCACTCTTTGTTTTGATGGGGAGTATCAAGCAGTTCAAAGCCCAATTGCCGGTAAAAAGCCACTGACCTTTTCAGATCCTTGACATTGAATACCAACTGCGCTTTTTCGCCGAGTTCTACTGGCATAGTGCGGGATTATGGGGATGAATGAGTGCGAAAGATCATCGCCGGCTTTTGAAAGGACCGGCTCTCTGGTCCGGAGTACGCTTCGCGAGAATCGGACCGGGAAAAATCGAATATAGAAGAATAATCTGTAATTGCACAAGCAAAATTCGGTTGAAATCAAGGCTGAATATAAGTAACGAAAATCCTACTTTGTCCTTTCGCGGAAATCGGAAACTGAAGCAAAGATCTTACTATTTATGAATCAGAATGACTTTCTAAAACCCGGGGATACCATTAAACAAAATGAAAAGCAGTTGATGGAGTCGCCGGAGGTTGAAGAGATTGCGGAGCAGGTGATTGATGAGGAAAATCTCGATTTTGGTCCGGCGGAAATCGGGTATTTCCTGGTGTATCCCAATCTCACTAAGAAACGGGCCGCTAAATGCATGAAGGCCACTCGAGAGGTCAAGTACTATTCGGGAAACGATTACCTGATTGAAATTTCAGGGGAGATGTGGGACATGCTGGACAGCAAAACGCGTAAGATGCTGGTGTATCACCAGTTGTTGCATGTCGATCCGGTGTACAAGTCGAAACGCCAGGAGTGGGTTTTTAAAACCCGGAAACACGATTTCGGCGATTTCTATGAAATTAATGACAAGTTCGGGAACGAGTGGTATAAAACGATACAGGCTACCGTCTCTTCGCTGTACGACCTGGATCCCAAAGACGAAAACAAAGTGACCCTGTAGGTGAATCCCGGGTTGTATGCAGCTTCGGTACCGGTTTCGCCGGGAAAGAGAGCTCATTCGGATTTGCGGTCCCGGGACTCTTTTTCTTTCCGGGCCCGGTATTTCTTGAGTTGCTCGACGTAAATATCATATACGCAACGCTCGCATCCGGAGCCGCAACAATCGGTGGGTAATGGTTTTTCGGGTGGTTTCACGAAAAGTCAGGTGGTTCCGGTTAAAAGGGGAATGACTCGTGCAAGGGGACGTTGAAACTTGCCAGATGGGTTAAGGCTTCCCGTTCGTCAGGTGATTTCAATTCGTTCATCCGGAAGTTTAAATCCGTGGAAGGTGTAATTGCGCAATTTCCAGCTGAATCGTTTCAGAGGGGAAGATGGCAGCGGGAAGTGAATAATGGCGTCGGATTTGCGCTTGATGGTTTCGTCGGCGGCATCGTCGGAGCGTATCGTAACCACGGTGATGCTGTCAAATGACGCTATATGATCCAGGAAATGCCGTTCTTCCGGCGTGGCATATTTAATCTTGGAAAAGGTGTTGCCCATATAATTCCCGCACAGGTTGGCTCCGTTGGTGAAGAGGTATAGATCTTGCCGGGGATCGGCGTCCTCGAAAGCGCGGGAAATGTTTTCCAGCGTGATATCGGTCGATTTATGCACCAGCTCCTTCAGGTCAAAATGTTTGATGGAGCGACCGGTTTGTTCGGCAATGGCCTTTACGGCAGACGTTTTATCCGGCATGTAGGGACCGATAAAGGACAACAGCGTCTGGGTTACCCCGTCGGCAAACAGATCACCGATTTTTGACTCGTATTCGGAGCTCTTGTAGGTATAGGATTTCTCTTTGGATTTGAGCGGCGCGTTAGCTGGCATAATGGTTATTCTTCTGTATCCGACTGAGACGATTATAAATCATGAATTCTGCAGGGAGGAATATGGCTGATTTCAGGTAATAAAGCAAGTCATGCTCCCTTTCCCGGTTTCTGACCATACTCCCGTCTTTTTGAACGTTTTTTTCCGGCAGCAACCTGTGTGTCAGATACTTCTGTAAACCTCAAAAATGCGGAATGAGATAACGAATTTACAGAATATTGAACCGTTCATGGGCCTCCCGCTCGAGATCCTCCCGGTGATCTGGATGAGCTATATTGATGAGAGCCCTGGCCCGCTGGCGCAGATTTTTACCGTAGAGATTGGCAACGCCATATTCCGTGACTACATAGTGAACATGAGCCCGCGTGGTTACCACGCCCGCTCCTTTTTTGAGGTAGGCGGTGATACGTGAATGTCCCTTCCGGGTTACGCTGGGAAGAGCAATAACCGGCTTGCCCCCCTCCGAAAGGGAAGCACCCCGGATAAAATCCATCTGACCCCCTACGCCCGAATATTGATACGTGCCAATCGAGTCGGCGCATACCTGTCCGGTAAGATCAACTTCCACGGCGCTGTTGATAGCCGTCACCTTGGGATTCCGCCGTATTACCGCCGTATCATTGACGTACGCCACATCCAGCATAGCCACCTGGGGATTGTCATCGATGAAATTGTAGAGGCGATGGGTTCCCATGACAAAACTGCCGACGACCTTGCCCGGATGTATGTTTTTATTGGCGTTGTTGATAATCCCTTCTTCAATCAGGTCAATGACCCCCTCGGAAAACATTTCGGTGTGTATCCCGAGATTTTTATGGTTATCCAGCGAAGCCAGCACCGCATCGGGAATGGCTCCGATCCCCATCTGCAGGGTGGCCCCGTCATCGATCAAATTGGCACAGTGTCGCCCGATATTTTTTTCAATTTCCCCCAGTTCCGGGGGCTGCAGTTGGGGGATTTCATCCTCCACTTCCACGGCAAAATTTATGTCACTGATATGGATAATACCGTCCCCGTGCGTACGAGGCATATTGGGATTAATCTGTGCGATGACGTGATCGGCCGACTGAACGGCCGCCCGGGAAGCGTCGACCGAGACGCCGAGGGAGCAAAAACCGTGTCGATCGGGCGGGGAAACCTGTATCAGCGCCACATCCAGGGGAAGTATGTCATCCTGGAACAGATGCGGTACTTCGCTCAAAAAGACGGGTATGTAATCCGCCTCTCCACGCTCCACCGAATCCCTTACATTGGCACCGACAAACAACGCGTTGGTCTGGAACGTATCTTTATACCGGGGATCGGCATAGGGGGCGTCTCCCTCGGTGTGCAAATGAACAATTTCCACTTCGCGGAGTTCCGGAGCCCTTTCCGTCATGGCGCGAATCAATTGCTGGGGAGCGGCGGCAACGCTGTGAATAAAAACGCGGTCGCCCGACTTGATAACGGATACGGCTTTGTCAGGAGTTACAGAATCCATAAATAATGATCCAATATTTTAAATGACGGATGAAAATAGGGTTTGTTCTGAAATTCAAGATAAATAAGATAAAAATGTCTTAAATAGAGAACAAATAAATTTTTCCCACCGGTGCGTCTATAAGAAGATTTAAAAAACCCGGGGAGGTCTCTGAAGCACTTGGGTTGTTCGGCTTTAAAGCAAAAAAAGTATAAACCCTAAATGCCGGTATTTGGGATTCGACTCCCGGCAAAGCAACGAACAGCCGAATTTCCCTGGCTGAAGAGACCTCCCCGGGTTTTTCACAAGGCTCTTAATCGAATGCCCGCCTGGCGGGTCCGCGTATCAGAGAGAATTTATGATCTTTTTTAAGCGTTGCTGTACCTCTTGGGCGATTTGTCCGAGCTCCTGGTTGTCAACCGCTTGCATGGAGGAGATAGGATCGACGGCAGATATGTCAATGGTACCATCCTCATTATCCTGTACGATAACGTTGCAGGGCAGCATGGTCCCGATTTTCTGCTCTTTCTGCAGGGCTTGATAGGCAAAGTCAGGGTTGCAGGCTCCGAGGATCTGGTAGCGGGGGTAGTCGACGTCCAGTTTCTTTTTGAACGTGGCCCGGACATCGATTTCGGTCAATACACCGAAACCTTCCTCTTGTAAGGCGTCGGTTACTTTTTCAATGGCATCTTCGAAGGAGGTCTCAAGTGTCGTGGTGAAGTGGTAGCTCATTTTGCAAGTAATTTATTTTAACTATTAACTATATAGTAATATAAATGATTTATCTGGATTAACCAAGCGGTTGGGCGGTCTGGAATAGTGGCCGGCTTTCAAAAACGCCACGATAAGTGAGTTAGATAATCACTCTACGTGTAAGAGGCTTCCGGCGGCATTTTGTAGACCATGGAATTGATATTCATACCCGCCCCGACCGAGGCAAAGACCAGGTGGTCCAGGTCGTCGGCTGAATGACCCTCCAGTTGATTTTTTACCAGCAGATCCAGGAGCGTCGGTACGGTGGCGACCGAACTGTTACCGAGCCAGGATATGGTCATGGGCATCACGCCGTCGGGAACTTCACGGCGATCGTATAACCGAAAGAGTCGCTTGATGATCGCCTCGTCCATTTTTTCATTGGCTTGATGTATCAAAATCTTGGATACGTCGTCAATATCCAAACCTGCCTGGTCCAGGCTGGCTTTCACGACCGAAGGGACGTTGGTCAGTGCATATTCATATAATTTTCGTCCGTCCATTTTCAGGTATAACTGCTTGCCGTTTTTGCGGGGATGAAAAGATTCCTCCATCCGGAGCAAAAAGGCCTGGTCGAGGGTGTCATTGCGGGTGGTATGAGAAAGGATCCCGGCTTTTTCTTCTGTCTTGCGTCGTTCAAGCAGCGCTGCGCCGGCACCGTCGGCATAGATCATGCTGTCGCGGTCGTGGGGGTCGATGATCCGGGACAGGGTTTCGGCCCCAATAATCATCGCATAGCGGGCATCTCCCGATTGCAGGTAATAGTGAGCTTGCTTCATGCCCTCTACCCAGCCGGGACATCCGAAGGGTAAATCGTAGGGAACGGTCTCGCTGTTTGCTATTTTCAGCTTGTATTTTACCCGACTCGCCAGGCTGGGGACAAGATCGGTTTGTCTATTATCGAACCGCACATCTCCGAAATTGTGAGCCACCAGGATATAGTCCAGCTTTTCCTTGTCTACGCCGGCCGACTCAAGAGCACGCTCGGCCGCAATCGCGGCGATGTCGGATGTTAAAAGGTTGTCCTTGACATAACGGCGTTCTTCAATGCCGGTAATCTGCTTGAATTTTTCAATGATTTCTTCATTGGTTTTGTCGTACGTATTACCCCCGGAATCATAGAATTCATTTTCCAAAAATGACTGATTGGTAATGCGCCGCTCGGGAATATAACAGCCCGTACCGGTAATCACGGAAGCGTGTGTTGGGCTCATGTCAGTTCAGGCTTCTTTTTTAGACTAATGTGCAAGTAAGAGTTCCTGTGTAGTGTAATCTGCGTAGTACCAACAGTGAAACGAATTGTCAACCCTTCTAACCCGGATTTCACTTCGTGGGAATCGCTTCGCTCGGTGCACTTCGCGGGTGACGCTTCGCTCTGTACTCACTTAGAGATTCGGGCTAAAAGGAATCTTTTGAACCTCTTAAATGAAGTCCGCATGCCATTCAATTTGAAAGCAATATAAAAAGTTCGCTTGTTAATCTTAAATACAACGCGAGGAGACGTATAGAGGGGGGGATGAGATCTTTCTCGAGGTGGAGTAGGAGTAAACTCTGTTAATTTGAGCCTCATCCGCACTTCTGCGTTTGGCGGCATGTATGTTTTGTGATTGCTAGAGCTTTTTGAAAAACCCGGGGAGGTCTCTGAAGCACTTGGGTTGTTCGGCATAATGACTAAAAAGGTTATGCTCAAAAAAGACATTATTTCAGATTCCTACCCTCGTAAAGCAACAGTCAGCCGAATTTCCCTGGCTGAAGAGACCTCCCCGGGTTTTTTTTAGTAGAGTTGCGAATGTCCGTAAACATCTGACCCGTATCTTTCAGTCGGAGGACGCACTTTCCGTGGATTGTTGCAGTGCCTGTTCGATATCATCTCTTATATCTTCAAAATTTTCCAGTCCCACGGCGATACGTATCATACCGGGAGTTATGCCGACCGCCTCTTGTTCTTTCGGCGTCAGACTGGAATGAGTGGTCGAGGCCGGATGGGTGGCGATAGTTCGGGTATCTCCCAAATTGGCTGAAATCGAGATCATATTCAGTTGATCGAGAAAGCGTATGGCTTGCTCGTATCCTCCCGGCAGATTAAAAACCACAACCCCTCCGCCGTGTTTCATTTGTTTTTGGGCCAGTTCGTATTGAGGATGACTTGCCAGAAAAGGGTAGCGGACCGCTGTAACTTCCTCGCGCCCATCAAGGTATTCGGCCAGCTCCAAAGCCAGTTTGCAGTGGCGATCCATGCGGACCGACAATGTTTCCAGGCTTTTTGAAAATAGCCAGGCATTGAAAGGGGAGAGCGAGGGACCGGTATGGTTGACAAAAAACTTTATTTCTTCTATAAAACGGGCTTTGCCCGCAATTACACCGCCCAGGGCTCTTCCTTGTCCGTCGATGAATTTCGTTGCCGAATGAACAATCAAATCCGCCCCGTATTCAGCCGGTTGTTGAAGATAGGGCGTGGCGAAACAGTTGTCCACACAAAGCAACAGGTCGTGGCGGTCAGCCCAGTTTCCAACCCATTCCAGGTCGATGAGCTCCAGACCGGGATTGGAAGGGGTTTCCAGCAAAATCATGCGGGTATTATCCCGGACATGGGAATCCCATTCCTCTGCGTCGTCAAGGTCCAGATAGGTATACTCGATTCCCCACCGGGGCAGGATGGCGGAAAGAATCTGGTGGGTGGACCCAAAGAGGGCGCGGGTGGCAAGCACATGATCTCCCTGGTCCAGCAGGGCGGCAAGGGAAGCGAAAATGGCTGACATGCCGGACGCGGTGGCGACTGCGGACTGGGTGCGCTCGAGGCGGGCCATTTTACGCTGGAATTCGTCGGTATTGGGATTCGAAAACCGACTGTAGGCGTATCCCTGTTGTTCTTCGCTGAATATGCGGCGGGCTTCCTCGGCCGATGTAAAGGTGAATCCGGAGGAGGCGTAGATGGGAGTGGTGTGAGGTCGCTGCTCAGGTTGAGCGGCATCGTGACGAATGGAGTCGGTTTCGAAGTGGGAGTCAGACATCGCGGTTTTGTTTATGGTATTGAAATTTTATAGACCCTGTAAACTAACAGAAGGACCGACTTTCAGCAAAGTTATTATGAGTCGGTACTGGCCGGCAGCGCCGTAAATGGATAAAGTGATTAATGTGATTCCGCGTGATTTAACAGGTTGGAGGGACTCAAGACTTATTTGGCTGCAGGCTCGACCCGTTTAAAAAAGGTTCTTTTCATGCATGGATTAATCGAGGTCGGTTCGTAAAATGAAAAGTCCACCCGAAATATCACTGGCGATCAGAAGTCCGTCTTTAAAAAAGGGATAATTGCTCCAGGTACCGCTGAATTCAGGTCGATCGTTCAGCGGATACGTGTCGAAGTGGGCCACCCGTTTCAATTGTCCCTGGTCAATGTTATCAAGTTCAAGGATGGATATTCCGTTCGTGTAGTTGCTTTGATAAACGTGGTTTTCCTTTACGAATAAGTTGTGATCTATAGAGGATATATCGGTTTCGTGATAAGAGAGAAGAGAGGGATTATCCAGGTCGCGCACATCCAGAATATAGGTCCGCAGAGGATGTTCATTTTGTAACTCATCGAATTCGTCACCGAGCAGAAAGTAGCGGTGGTCTTCGGTGAGCCATCCCTGGTGGGCATATCCGATTCCTTCATATCTCAGTTTTGAAACCAGTTGAGGGTTTGCTTTGTCCGATACGTCGGCGATGGAAAATTTATCGGCGTTGGAGTTAAAGCACAGTTCCCGGTTTTGATAGTCTTCGTCGGGTCCCCGGTATACCACGCACTGGGTATCGTGAATGTAGCCGCTTTCGTTGAAGCATCCGGCGTGTGAGGGAGATGTCGGTTGTTGTATGTTGATGATGTGCAGGCCGCTTCCCCCGCAGGTGTTTCCGTCGGTGCCCACCGCATAGGCATAGCCGGTTTCGGAATTTATGGCAATGTTGTGGGCCGTGCTTAGCTCATGATAAACGGTATCAACCGTGAAAATACGGGAGGAGTCGGGATCCAGGGTACGCAGTCGGGAGAGGTCGAAAACGTGGACGCCGTGGCCGCGTTCCTCGCTGACGGCATACATATGGTTCCGGTACACTTTTATGTCTCCCCAGTCCGAATCGCCGTGTTTGAGGGTGGGCTGTTCGGGCCGGGATGATGATGTATGAGGATGGTCGGGGTGGTCATGATTCAAGGGATGAGAGGGAAGCCGGCCCATAACCCGGGGAGAGGGAGGATGCGTTATGTCAACTATCGAAACGCCGTTGTTTAATCCCACCAGGGCATATCGGTTACGGGTACGAGCGTCCCGCCAGCCCCATATATCGTTAAGGTGATCGCCACCCAGTTGATCGGGTGACAGGAGGGCAACGAGGTCGATGTTCCGGCAGGGATAGGTTTCCTTTGCTATTCCATCTTCGCAGGGATACCGGGGATGATAAGGATCATGCACGCCAAAAATATCGCAGGATACGAGTCCCGCCAGGAGGATGACCACACCAAGGGTACTCGCCGCATTTTTCAAGTATTTTTCAGCAACCATTCAGTCAATTTGCAAATTGGTGACATGTTACGATCACACCCGGATTCCATATAAATAGCTTCCCCCTCTTTTTCATTGGTCGTTTGTAGAGGGATGCTGGTCATTTTCCGGATTATCCTGCTGTCCCGGTTTTGCAGAAGTGTGTTCCCTTGCTCTCTGCTCGGAAGATTGTTCCGGGGGGTCGTCGGACTTATCCTCGGCAGAATCATCCTCGGACTCCCTGTGTTGGGAGGAAGCTGACGGTTCCTGGGAATCTTCCTGGTCAGTGGCAGGATCGCCGTCTTCAAAAATATTTACCTTGGTGATATCTTCTCCCTGTTTTTTCTTCTCAATCAGATTTAGAACGGTTTTCCCCGAAATTTCTTCATGTTCAAGCAACAGTTCGGCCACGCGATCCAGAACATCCCGGTTTTCCTTCAGTGTTTCGATGGCGCGCTTGTATGAATTTTCGAGGATACTCTTGACTTCCTGGTCGGCCTCCCGGGCCGTATCGTCACTGTATTCGCGCTGCTGGCCAATGTCTTTGCCCAGGAAAACCTGTTGTTGATCGCCGCCGAGGGCCATGTGACCGAATTTCTTGCTCATGCCCCAGTCGAGCACCATTTTGCGGGCCAGTTTCGTGATCTGTTTCAAGTCGTTCTCGGCTCCGCTGGTCGCCGTATCGAAGATTAGTTCCTCTGCGGCACGCCCGCCCATCATGACGGCCATGCGGTCCAGCATGTATTCCTTGGCATAGATATATTTTTCCTGTTCGGGCAGCTGAATGGTTACGCCCATCGCTTTACCGCGGGGGATAATGGTGACTTTGTGCAACGGATCGGTATTGGGCAGATAGGCGGCCACCAGGGCGTGGCCTCCTTCGTGATAGGCCAGCATGCTTTTTTCATCGTCGGTAATGACAATGCCTTCCCGCTTGAGTCCCATCATGATTTTATCTTTGGCTTCCTCCACGTCTTCCTGTTTAATGGCGTCGTGCTTGTTGCGGGTGGCCAGTAAAGCGGCCTCGTTAAGCAGGTTTTTCAGGTCCGCACCACTGAAGCCGGGCGTGGATTTGGCGATGCTTCCGAGCTCGACATCGTCGTCAATCTTTTTGTTTCGTGCATGGACTTTGAGAATAGCCTCACGATTTTTCTGCGACGGCAAATCAACGGTAATCTGGCGATCGAATCGTCCCGGACGCAATAACGCCTTGTCCAGTATATCCGGACGGTTGGTGGCCGCCATCACAATGACGCTTTCGTTGGGCTCGAAGCCGTCCAGTTCCGACAACAACTGGTTCAGCGTTTGTTCCCGCTCGTCGTGTCCGCCGCCCAAACCGGCGCCGCGACGGCGGCCGATCGAGTCAACCTCGTCAATAAAGATGATGCTCGGGGATTTCTCCTTGGCGTTTTTGAACATTTCGCGGACCCGCTTGGCCCCGACGCCGACAAACATCTCCATAAAGTCGGATCCGGTAATCGTGAAGAAGGGGACTTCCGCTTCACCGGCCACCGCTCGGGCCAGCATCGTTTTACCGGTGCCGGGCGGACCTACCATCAGTACCCCTTTCGGAACTTCACCGCCGATCTCATGGAATCGTTCCGGTTCCTTCAGAAAACTGATCACCTCTTTCAATTCGTTTTTAGCCCCCTCGCAGCCGGCGACATCGTCGAATTTGGTCTTTACATTCTTGCCTTCCTGGAGCTTGGCCTTGTTTTGCCCGATCGAAAAAATATTCTGCCCCTGGGCCTGCATCCGCTGGTAGAACATATATCCGAAACTCAGCAGTATCAGGACGGGAAGGGCAAACATGAAGATGGTCCACCAGGAGGTTTCGGTGGAGGGACCGGTAACGATTTCAACGCCGTTTGACTCCAGTTTGCTTAAAAGGTTGGGATCCTCGAAAGAGGGAGTATACGTTATGAAGTGGGTGTAGGATTTGGTTTCACCGCTGGCGGTTTCAATTTGTGCCGAGTTCTTTAAAATACCCCGGATGCGCTCTCCTTTAACCTCCACTCGTTGGACATTTCCACTTTCAACCTGATCTTTGAACGTTGAATAACTGATTTCCGTCGTCATGCTAAACGGTCCGCCGTCCATGGTATTCAGATACCAAATTCCGAACAGAAGGGCAATCAGCAGCCAGAAAAGTATGCGTTGCGTATTACCGCCGGGCTGAAAAGGGTTGTTGTTTTGTTCCTGATCAGACCCTTCCTCGTTTTGTGGGGCAGGTTGATTGTGTTGGTCTTTATTATTAGCCATGAAACTTTTTCTGAGTAACAAGTCTGTTTGTATAGATAATATGTTTACACTTTCCAAGGGAGATACACGGATACGTTACTACAACCTTTTTACATCCATTTTAGTACCTGTTGGGTTTAGAATAGGGGATTTCAGACAGGAATTATTTTCTAATTAATTTTTTCATACTCATCTTCAATCGCCTGTCCGAGTTCTTCCATCGCTTGTCCGAACTCGTTCCAGTTTTCGTTTTGCATGGAGTTGCGGGCTTTGTCCCACGCCTGCTTGATAGGATCTATTTGGGGGGTGGGACGGCCAGTTTGACCGGGAACGGGGTCTTCCACGGGACCTTCCACAGCCTGAATCTCCTGGTCACCCAAGACGGTACCTTCTTCTTGTCCAAAGATTACATTGAGGGCCGATTGCAGGGTCCGTTCCATGGCAATTTTATCCCGGTATGAAACAATAACCCGTTGGAGTTGCGGGATATCCACGTCTTCGGCGATCAAAAATACGGGCTCTACATACAGGAAGGAGTTTTTAACCGGTATAATCATCAGGTTGCCGCGAATTACTCTGGAACCGTGTTGGTCCCAAAGGGCTATTTGGCGTGAGATATCCGTATCCTGGTCGATTTGAGCCTCGATTTGTGCCGGACCGTAGATCAGGCGCTCCTTGGGTAATTTATATACGATTACCTCACCATAATTCGGCTGATCGGATTTGGCGGCCATCCAGGCGATCATGTTGTCCCGGTTTTTGGGAGTAAGCGGATTGATCAGCATATATTGCAGCTGATCTTCGTTTGGCAATTGGGCCAGCATATAGTAAGATTCCATCCGCCTCGTATTCCCGCCATACTTTTCATTGGCCCGGGTCCACAAGTCTTCGTTGTTATAGAAAACCTGCGGCTCGGTCATGTGATAGCGATTATATTTTTCGATCTGCACTTCGAACATCGTCAGGGGATACCGGATATGCCGCTTCATATCCTCCGGCATTTCGGCGAAAGGCTTGAACAGGTCGGGGAATATTTCGCGATACACATTCAATATAGGTTCTTCGTCGCTCATGGCGTACAGATCAACAGACCCGTTATAGGCGTCCACGACCACTTTGACCGAGTTACGGATATAGTTGAAAGCTCCCTGGTAGGGTTCGGAATAGGGATACTGGGGGGAGGTGGTATAGGCGTCCAATACCCACTTAAGCTCTCCCTCACTCAATACCAGGTAGGGCTTGGTTTCAAATTGCAGAAAGGGAGCGATTTGTTTGACCCGCTGTTTGACCGGCCGCCAGAGCTGGATGCGGCTTTCGGGTTTTATGTATTCCGAAAGCAGTATGTTGATATCGCCGAGTTCCCAGGCAAAAAGAAGTTTCTTAAAGAAGTTTTGAATGGGAATGCCGCCGGATCCCTGGTAATTGGAGTATACGTTCTGATCGCCGCTCGGGTAGTCCAGCTCTTTTACGTTGGTATTAACAATGCGGTAACCGGGTTGATGGGAACCGTAATAAATGGCGGGTTGGTCCACTTTCAATCCCCATTTGGCAACGGGCGGAAGGTCTTTGATCACGAGATCGGGATTGCCGCTTTCGCCCAACTGGGTTACGGGACTCATGACCAGACCGTAGCCGTGCGTGTACTGCAAGCGTTGATTCACCCACGAGTCTGTCTGCTCTGACATGTCGGAAGCCAGCTCTCTGCTGGCCAGCATCATTTGACGGTAGCCCCGGTCCGTCTGGTATCGCCCTATACTCACGTTGTAAAATTCGTAGTACGTACGGATTTCCTGCAGTTGACGATATGTATTGATCAGGAGACGGGGATCCCACAGCCGAATATTGTCGATGGTGGACTGATTGGCCTGCAAATCGGCAAACGTCAACGTGTCCGTAGCCCCGTAATCACGTTCCTCAATTTCATCAAGATTATAGGCCTCGCGGGTGTGGGAGATATTTTCTTTCAGATGCTCTTCCTCGATTTGCAGTTCGCTGGGATCCACCTGGAAATTCTGAACGACGGTAGGCAGTACGCTGCGCCCCAGAATGGCAACCAGAATAAGTACCACGGCGCTGCTTATGAGCATTTTGGGCCGATAGATACGATAATGTGCCAGGGCCATCAGCCCGAGGGCAAAAGAAAGTACACAGAGGATCCAGATGACGGGAAGAACAATTTGCAGATCCGTATATCCGGCACCGTACACCGCCCCCTGGGCATCATAGAGCAACTGATAGCGATCCAGGAAGTATCCCACGCTGAGAGATAATAGCCAGAGTCCCAGGTTAAGGG
This sequence comes from uncultured Balneolaceae bacterium, assembly GCA_964421495.1. GTDB lineage: Bacteria > Bacteroidota > Rhodothermia > Balneolales > Balneolaceae > CAJXOW01. The sequence goes on along the minus strand of CAYQXO010000004.1, from coordinate 2,191 downwards.
AGAGCTGCTTGCGGGCGGAGGAATTTATGGTAAAGCCGGAGTCGGGGGAAAACCGAATTAAACCGGAGTAGATAAATATTACGAGCAGGATAAGGGTAATCAGAAAAGCGAGTACGGAGACGCTGTTTTGCACCAGTTCGATAAACGGCAGACGGAAAAGGTAGAAACCGATGTCGTTTTGAAAAACCGGGTCAAGTTTCCCGACGGTCTCGCGGAAATGAAATCGAAAATAGGTGTCCCACTGCGAAAAGAAGGCCGCGGAAAAAAGTACGCTGATCCCAAATCCTATCAGGGTAAACAGGCTTTTTATGCGTTTGAAGTTTTTTTCGCTGGCTAAATCCAATTGCAGGTTTTCCAGGGGAGTAGAGGTGAGGTCGGCCTCCCTGATATTATGGGCCAGGTACCGTAAATTCGTAATCAGGTAGGCACCCGAAATGATTAAAGCCCCTATCAGCAAGGAAAACTGGGTTTCCTTGATCCGCCAGAAGACCTGCTCATAATCCAGGTTTTTCAACCAGAGCAATCGTACAATCCAGTCGGAAAAAGCCCCGATTAATACAATTAGAATTATGATGGGTATCGCAATCCACCACCAGTATAAACCCCGCCGTTCAGAACTGTTAAATGCCATATGTATTTAATTAGTCAGTCGTATTGTGTATACAGTTGATTCAGTAGGTGCAAGTAATACAAGTAATAAAGGTAACAAAAAATGTAAAAGAAATGTAAAGAACCCCGAAACCAATCTACGGTGAAAGCGGGATCACGCTTAGGCCCTATTAGCAAAGCTCCTTAAAAAAGTCGGGGAGGGGTCTTCAGCCAGGGAAATTCTGCTGACCTGGTGCTTTTGCCGGGGGACGAGTCCTAAATACTGTCATTCAAAGGTTATGCGTTTTCGGCCATAAGGCAGAACAACCCAAGTGCTTCAGACCCCTCCCCGACTTTTTTAAGGAGCTTTGCTAATAGGGCCAGCATTGGATGCATTTCCCGGCTATGACGATAGAACAATCAGCGAGGCGATGCGGGCATTTTCCTTGATGTGTATTCCGTGGGGGCCTACCGACAGGGTGGGGTGAATCTGCGGATTTTGAGGGTCGGGGACCGTGCTTTCCAGTTGAGCTCCGGCCTGTATTAGGTGATCGTGGGGGAGAATCAGGGGGGTGCCTGCCTCGGTCACCTTCGAAATATCTTCATTAAATACCACCCGGTAGTTTTCTTGCGATAACTTCCACCATCCGTATTCATCGTCAATCGAATTCTTGACGGGAGCAATTTTCTGCGTGGTGGCGGACTGAAACTCACTGCCTCCAAAATCGAGGCGACCGGGCTCTTTAAGATGAAATATCGCCATAATGGTTAAATCCAGCCGATCTTCTTGGATTTGGGTGTCCTCGTGGATGAGCCCTCCCACATAATTGGCAATTTCACTGCCGGCAAGTTGTTGCATGGCTGTAATGGATTTATTATTGATACGTGAAACCGTCTATAAACCATAACAGCGAATCGGGTAGAAAAAATTCAATCCCATGGAAAAAGGACCTTGCTAGTCGTTCAGCCGACCTGTTTGAGAATTTTGCTTGTCGTGATCGCCCGAGATGGTGGCTTGCGCTTGTCCGTTGGGTCCTTCGGTGGTAATGGTGATTTGGACCACCCGGGTGGCCACGGTATCTGACTCGGCGTCGGCGATAGTAAATCTGAAATCAGTGGTTCCATAACCGCTTTCAAACGCATCTCCCAGGGTTATGCTGACATCGCCGAGCACTTCAATACCTTCTCCTTCGGCGTTGACGTTGATATTGGTCCCGGGCGCCAGGGGATTGCCGTTTTGATCGGAGACGGAATAGGTGAATTGTTGACTTCCGCCGTTGGGAATGGAAAAGTTGGTGGGATTTATACTGTGGATACGCGGGACCCCCGAAAACAGAACCGTGGTGCTGGTCGTAATATCATCGTTATTTTCATTAACCGTACGGGCCTGGATGGTCGCATATCCCTCTCCAAGCGTTTCGTGCTCCGGCTTTGGATTATTGGAAATAAGATCGACCGTTGCTTTCCCCTGCTGATCTGTTTTAGCGGACCCCTCGATTTGTCCCCCGTCGGTTGTAAAGTACACCACCGTGCCGGGCTCCACAATATTACCGTATTTGTCGCCTACAAAGGCCGTGATTTGATTGGTCAAGCCGAATTCGTT
>CAYQXO010000003.1:0-57568 GCA_964421495.1 uncultured Balneolaceae bacterium | reverse complement strand
CGTCTTTGTCAAATGAACTAACAAATCGTAATGTGCATTAGTATATATGCAAGGCTAATAACTAAATTACAGAAATCAAATAAAGGTTGGCTATGCCATCAGAAGATTTGAGTGCAGGGTTGCTGATGTTTCGACTCGATCCGGAATTCGAGGTTTACCTTGTTCATCCCGGGGGACCTTTTTTCAAAAACAAAGACGACGGCTTCTGGACGATTCCCAAGGGTCTTATTGAAGAAGATGAAGATCCTTTCAAGGCCGCTATCCGGGAATTTATTGAAGAAACGGAGATAGAGCCCGACGTCAAAAAGGTAGATTACCTTACGCTCGGAACAATTGAGCAAAAAGCCGGAAAAGTCGTCCACGCCTGGGCTTTCGAAACGGAACGAACAGACACCCCCGAACCGGCCAGCAATCATTTTGAAATGGAATGGCCCCCGAATTCGGGCAACTTCCAAAAATTTCCTGAAATTGATGACGCCGCTTTTTTCACGCCCGAGCAAGCGGGGACCAAAATAATCGATGACCAGCAACCTTTTTTGGATCGACTCAAAGACCAGGTTACGTGACCACCTATTCGACTACCGTTGAAAACCGAAAGATATTTGCAGACTCATATAGAAAATCCGGACGAACCGATCCTTTACCCTACAAACCAACAGCTTCCCATAATTTCTGACAGAACCCTGCACAGGACTTTATTTCACGGCCCGCCTCTTGCAATCACTTTCATAAATCATCTGCTTCAATCCGGTCCGCGTGGTCTTTCTCCAGGGAACTTCCCAATCATTTTACCCATACCCTCTGCAGTTTTGCATAGAAGCCTATTATCCTTTATCTAACAGCTTGAACCATAGGCACCCTATTTTATGGAAAAACATTCGTCATCCTCTTTAAAAGTTGGACTCGCCCTCGGCAGCGGCGCCTCCCGGGGTTTGGCTCATATCGGCGTTATCGAAGCCATTGAGAAAGCCGGAATCAAAGTCGACTATATCGCCGGCAGCAGCATGGGAGCGTTAATCGGGGCTGCCTACGCATCGGGCGAATTGGAAAAGCTTCGGCACCACGCCTTGAGTATGGATTGGCGTCAATTTACTGCCTACCTGGATTTCAACTTTCCCCAGCAGGGATTACTCGAGGGCGAAAAACTGGTCCAGCTTATTGAATTTCTGGTTTCCAGCCGGACATTTGAGGAACTGAATATCCCACTGGGTGTAACGGCTACTGATCTGACGACGGGAAAAGAAATCGACCTGGAGAAAGGGGATCTTATTCATGCCATTCGGGCCAGCATTTCACTACCGGGTATTTTTAATCCATTTGAAATCGACGGGAACTATTTGGTGGACGGCGGACTGGTAAATCCCGTGCCGGTCGATTTGGTGCGCAGCATGGGAGCCGACTTCATTATCGCCGTGGATCTGAATAATGATATCATAACCCGCAACGGCCGGGAAAAACGTTTCCAGGTTTTAAAAAACAGCCGTAAAGATCGAAAAAATCGGGAGCGGCCAATCACGGACTCGTCTCTGCTGGAACGGGCATCCGAAAGTCCATGGTTTCCCCCGAAACTGGAGCAAACCTATCGATCTTTCGAATACTCCCTTAAGCAATCGGTTAATAACCTGTTCGAAAGCAACGATGATGAACAGCAATGGGAACCCAATATTTTTGACATTATCGCCAACTCCATCAATATCATGGAGTATCAGATTACCCGCAGCAAACTAATGGAAGACCAACCGGATATCCTGGTACAGCCCCAACTGGGTCACCTCAATCTTTTTGACTTTGACGAAGCCGAACGTACTATCAATGAAGGATTCAACGTAACCAACGACCAGCTCGAAAAACTCAATCGGCTGACCACCTCTGTGTCCGACGACTGAAGTGCATCCAAAGTATTAAAAAAACACATGACAAGGTCTCAATACTTACTTCGTGCATAACATGCATTGGTCAGTATCATAAAAGAAGGGTTCTCCAAGCATTGGCAAAAGCATAACTTTAACAATTTCTTAGCGGTCGGGTAACCTATGAAACTAACCGTAGAAGGCAATTTTTACAATATCGGTATTTTATTATTGCGCATGGGAACGGGTCTCATGTTAATCTATCACGGCTTCCCCAAGCTGATGGGCGGACCTGAAAAGTGGGCCAAGATCGGGGAGGCGACCACGCATATCGGTATTGAGAGCTTACCTGTATTCTTCGGCTTCATGTCGGCCCTGGCAGAAACGTTCGGGGGTTTATCCATAATGCTGGGGCTTTACTTTCTTCCGGCCCTTATTTTGGTTCTTTTAAACTTGCTGGTGGCCATTGCTTTTCATTTTGGCACGGGAGAGGGGTTCTCGGGTGCGAGCGAAGCGATCGAATTACTCATCATCATTATTGCCTTGTTCTTCACGGGACCGGGGCGTTACAGTATCGACTATCGCTGGATCCAACGTTGGTAGTTCCCGGCCTTGGGCAATTTTGCTGGTTTTCTTATAATAGTAATCAGGCAAGATGATATAAATTGCAAAGCGATATAATATAAGGACTTTTATAAACGCTGCGTCTCGTTTCTTTTTACTGTCAACTCATTCCTATTATGAATCTCTATCGCTATTTATTGCCGATTTTACTGTTTATCGGTCTGGCGGGGAGTCCGGCGTTGGCCGACACACCCTATCTGCTTGTATTAAATAAATCTGACCACACCTGTTGGCAAATCAATGCGGAAACGGGAAAAAAGATTGCCTCGTATTCTACCGGCCGGGGACCTCACGAGGTAGCCGTTTCACCAGACGGGAAGTGGGGGATTGTCACCAACTACGGAGTTCAAACGGCGGGTCATACCCTGACCTTGCTAAACCTGGAACAACGAGAAGTTGCCGGCACTATCGATATTGCTCCCTACACGCGACCTCACGGGATCGCCTGGTTTCAAGACTCTCGTCGCGTGATTGTCACTTCCGAGACGAAACAGTCGGTCGTCATTATTGATGTCCACCGACAAAAAAGATTGCGTGCCCTGCCGACTGATCAGCAGCTTTCCCACATGGTCGCCCTGCATCCGACAGATACCCTCGCTTACGCAACCAACATTGGATCCGGCTCGGTTTCCGTACTCAATTTGAAGCAGGACTCCGCCTCGCAACCCGCCCGCATTATCAAAACGGGCCGGGGTACCGAGGGCGTGGAACTGATCCCCGGCCGAAATCAACTGTGGGTCAGCGACCGGGCCTCGGGCACGATCTCCATCATCGACCTGGATGGAAACAACCTCCTGGATACGCTGAAAAGTCCCGGCTTTCCCATACGCCTTGCCGCTTCAGCCGATAATCAATGGATAGGGGCAACCCATGCTGAATCCAGTGAAGTCGCCGTTTTCGATCCTGATTCCCGTAGCGAGGTCAAACGGTTGAAGCTAAATTTCCAGGCCGGCGGCACGGACAAGGAAAGGTTCATCGGCAACCGTTTCGGGGATGGAGCGGTCCCTATCGGACTCACTTTCTCGGACGATGGAAAAACCCTCTTTGTATCCGCCAGCAAAGCGGATCAAGTCGCCGTAATCGACACCGATACCTGGGAAGTGGTGCGGGCTATATCCACCGGTACGGAACCCGACGGTATCTCCTTTTTCAGACCATAAAGACTATATCGTGTCCCTTCATGAAAGCCATGAGATTTTACCGGCCCGGCACTCCGCTGAAGTTGGAGGAAGTGAAACGCCCCTCTCCCGCATCTCACCAGGTACTGCTGGAGGTGGAAGCCTGCGGGGTTTGCCGAACGGATCTTCATATCGTGGACGGCGAACTGGAAGAAGCTGAAACTCCCCTGATTCCGGGACACCAGATCGTGGGTACTATTCGTGAGACCGGCGATAACATTCAACAGTTTGAGTCGGGCGACCGGGTCGGGGTGCCCTGGCTGGGCGCTACGTGTGACCAATGTTACTACTGTACCAACGGCATGGAAAATCTCTGCGAAAATGCCCGTTTTACCGGCTATACCCTGGACGGGGGCTTTGCGGAATATGCCGTTGCTCACGAGAATTACAGTTTTCCCATAGCCGACGACTATCCGGCGACGCAAGCCGCCCCTTTGCTCTGTGCGGGACTTATTGGATACCGGTCCCTGCGAATGACCGGGGAGGCCGATAAAATAGGTTTTTACGGGTTTGGTGCCGCCGCACACGTACTGATACAGGTCACCCGGCACCGGGACAAAGACGTCTACGCCTTCACTCGTCCCGGCGACACCGACGGCCAGGAATTCGCTCGTAAAAAAGGCGCAGTCTGGGCCGGTGGATCCGATACGGCGCCACCAGACCAATTAGACGCCGCCATTATCTTCGCCCCGGCAGGTCACCTCGTACCCGAAGCGCTCAAGGCCGTTCGCCCCGGCGGTCGAGTCGTCTGCGCCGGTATACATATGAGCGACATCCCCCAATTCCCCTACAAGCTGCTCTGGGAAGAGCGCAGTATTCATTCGGTGGCCAATCTGACCCGCAAAGACGGCGAAGAGTTCCTGCAACTGGCCCCGCAGATCCCCATACGTACCGAAGTAACCCCCTACCAGCTTTCACAGACCAACCGGGCCCTGGATGACCTGCGTCACGGTAATTTCAACGGCTCTGCCGTCATCGATCTTGGCCTAAACCCAGAGAGGAAAAACAATGTAAGAGCTCTTTGAAAAACCGGCAGCGGGTATTCATCAGCCAAAAATATCCAGCCGTTACCAGTTCTACTCCGACCGTGCCTAGTGCACTATACGATCAAGTTTTTCAAGCCATTGCTTTTGGCTGCATAATTTAAGTGCTTCTGAACACCCGCTGCCGGTTTTTCAAAGAGCTCTTACATTGTTTTGTGAAAGTTCGACAAACACCCATATTTTGGAAACCGGTTCCATTTAGTCATTCAGAAGACGCCGGTCTGAAATTTAAAACCAATTTGTCACTAACTTATCAGGATTATGACCAAAGTTGTACTCATACCAGGCGACGGCATCGGACCCGAAATCACCTCCTCCGTTAAACAGGTATTTGATGCTGCAAACTTCGATATCAACTGGATAGAACGGGAAGCCGGGGAAACCGCTCATCAAAAGCAATCCAATGCCCTCCCCGAAGATACGATAGCGGCTATTAACGAACACCGAATTGCCCTTAAAGGTCCGCTGACCACGCCGGTCGGGACTGGCTTCCGATCTATTAATGTAGCATTACGACAAAAATTCGACCTGTACAGCAATATTCGTCCCGCCCGCTCCCTTCCTCATATAGATACTCCTTTTCAGGATATCGACCTGGTCATATTTCGGGAAAATACGCAGGGACTTTATATCGGTGAAGAACGGTGGGTAGACAAGGAAGAAGAACACGCAGAGAGTATAGCGGTAGTAACCCGCAAAGCCAGCGAACGTATTCTGCGGGCGGCGTTCCGTTATGCAGAGAAAAATGATCGGCAAAAAGTAACCGTAGTACACAAAGCCAACATTTTGAAGCTTACTTCCGGATTATTCCTGGAGATCGGCAAAGAAATTTCGTCCGAATTTCCCGCTATAGAATTTGATGACAAGATCGTGGATAACATGGCCATGCAGATGGTTATGAATCCGCATCAATTTGACGTCATCGTAACCACCAACCTCTTCGGTGATATACTTTCTGACCTGGCCTCCGGACTGGTCGGCGGACTCGGCGTAACGGGTGCGGCCAATATCGGAGATGATGCAGCCATATTTGAAGCCGTACACGGCTCGGCTCCCGATATCGCGGGACAAAACAAGGCCAATCCAACCGCCCTGTTGTTTTCCAGTTTAATGATGCTCGAATACCTGGATCAAAAACCGGACGCCGACCGCATCCGCCGTGCCATCCACTCTGCGCTGGGGAAACGAAAAACCCTGACCTCCGATCTAGGCGGCAGCGGTACGACAGAATCCTTTACCCGGTCTATTATTGAAGAACTGGATACGTAAATCGTGCGAGTCGGAAAGGATTCCAAGAAGCATAGGAATCAGGTTCTATTTTCGTTTTGATCAATAAGTTTCAGCAACGCATAGAGCGTCTCGTGACGGGGGACCTCCACCCCGTACTTTCGGGCCAGGCGGACGACCGTTCCCGTAAACGCTTCGAACTCCAGGGATTTCCCTTTCTCCCGATCCTGGTAGGTCGATGTTTTAAAGTCGACTAAATCACGGGCGCCGTCGATGATCCGGTGTTTGTCCTCCTCGGTCAACTCCACCTGCTCAAAGCGAGCCAATTCGCTGATCTCGTCAAAGAGGTCGTAACACAGTTGCTCGGCCTCCTCTTCTTCATACAACGAATCCACGGTCACGAAAGCAACGGTCGTCAACATGTTGAATATACAATTCCAGGCAAACTTGACCCAGATATCATGTTTGATGTTGTTTGAAAACTGGCACTCAATTCCTGCATCCGCAAACAAATTGCACACTTCCCTGTGGCGTTGGTCCATCGTTTCATTTTTCGGATCTCCGATGGTAATCGATCCCATATTTGAATGGGCGATTACTCCCGGCTCTGGAACCGATGCGCCGATTCGACAAAAGCCCTGAATAACCCGGTCACGACCAAAAACCTCGACCAATTGCGGATAATTCTCGATTCCGTTTTGCAATGTTAATACTTGCGTATTTTGCGTGACTATCGGCTTAAACCGTTTGATGGCCTCCGGAGTATCGTGCGATTTAACCGTTAGCAGAATAAGGTCGGCCACATCAACCGAACGCGGATCATCGCTGGCCGTTACCTGCAACCGAAAGGAATCATGTTCACTCTCTATCTGCAGACCATGCATCAACATCGACTCAAGATGAGATCCTCGAGCAATATAATATACCCGCCGGTCAGTATGTTTATCAATCATGCCCCCGAAGTACCCCCCGACGGCACCGGCTCCCATCACCACGACATGTTGAATATTCCAGTCATTCATCAGATTCTCCCATTCCAAATACCCATTAAGCCACTCTATTGCTATTGTGGCTCTTTTACAGTTAAATTACCCTAAGATCCTGACGCCGGGGCGGGCGACCGTTCTTCGATTGAAAATTTTTTTCGCGATTTTGCCGGTACATCGTCAGCTGCCGGTAAATTCATACTTTTCAGCCGTTACCCGTCTCTATTCAAAAAAATTTGAGTTCTCTGAACGGCCGCCCGTCCCGGCGTCAGGATTTTCTACAGGATGTAATACAGATTTTCCTTATTTATTAATAAAACAGATTCTTTTACATTATGAAACTTTTTACACGTCAACCACTGAATTTGATTCCGGGTCTTCTATTATTCCTGGGATTTATTTTTTCGGCCGGCCTGTCACCCTCCCAGTCGGCCACCGCACAAGATGCATCCAATCCGGAATTTGAGGGAACGATTGATTATCTCGTACCGGCCGAGGCTTCCTCCCGGGACCGGGATCAGGAATTCACCTATATGGCCAGGGGTAATCAGGGCCGTATAGAATTTTCCATGGAAGGAGGACGCCGAATGGCCCTGTTGGTGGATTCCAAACAGCAGCAGTTGACCATGCTAATGCCCGAGGCTAAAGCCTATATGGAGTTTCCCCTGAATCAGAATGATCCTTCAACCCACTCTTCGGACAAGGATGGTTCAAAGCTCCAAAAAATGGATGAAACCCAAATCATAGCCGGCAAGCAGTGCCAGTTATGGCGGGTAGAGGATGAAGGTAAAATCATTGATATCTGGGTGGCCAATGGAATGGGTAACTTCCTGCTGCCCGGTACTGAAATCCCCCGGAAAATGGGTCCCCTTCAAATGAAGGAACAGCCGGGTTGGATCAAGGAGGCGGCTCACAAGGGATTCATGCCCCTGAAGGTAACCGTCACGGAAAACGAGGAAACCCGCACGCTCCTGGTGGCTCAAAATATTGAGGAGAAAAGTCTAGCTTCTTCCCTGTTCGCCGTGCCCCCCGAATTTCAGAATATGAGCCAGATGATGCGGCAAATGATGAAAGGCCAGGGAAAGTAAATTAAATCTCCTAGCCCGGATTTCACTTCGTGGGTGACGCTTCGCTCTGAGCTCACAAGAGAAATTTATGTGTGACGCTATGTCGATGATATTTAACTGCTTAACTTCAAATATAGGTTTTATCTTAGATAACAGTCTGTCAACGCTGCGAAATCCGGGCTACTCCACGGTCACGCTTTTCGCCAAGTTGCGGGGCTGATCGACATCACAGCCTCGATTTACCGCAATATAATAGGAAAGCAACTGCAGCGGTATTACCGTCAGCAAGGGCGAGAGGCAGTCGGCCGTCTCCGGTATCTTGGTTACGAACTCCGATATATCGACGACATCGTCGTTGTACTCATTCGTAATCGATATAATACGGCCTTTCCGGGCTTTAACCTCTTCGATGTTACTGATCATTTTTTCATTGGTGTGCTCTGTCGCCGCGATAACCACGACCGGCATCATGGCATCTATCAGGGCGATCGGACCATGCTTCATCTCCGCAGCCGGATACCCTTCAGCATGTATGTAGGATATTTCCTTGAGCTTGAGTGCTCCTTCCAGCGCCACGGGAAAATTATAGGATCGACCCATATACAGGAAATTGGGGGCGTAGGTGAACATATCCGCCATCCTCTTTAAATCTTTCTCCCCTTTCTCCAGTATCTGTTCCACCTTGTCAGGGATAGACGCCAACTCCTGGATAATCTTGTTCAGATACTTCTCATCCGACGACTTGCGTTTTTTGGCCATCTGCACAGCCATCATCGCAAGCACCGATACCTGGGCCGTAAACGCTTTGGTGGATGCCACCCCTATTTCGGGTCCCGCATGCGTATAGACCCCGGCATCCGTTTCGCGGGCGATACTGGAGCCCACAACATTGCATATGCCGAGCACCATGGCTCCCTGCTCTCTTGCCTGTCGCATGGCAGCCAGCGTATCGGCCGTCTCTCCACTCTGGGAAATGACCAGCATCACGTCATCTTCGTTGATCAGCGATTCGCGATACCTAAACTCGGAGGCATACTCTACTTCCACCGGCATTTTGGCCAGGTGTTCAAACATATACTCACCCACCAGTCCCGCATGCCAACTGGTACCGCAGGCTGCTATAATCAAGCGGCGCGCATTGGACAGTTCGTCCATCACATCCGCAATACCGCCGAGTTGAATCGAATTGTTCTTTGCATTCAGACGTCCCCGCAGGCAGTCGGCGATCGAGCGGGGCTGCTCAAAAATCTCCTTGAGCATAAAATGCGGATAGCCGCCCTTTTCAATCTGCTCGATACTCAGGGCGAGCTCGTGAACCTCCTTGGTCAGCGATACGTTGTCAATCGTCTTCACGTCATAGCCGTCACGCGTAACCGACGCCATCTCGCCGTCGTCCAGGTAAATTACTTTTTTCGTATACTCGACGATAGGCGTGGCGTCCGACGCGATGAACATCTCGCCGTCGCCCAGTCCCAACAGCAGGGGCGACCCTTTCCGGGCTACGATTATCCGATCTTTTTCCTCCTTGTTGACGATGTCCAAACCATACGTTCCCACTACCTGCTGGAGGGCCAGCTGAACGGCCTCCTCAAAGTCGGTCTTTCCGCTTCGCTCATAAATATCCTCAATCAACTGGGCTATTACCTCGGTATCCGTCTGCGTTTTGAACGAGCGGCCTTCCTTTTCCATCTGCTTTTTCAGGGCCGAATAATTCTCGATAATCCCGTTATGGACCACCGCTATTTTACCCGACTCGCTGACGTGAGGATGGGAGTTGACGTCATTGGGCTCCCCATGCGTAGCCCATCGGGTGTGCCCGATACCGGCGGTCCCGGTCAGCGGCTCCTTGTCAAGTATGGCTTCCAGCTGGTCGACCTTCCCGCTTTTCTTGGCAATATGCAACTCCCCGTCATTAACAGCCACCCCGGCCGAATCGTATCCTCGATACTCCAGGCGGTGCAGCCCTTTCATGATTACTTCCGTCGCTTGTTGCTGCCCTATATAACCTACTATTCCACACATATATCTTTAATATTATTAAAGCTTTAGTAATACTGAATTGAATAGTTTCCGAAATATTCGTGTATTGAAAATAAATCCACTTTAGATTAAGCAATATTCATTTTCTATACAAACGCATCTGAGTGCCCGAACCAATATATTCAAGCATAAAATTCACCTATGAATCTTTACTTTTTTGAGGATGAGTTTCAAACCCGTTTTGATCCCTTAACGCTTACCCAACCGGTGGATCGACTCCGGGTGGGGATATTGACTATTGCCGAGAAATGGATGAAAACACTGTCGGCATCTTCCCTTGTCCGGTCGACCCGACCGGCCCTGCAACAGGTCTATCCCTCCTCTTCGCCGGCTGACTCCGCCGACTCGTTATGGATCAATTCCCGCTACCTGCCCGACAAAAAGCTGGTCGATTCCATTCAAAAGCTCGATCTGCAGGAAGCGATTATCGATTCGGAAGACGACACATTAATTGCGGCTCGACCCCAGAACTCTGATAATTCCCGGTTGACGGAGAAAGGTTCCCATCCCGAGGTCGCCGACTTCAAAACGGCCTCCGTACAAACGGATCGCAAAATCCAATACCTCTGGGACCTGTTCCTGCTAAACGGGAACGAAATCGAACGCGACATCCAATTGCTGAAACCCCGACGAGCGCCTACGGATACGATTTCACGACACGTCACCCTGCATTCGCCTGAAAACATCTACCTGGAAGGAGACAACAAATTGGAACCGGGAACGATCATCATTGCTGAAGAGGGACCCGTGTACGTGGGACGGGGAGCCAAAATCATGGCCGGATCCGTTATCCGCGGACCTGCCGCCATCTGCGAAAATTCCGTCGTTAAAATGGGCGCCAAAATATACGGGGAGACCACCATTGGACCGGTTTGCAAGGTCGCCGGTGAAGTCAATAACTCGATTTTCCATTCGTACAGCAACAAAGGCCACGAAGGATTTGCCGGCAACTCCCTTTTTGGTCAGTGGTGCAACCTGGGTGCCGATACCAACGTTTCCAACCTCAAAAACAATTACGCCGAAATCGACATGCGGGATTGGTCGACGGGGCAGACGGTAGACTCCGGACAGCAATTCATCGGAACCATTATGGGTGACCACTCCAAAACCGCTATTAATACGATGCTGAACACCGGAACCATGTGTGGAGTCAGCTGCAATATTTTTGCCAGCGGATTCCCTCCCAAAATGATTCCTAACTTCAGCTGGATCGGCGACAGCGGACGCCGCCTGTACCGGTTTGACAAAGCCCTGGACACCATGGAAAAAATGATGGCCCGAAGAAACGTCGAGCTGACCGATGCCTACATTTCCATGATGGAGGCTATCTTTGAAAATAGCCAGAGCGACAATACAAAATAAAATTCAGCGTTGCATAAGGTCTTGTTAACTGCTTATATTTGGAGTCCCGAGAAACCACAATATACGATGCTGAAGTGGCGGAATTGGTAGACGCGCATGTTTCAGGGACATGTGGCCGTCAGGCCGTGGGGGTTCGAGTCCCCCCTTCAGTACTATCATCCCTGCATAATAACCCTATGCAGGGATTTAATTTTTCCCGAGAGAGGTTCTAACCTGTATTTACCCCCCATTTTATCCCCGAATAACCGGCCCTCTTGAAGAGTTCGTGGGCAAATCCGGGCGGGTCTCTGAAGCACTTGAGTTGTTCGGCCTTATGTCAGATTACGTATAACCTCTACTACTCTATATTTAGGACCCGAACTACCGTAAAGCACCGGTCAGCCGAATTTCTCTGGCTGAAGAGACCCGCCCGGATTTGCCCACGTCCTCTTCAAGTTTACTTCAGATTTAATATATATGTTAGGGTGTTATGAAAGTGCTCATTATTGAAGACAATACCGATCTGCTCGAAAATCTCAAGACCTATTTGGAGCGGGAAGGATATATTTGCGAGTCGGCCACAACGTATGAAGAAGCGTTCGACAAGATTTACGCACACTCATACGACATAGTCTTAATAGATATCATGCTTCCGGGAGGTAACGGACTGCAACTGCTTAGTGAGCTCAAAGCGATCGACAAAGATACCGGGTCCATTATTATTTCGGCCAAAAATGCGCTCGACGACAAAGTGGAAGGGCTCAACCTCGGCGCAGACGACTACCTGACCAAGCCGTTTCATCTTTCTGAACTCCAGGCCCGGATTCGAGCCGTCAACCGGCGCAAAAACCTGGGAGGCGAAGAAGTGCTGGAGGTCGGCGAAATACGGATCAATACGCATACCCGTGAAGTTTATGTGGAGGACCGCCTCGTATCGCTGACTCCCAAGGAATACGATCTTCTTGAATATTTTTTCGCGAATAAAAATCACGTACTGTCCAAGCAAACCATTGCCGAACATTTGTGGGGCGACTATGTCGACCACCTGGAAAATCTTGATTTCGTCTATCAACATATCAAGAACCTGCGCAAAAAACTCGTGGAGGCCGGGGCGGCCGACTACCTGGATACGGTATATGGTATCGGGTATAAGTTTAACACCCAGCGATCGCAGCCCCCCTAAAAAACCGGGCATCCCGACAGCTGTCGGGAAGAGAAATTCGGCCGATCTTCGCTTGAAAAGAGAATAAGACCAAAATACCGATATGCAATGAATATACACTTTTAGCCTGAAAGCCGAACAACTCAAGTGCTTCAGAACCCTGCCCGGTTTTTTAAGGGGGCTGCTGGTTTGCTTTTCACTGATGCGGATATCAATATGCTGTCAACACTAACAACTTATCATCATAAACGTTTTTTATTTGATGAAAGCCTCTGACTGCTGGAAAACTTCATGATGATCAATAGGGAATTGCCATGAAACTCGTCACCAAATTCATCCTGATCTACCTGTTAATAACCACGGTGGTTCTGAGCATCGCCGGCGTTATATCGTACTATATCATCAGAAGCGAGGTGCGATTTGAGTTAAAACACCGCCTTATGGATCGCATAGAACGCGCGGAACACCTTATACGACAGGATCAGCGATTTGGCAAGAAGTCAGGAACGGATAAATCCAAAGTGCGCAACCTGACGGTCCGAAAACTCGATCATCCCGTGGAAGATCATGTCGAAGTCTCCGATACCATGGCCTGGCATACCTGGCTGGAACGGAAAGAACCCAACGTAAAAGTAACTGCTTATCGCACGATAGAAGGCACCCCTTACTACATTTCAACCTTTGGCGTCCTGCTCGAGACCGACGACATCAGGGAGGCTGTAATCAAAATCCTGCTCTGGATCCTGGGATTGCAGGTTTTAGGGGCCGTCGGGGTGGGCCTGTTTGTCTCAAGCCGGGTATTCGAGCCGTTCCGCAAAACACTGCATCAAATACGCAACTTCACCCTGCATACGCGTGAACCTATTGAAGCAGAGCGGGATACGGGGGTAAAAGAATTTGATGAGCTCAACCGGTTTATCAGTCAAATGACGGAAAAAGCGGTAGCGGACTACCAACATTTGAAAGAGTTTGCCGAAAATGCCTCGCACGAACTCCAAACACCGCTTTCCATCGCCCGGGGAAAACTGGAGCTGCTTCAGGGATCGGATCTCAACGCCGAGCAACACGATTACGTGGAGGCCGCACAACGATCCATCAAAAAATTAGCCCGACTTAGCAAGTCTCTCTCCCTGCTCACCAAAATCGAGAATTATGAATTCAGCGAGACCGAGGATATTGACCTGACCCGTCTGATCAGGGACAACCTCGAAGCCTTCGAGGAACTCATCAATTTAAAGGGATTAACAGTGGAAAAAGATATCGAGGAAAATGTATACCTGGCCATGCACCCGTCCCTTGCCGATATTTTATGGTCCAATCTCCTGCAGAACGCAATAAAGCATAACACCGAAGAAGGCTATATCCATATTCAGCTTACCCATGATTTTCTACGTGTCACGAATCCGGGTCCCCCGGTCGACGAAGACCCCGAAGAAATGTTTCAACGCTTCAAAAAAGGCGACCAAAGTTCCGATTCCATCGGTTTGGGACTCTCCATTGCCCAGCGTATTGTTGAACTTTACGGATTTAACATCACCTACACCTACCAGGAACCGCTCCATACCATAGAGATCCAGTTTACCGATCCTACTGAGAGATAGGATCTGTGTTTTATATATTGGATGCTTATATTTAAAAGGGGTAGTTGAACTTATGTCAATGTGACGAAAGTAATGCTGATTTGTGCTCGAGGTCTGTCGGACTTTTTTCGCTACGATCCGACAAGTCTGACAGACTCCCAGGTTTTCGGCTTCTTTGATAGTGTATTCATGGTCTGGTTGTCAGAGTCAATCCAGGGAAATCCCAAACCCGGTCATATGTCAGTATATTTTTAACATATGCCCGACAGCTTCACGGTTATTCGAAAAAAATCAATTTAAATTTTCATTGGTCTATGAGATTATTGGTAAACGTTGATCACGTGGCTACGCTACGCAATGCCCGCGGTGAAGGGGTGCCCGACCCCATCGAGGCGGCGAAGATTTGCGAGGACGCCGGCGCTGCCGGAATCGTTTTTCACCTGAGAGAAGATCGGCGCCATATTCGGGATGAGGACGTCTACCATATGAAAGAGGAAGTCCGCGGCTACCTCGATTTCGAAATGGCGGCAACCGACGAGATGATTCAGATATGTACCGACATCTCGCCGGATCTCTGCACGCTCGTTCCCGAGAAGCGCCAGGAATTGACGACGGAGGGCGGCCTGCAATTAAAGGAGGTGGAAAAAGATTTTCGGGAACGGGTTATTCCGGCTTTCCGGGAAACTCCGATCACCGTCAGCCTCTTTATCGATCCGAATCCCGACGAAGTACAGCGAGCCTATGAGCTGGGAGTGGGTGCCATCGAGCTTCATACCGGTACGTATTCGAATGCCGAAACGGACAAGGGCAGGCAGAATCAGTTGAAACGCCTGGCCGAGGCGGCCCGCAAAGCGCACAAACTTGGACTGCAAGTCAACGCGGGTCACGGATTGAATTTTGACAATATTGAAGAAATGCTTGACCGCGTTCCGCACCTGCATGATGTCAGCATAGGACACGCTCTAATTTCGGATGCCATCTTCAACGGACTGCCCGACACGGTCCGGCGAATGGTGGACATCGTGGAAAAATACGAGGGATAAATAGCACCCATGACCGACTCTGCCCATAAATCCGGTTACGTTGCCATCGTCGGCAAGCCCAATGTGGGCAAGTCCACGCTAATGAATGCGTTACTGGGAGCAAAGATCTCCATTACCACCCACAAACCCCAAACCACCCGCCACCAGGTGGTCGGCATTCACTCCGAGGAAAACGCCCAGTTCATTTTTCTAGACACCCCCGGCATCATCCGTCCCCGCTACCAGCTTCAAAAAAACATGATGCAATTTGTGGAGCGGGCCCGCCAGGATGCAGATATCGTGTTGTTTATTGCCGAAGCCGGGGACGACCGGTATCCCGACCACGCCTTCGAAAACCTGAAAATGCTGGATAAACCGGTGCTGTTGATCATCAATAAAATCGATACCAGCAGCCGCGACAAGGAACAACAACTGGCCGACAGGCTGACCGACCAGTTCGACTTCGACGAAGTCCTGTTCACCTCGGCCACCCAACAACGGGGAATCGACGACCTCAAAAATACCATCATCTCCCACCTGCCGGAGGGACCGCCCTTCTACCCGAAAGATATCCTTAGCAAACACCCGGTCCGCTTCTTCGTATCCGAAATCATTCGCGAGCAACTGTTTCTGCAGTTCCACCAGGAACTGCCCTACTCGTGTACGGTCAATATCATCGACTACGATGAGCGGGACGATCTGGACTACATCGACGCCGAAGTGGTGGTCAACCGCAAATCCCAGAAAGGCATGCTCATCGGCAAAAAAGGAAGCGCCATCAAGAAACTGGGCACCAAAGCCCGAAAAAGCATCGAAGATTTCGTCGGCAAAAAAGTCTACCTCGATCTGCACGTCAAGGTCCGCGAAAAATGGCGCGATAACGATGGCCTGCTCAAGCAGTATGGATATCGGTGATTGCGAGAGGTCGCCGGCCGCCGGGACGGAGCCCCCGTTCCTCCGATTGAAAATTTTTTCTCGCAGTCTGTCGGGTTTTCCGAATCGTAGCGAGAAAAAGTCCGGTTTGAGGTAGGTTTTGGCTGATTTTGAGGTCAAATGGTGGACCCATTTAACGAAAAATCGGCCAAAAGATACCCAAATCCGGCTTTTTCGCAGTAGATTTGTGAAGGCCCGACAGACTGCTTGGCTTTGCTGGATTAGCTTTAGTCGCCGGGATATTCATATTATTAAACTGTCACAAGGATCCGTTCGAAAAATTTTTATTTCTTCGGAACGGGGGCACCGTCCCGGCGGCCGGCGGCCTCTCGCACGATGGGAACTCTGGTCAATTTATCAATTGCATCAGGGTTCCATGGGACAGGTACTTATATCACTCTCACACATATTCCGACCCGGTTTGTACCACCATGAATAACGCCATTACGTTTGTGTTTCAAGTTAAAATCCCGTATTCTTTCAGATCCTAAATGGTTTAAAACGTTCTTTTTGTATTAGCTCTTATCGAGAAAGGTGGAGGGACAGGCCCTGTGAAGCCTTAGCAACCGGTTCCATTGTTACGGGATGTTAGGTGCTAATTCCTGCCCAGACTTCCGGGATAGATGAGAGGATGAGGTCTTAAGCAGTATGCCATAAAGCCTCTTCCGATCTATCGCGGAAGAGGCTTTTTTTATGGTATTATCAAAGCAGCCCTGTCATCCGTCGAATCACGGTCATTACCATAACGGACTCCGGTACACTCGATACGGACTTCTACGGAACTTTTTGTATTTGAAAACAGACTATGAGATCCACGTTTTCCAACTGGTACGAGCGAGAAATGCGGGCCAATCCCGAAATTTCACGCGAAACCGACGAAATAGAGGAAATGCTCAAGGAAATCAATACTATAGCCATGGTCGGAATTTCCCGGTCCACTACCAGAGACAGTTACTATATTGGCCGATATCTTCAGAAGCACGGATATCGGATTTTGCCGGTTAATCCAAAAGCGGATCAGATCCTGGGTAACAGGGCTTACGAAGATCTTCACCAGATCCCGGAGCCGATCGACGTAGTCGATCTTATCGTACCTCCGAAAATTATACCGGAGATTGTGGACCAGGCCCTGCAGCTCGACCCGCAACCCCGGGCCATCTGGCTTCAGCTCGGGACGGGCGAGCATGAGGAAGCCCGAAATAAAGTGGAGCAACATGACATACGGTTCGTTCAAAACCGATGCATGAAAGTGGATCACCAGTTTTTAATCCGTCCCAAACAATCGCGGCGGTCTTCCATCCAGAATTACTAAACAAAAACCTATGGTCGCGCTACTTACCATCTTTCTCAGCGAACTTCGGTGCTACCTTTGCATCAGACGTATTATGAGTATACTCCGGGGTCAGAGCAATTATATCTGTCGCCGCACTGCGGCCTGTTCTATATAACACATTACCACCAGACGTTTCCTGTTATACCGGGGAACTGACTACGCTGTCCGTAATAGCAACCGTATTCAGCGCAACTCGTTCCTTGCAATACAACCGACAGGAGACGCCCGATTATCTGAATACAGACACTCATTACTTAAATCCAAACACTTCATATTACCACTAGCATGAGCCAATCAAACGGAGAAGAAAAAAACTATCGATTTGAAACCCTGCAACTGCATGCGGGTCAGGAACCTGATCCGGCCACGGGTTCGCGGGCCGTACCGATTTATCAGACAACGTCCTACGAATTCGAGGATACCGAACATGCCGCTACGCTATTTGCGTTAAAGGAGTTCGGAAATATCTACACGCGGATTATGAATCCGACGACCGACGTCTTCGAACAGCGCATCGCCGCCCTCGAAGGCGGAGCGGCCGCCGTCGGCACCGCTTCCGGTCAGTCGGCCCAGTTCCTCACCGTCATCACGCTCGCACAACAGGGCGATAATATCGTTTCAACGAGCAATTTGTACGGTGGAACCTATAACCAGTTCAAAGTCACCCTGCCGCGCCTCGGCATCGACGTCAGTTTTGTGGAGGATGACGATCCCTCTGCCTACGAAGAGCGCATCGACGAGGATACCAAAGCCATCTACGTGGAGTCGATCGGCAATCCCCGGGGCAACGTGCCTGATTTCGAGGGACTTTCGGAACTGGCCCGGAGTTATGACATCCCCCTGATCGTCGATAACACGTTCGGGGCGGCCGGAGCCATTTGCGAGCCGATTAAGCACGGAGCCAATATTGTCGTTCAATCCGCAACCAAATGGATTGGCGGACACGGCACTTCCATTGGCGGAATACTGGTCGACGCCGGCAACTTCAACTGGGACAACGGCAAATTCCCGATGTTTACCGAGCCCTCCCCCTCCTACCACGGACTCAATTTCTGGGACGTATTCGGCGAGGACGGTCCCTTCGGCAATATCGCCTTCGCCATACGAGCCCGGGTGGAAAATCTGCGCGATGTCGGTCCGGCTCCCTCTCCTTTCAACAGCTTCTTGCACCTGCAGGGACTGGAGACGCTCTCGTTGCGCATTGAGCGACATTGCGAAAATGCCCTGGCCCTGGCGAAATGGTTGAAGCAACATGACGCCGTGGAATGGGTCAGCTACACCGGTCTGCCTGACCATCCCTACCATGAACGTGCCAAAAAGTATCTGAAAGAAGACCGCTTTGGCGCGATTTTGAACTTTGGAGTCAAAGGCGGATACGAACCGGCACGGCTATTTATCGACAACGTCGAACTGTCGAGTCACGTAGCTAACGTGGGAGATGCCAAAACGCTGGTCATCCATCCCTCTTCCACCACGCACCAGCAGTTGACCGAGGAAGAACAGCGGTCCGGCGGCGTAACGCCCGAACTAATCAGAGTCTCCGTGGGTATCGAACACATTGACGATATCAAGGAGGACTTTGAAAAGGCCTTTGCCAACGCCGGCATTACCGAAACCACAACCGACTAAATAAAATGGGTCTCCGTCCGTTTCTCTTGCACTATACGCATGCCCGAAACGGGCGGATCCTTTCTATTATAAAAAACCGATGGAATCCAACGTCGACATATTCGAAAGTGACCAGACATTTACCACCGAATCCGGCGGTTCCATTCAACGCCCCCGCATTGCCTACAAAACCTGGGGCTCCCTGAACCCGGATCGTACAAATGTTGTAATTGTAACTCACGCCCTGACGGGAAATACGGAGGCCGACGAGTGGTTATCCGGTCTCTTCGGATCGGGTAAAACGCTGGACCCCGCGCGTCACTTTATCATATGTATGAATGTTCTCGGAAGCTGCTACGGCTCTACCGGTCCGTGGACTCCCCGTGCCGATAACGGAAAACCCTGGAAGGCTGATTTCCCCGCCATTACTATCCGGGATATGGTACGTTTCCAGCAACTGCTGCTGGATGCATGGAATATCCGAGGTATTGAATATGTGATCGGCGGCTCAATGGGCGGCATGCAGGCCCTTGAATTTGCGGTAATGGATTCACGGGTCCAACGGGTCATTCCAATTGCCATCGGCAAGTCCCATACGCCCTGGGCTATCGGCATCAGCCATACGCAGCGACAGGCCATATTCAGGGACCCCGCCTGGAAGGGCGGCTATTACGAGGAGGGTCAAGGTCCCGAAAACGGACTGGCCATCGCACGAATGGTCGCCATGATCAGCTATCGGAGTCCCTCCGACTACCAGCAAAAATTCGGCCGCTCCCTGCAACCCGATTCCACCCAGTTCCAAATCGAGTCGTACCTGAACTACCAGGGCGATAAACTGGTGAAACGATTTGACGCCCTGTCCTACGTACGGCTCTCACAGGCCATGGATACGCACGACATCGCGCGCGGGCGCGATTCTTATAAGGAGGTGCTCGGGCGCATTTCCCAGCCCGCACTTGTCATAGGCATCGACTCGGATCAACTCTATCCGGTGTCGGAACAACGGGAACTGGCAAAACTAATGAATAACGGACACTACGAAGAATTACATTCCCCACACGGACATGATGCCTTTTTGATTGATTTTGACGGACTTAACCAGTGCATTGTACCCTTTCTTGAATATTCCAAAGAATCTCAAAACGCGTAGTTCAACATGCTCAGCATTCTCAAATTCGGCGGAACCTCGCTTCAAAACGGCGAGTGCATAAACCGCTCAATTCAAATTGTGAAGAACAGGTTAAACGACAGCGAGGTAGTCATTGTCGTATCTGCACTGAACGGGGTAACCGACCTGCTGCTGGAATTGGTCGAATACTCCAGCCAACCCCCCTACAAATACGCACAGACGCTGGCCCGCTTCAAGGACATTCACCAGTCCGCCCTCTCTGAACTGGGCATTTCCAAAACTCCTCACGTGAAGAACCTGTTCGACGAACTCAAAAAGGATCTCAAACAGGGACAAGACCTGCAGCAGGAAGCGTTCGGCGAATACCGCGATCGCATTCTCTCATACGGAGAACGATTTGCCGCTCATATTTTTGCCGAGGCCCTGAAACAAACGGGGGAGGAAGCCACCTCCTATGAAGCCCAGCATTTTATTCGGACGAATGACCATTTCGGAGAGGCGGAAGTTATCTACGATACCACGCGATCGCTCATCCGGGAGCGTTTCAAGGACAAGCTGGATCATATTCCTGTTATAACCGGCTTTATAGGCCAAACCCAAGATAATCGACTTACCACCCTGGGCCGTTCCGGCTCGGATTATACGGCGGGCATTTTTGCGGAAGCCCTGCGAGCGGATCGCCTCGAGATATGGACAGACGTCAACGGCGTAATGACGGCCGATCCCAAACTCATACCGACGGCCCAGACCCTCGATGAGCTCAACTATGAGGACATCACCGAACTCGCCCGTCACGGCGCCAAAGTCATTCATCCCAAAACGGTATCCCCCTTATACGAACTGAACATCCCGTTACATGTTAAAAACAGCTTCAATCCCGACCACCCCGGAACGCTGATTACGGCCGACTACCCCTCCAACGGCGCATTCAAGTCGGTCTCCATTTCCGGACCCTATGTCCACCTGGACCTGCACTCGCACTCCGAAGAAATCATGAACCGGATTGTCGACGCTTCCGTCGACCGACTCGAAGACGGGCAGTCGGCCGTATCCCATATTAAATCGCATTACAACGAGCAGCAGATCAGCCTTATCCTGAAAGCCGAACAGTATCAGCACCTCAAGGATCAGCTCGAAAAACACGAAGATGTGCAGATCCGGACCGAGCACGTATATCAACTGAAACTGTTTAACGAGTCGCTCCAGCACAATACCCGGCTTCTTCAGCGGGCGCTGAAAATACTGGACGAGAAAAACATATACCCGCTCGAAATCCGTCACGCTTCGGGTAAACGCTTCGCCTCCATTTTTGTCCGAAGCAAACAGGCCCAACTGGCCGCACGCCTGATCAATGACCACCTCTGTCTGGATGAACGCAAGATCAACCTGTTTATCGCGGGAGTCGGCGCCATCGGAAGCACCCTGCTGCAGCAAATTGACGAGTTGAATTTTGAGGGATTCAATATGAAGATTGTCGGCGCCTGCAACAGCCGCTCGGTTATCTGGGATGTGGACGGACTGGATCCCACGCGCGTCATCGATCAGTTGGAAGACGGGCAACCCCTGGCCTGGCAGGAGATTATAAACTGGCTGGCCGAAGATTACCACTATAATACGGTGTTCGTCGACGCCACCGGAAGCGAGGAAGTCGCCCGCTACTATGAACAACTCCTCAAACAGGACATCCATATCGTCACGCCCAGCAAACTGGCCAACACGTTTGACCAAGACTATTACGATCAACTGCATAAGCTGATCCACGAAAACAACGTCTATTACGAATACGAAACCACCGTCGGCGCGGGACTCCCCCTGCTGGAAACGTTGAGTGACCTGATGAACGCCGGCGATCAGATACGGTCCATTTCGGGCGTCGTCTCGGGAAGCCTGAATTATATACTGGACGAACTGGAAAAGGGAACGCCCTTCAGCAAGGCCGTGCGCCGGGCGCGAGAAAAAGGATATGCCGAACCCGATCCGCGAGACGACCTGTCCGGCGAAGACGTGGCCCGGAAGTTCCTGATACTCGCTCGTATTACGGGACAAAAAATCGAGCGGTCCGAGTTGAACGTCGAATCCCTGATCCCTGACGAACTTTCGGATGTCGATTCTGATACGTTTCTTGATAACCTTAAAAAGTACGACCATCACTGGAAGGAACGCATGGAAGATGCAGTCGAGCGCAATCATACCCTCCGATTCGTGGGGACCTATCGGGACGGAGAAATATCGGTCGGAATACGCGAAGTCCCCAGGGAATCCTCGCTCGGAAGCCTGTCCGGCACCGACAACCTGATACAGATTCAATCCCGCCGATACCCCGACAACCCGCTCATCATCCAGGGTCCCGGAGCCGGCAAGGAAGTCACCGCCGCCGGCGTCCTGGCCGACATCCTCAAAATCGGCAACATCATAACGAAGTGATATCAGGCAATTTGCCCTCAAGCATTGTTGGTACCATCCGGGGTGGACGGCCGTTCCTTCGATTGAAAATTTTTTTGAACGGCTTTGCCGGATCAACTCTAGCTGCCAGTAAATTCATGCTTTCTTGCCGTTTACCAGGATCGGTTCGAAAAATTTTTAGTTCTGCGGAACGGCCGTCCACCCCGGATGGTACCAACAATGCCTTTAGATTCAACGATTGAGACATTCCCTTAATGGGGTAAGTGCCGATACCTAAAACTATTGCCATTCACCGCCGATTTTTCGGATCTTATGGAAGCCGCCTCCGGCAACCCGTTGACTCCTTTCTCCGTTCTGTTCCACTTTCCTCCACACTGATTTGCATATGACAGCTGGCCTGGATTTCACTACGTGGGTGGCGCTTCGTTCTGAGTGCCAACGCTGGGATTGAGCGAGGGCTGTCAGACTTTCCAGTCCGCGGCGGAAAAACCCGGCGACAGCCTGGAAACCGGAATTCACTTTGACCGTCCCACCTTCTACCACGAAAGTCGTTCCTGTTATACATATGTTGAACATATGTATAACAGGGGTTCCAACGGGATTTTATGGCTATAAGCCCGAATTAGCTTGACAATCTACTTTCAAAAGGGGTACATTGTGGTTTGAAGTGGTAGAATGTGGGATATCCATATATCGTCCGGGCAGCGATATCGTGGAGAGCATCGAGTTCCGTCTTTTAATCGTCGTTACAAAGATCCAGAGAGTCCTGTGGCCAGTTTCAAAGGTGAATACGAACATAGTGTTGACAACAAGGGACGCGTCAGTTTCCCCGCTAAAATGCGGAAGTCCCTTGAGCCGGGAGCCCGGGACCACTTTATCATTCTGAAGGGACTTGAGCCCTGCCTTTATCTCTACCCGGATGATCGGTGGCAGGAAGTGGAAGAACATCTTTCCCGTATAAACAGTTTCGAAAAAAAGGGACGCACCGTCAAGCGAAATTTCCTGCGCAGCGCTGA
The DNA here is from genome assembly GCA_964421495.1 of uncultured Balneolaceae bacterium. Lineage (GTDB taxonomy): Bacteria > Bacteroidota > Rhodothermia > Balneolales > Balneolaceae > CAJXOW01. The sequence continues at coordinate 34,026 of CAYQXO010000003.1, read as the reverse complement.
AGATATTTCCCTGGACAAACAAAACCGCCTGGCTCTTTCCGGTTCTCTGCGGGAATACGCAGGGATAGACGGGAAAGCCATATTCATCGGAGTCGGCGATCGCATCGAGATATGGTCGCCCGAACTCCTGGCCGTGGAAGATGAGAAACTCACCAGTGAACAGTATGAAGAATTCTTTGAAGAGGTCATGAGCAATGGGCAAAACTAACACCACATATTACCGCCACACCCCGGTACTGCCCGAAAAAACCGTCGAGTACCTTGTTACCGACGCATCGGGGACCTATGTCGACTGTACGCTCGGCGGCGGGGGTCATGCCCGCCGCATCCTCTCCCACCTTGACGAGGATGCCCGTCTCTACGGACTCGACCAGGACGACGAGGCCCTGGAGGCCGTCAGGGATCAACTGGACGATCCACGGCTTCAGCTTATCAAAGGAAATTTCGGATATCTATCTACCCTTCTGCCCCCCTCGATCCACCAGCAGATTTCCGGTTTCCTGTTTGACCTCGGAGTCTCCCGCCACCAGATTACCGAGCCCGAACGGGGTTTCAGCTTCGACCGCGACGGTCCGCTGGACATGCGGATGAGCAACCTGCTCGGTATCGACGCCCAACAGGTGGTCAATGAATATCCCTATGAAAAACTGAGAGACGTCATATTCCACTACGGCGAGGAACGAAAAAGCAGGGAAATCGCCGACGCCATCATCGAAAACCGTCCCCTCGAAACCACCGGTGAACTTGCCGACCTGGTCGCTTCCCTGGTGCCCGAACCCTATCAAAAAAAGTCGATTTCCCGCGTATTCCAGGGTATTCGCATCGAAGTAAACCGAGAACTCGAAATGCTGCGCAAAGGCCTGGAGCAGTCCCACGATTGGCTGAAAGTCGAGGGACGCATAGTCGCCATCTCCTACCATTCCCTGGAGGACCGAATTGTAAAACGGTACTTCAAATCCGGGAATCACGAAGGTACTGTTGAGAAAGATTTCTACGGATATGAGCTGAAAACCATACAGATGCTCACCAAAAACATTGTCCGTCCCTCCGAGGAAGAAGTCGAATCGAATCCGGCCGCTCGCAGTACCAAACTTCGCGCCGCCGAGAAAATAGAACCGGAAGGGGGAGGGGCTGCATGATGATGCACATTCTCCATAACGCAACCTCCACTACCCGGAAAGGGAAGAAAAAGTCCAACCGGCGGAAACGTAAAAATAGGCGAAAAAAGGGAAAGGGCTCCGGACGTATACCGCCCGTTTTCAGTCCCACATCAAACGGTGGCGGTAACGGGAAACAAACCTTCGCCCGCAAGAAAAAGGAGGATAATCCTTACTCGCTGCCCCGGATTGCGCCATGGAAAATCATTTTGGCCAGCTTTATCATCGGGATTTGCGGTGTGATATATATCTCACACGTTTTTCGAACCCAGCAGCTCCTGAAGGAAGTCAAAAGCCTTGAACAACAATATCAGCGCAGCGAGAGAATGCATGAAAAATACGAACTGCAGTACGAGCGGATGACCGGTCCGCGCCAGATTTACAAAAAGGCCCAGGAAAACGGTTTCGTCAGCGGTGGACCCGTAGAAAAAGTAATCAGCATTGAAGAATGAAAAAGGTTAATAAATCCATATCGAACCGGCTCCTGGTGGTCGTCGGACTCCTGCTTCTGATTCCGGCGGGCATCATACTGCAACTGCTGCGTATTCAGTTGTTTCATGGGGAGGAACTGCGGGAATTGTGGAACGAGCAAACCATCGACTACCTGACGATCCCGGCGGAAAGAGGTAATATCTATGACAGTGAGGGACGGACGCTCGTGAAAAATTCGGTGGCATACAAGATAGCGGTCGATCCGGTAATCATGAAGAGATACCGGGAAAGCCCGAACAAAGTGTGTCGAATTCTGAACCGCCACACCTCCATTTCCCCGAACAAGTGCGTCAATGAAATAAACCGGGCTCCCGAGGGATCACGATATAAAGTTTTGGTGCGTGAAGCCGGCGTCGAAACCCACGACGCCCTGCAATCGCTCGACCTCAAATCCGTAATCATGGAAGAGCAATACCAACGACAGTATAACTTCGGTTCCCTCGCCGCCCATGCGCTCGGGTTCGTCAATCATAAACTCAAGGGGATGACCGGACTCGAGGCTCAATACGACCAACAACTGAAAGGTAAAGACGGACTCCGACAGGTCCAGCGCGACCGAAGAGGCAAGATCCACTCTTTTGTGGGAGCTCCCAGCAAACAACCCCGGCAGGGACAGTCTCTCTATACCACGATCAATGCCAATATCCAGGCTATCGTCGAAGAGGAGCTCCGGAAGGGACTGGAACGGACGGGAGCAGAGAACGGAACCGCGATTATTATGCGGCCCTCCACCGGCACCATCAAGGCCATGGCCAGCATACCCGCCTTTAATCCCAACCGACCGTCCAACAGCAAAAAGGAGAATCGGCGAAATTATGCGATCGCGAATATGATTGAACCGGGGTCGACTTTTAAACTGGTTACCGCCATCGCCGCCCTGGAACAGGATAAGGTTACATTCGGGGAAACGTTTGAAACGCCCGAAGACGGACGAGTGAAAATACACGGCCAATATATGCGCGACCACGATCCGCTCGGCACCCTTACTTTCGAGGAAGTCATCGAGCAATCCTCCAATATCGCCACTTCCCGTATAGCGATGCGCCTCGAGCCGCAGACTTTTTACCAGTATGTGCGTAACCTCGGATTCGGAACCGCCACCAATGTGGATCTGCCGCACGAAAAGTCGGGCGTCCTCCGCAAACCGTATCAATGGAGCGACGTCACCCTGCCCTGGATGTCGATCGGCTACGAAGTCCAGGTAACCCCCCTGCAGCTCACCCAGGCCTACGCCGCCTTTGCCAACGGAGGCAAAATGATGCGTCCCTATATGGTGGAGAAAATTGTCAATGAACGCGGCGAAGTGGTTAGCCGGAAAGAACCGCTGGCCGTGCGACAAATTGCCAATAAAGAAACCATCCAAAAATTATTACCGGTCTTTAAACGGGTGGTCTCCGACTCGGGTACCGCCAGCTGGGCCCAGATCGAAGGATTGCCTATCGCCGGCAAAACGGGAACGGCCCAGAAGTATATAGAGGGCAGTTATCAGATGAGTTACCGGGCCTCGTTTGTAGGCTTTTTCCCGGCCGATCAACCGAAATACGTGTGCCTGGTATTGCTTGACGAACCCAAGAACAGTATCTACGGGGGATACACGGCCGGTCCCGTCTTTAAACAGATTGCCCAGCGACTCGCGGGACTGGACGACGAAGTGCAGCAACACTACCTGAAAAACCGGTCGGACGAAACGCAATGGACCTATATGCCGGACCTGCGCGGATTTCAAATCGAGCAGGCCCGTCAATTACTGGAGGCCCGGGGATATTCTTATACCACGAGCCGAAAAGGTCCCTGGGTAGTGGCCCAGCAGCCCGAGGCCGGAACCCAGATGGAATCCCCCGAATTGATCAAACTGCAGTTAAATGCCATGCCCTCTGCCCCGGATACCGCCGAGGCCGCAACGGAAAAAACACATGTGCGCATACCGGACCTCGTAAACATGAATATGCGTAACGCAGCCAGCCTGATGCATGAATTGGGACTGCAAACCCAGCTTATCGGTTCGGGTGCCGTCCAGAAACAATATCCTGAACCGGGAGCAAGGATGAAAAAAGGGCAAACCGTAACCATACGCGGTCAACAAACATTAACCTCACACGCAGCCGTCAACTGATAACCTATACCATCGATAAATCGTGACATTTAACTTTCTCATATCACTTTGCAATCCGATTTCGATCTAAGGTCCCCAGCCGGACCGCATCGGGGGCATCGCCCACGACTCGAGGAAGGTGGATCACGATTATGTTTTCGTGGCTGTAGAGGGTCATCAGACGGACGGACACCAATTTATTGACCAAGCCATTGAAAACGGCGCTCGAACCATCATCCACGACAAGGACATATCCCGGCCGAACGAGAATATCTGCTACGTTAAGGTGGAGGAAACGCGACCGCTGCTGGGACACCTGGCCCAGGCTTATTACGACGACCCGGGCGACCGCCTCAAAATAACCGGCATTACGGGCACCAACGGAAAAACCACCGTAGCCACGCTGGTCTACCAGGCCCTGAAAAAGCTCAAAGAACGTCCCTCGCTGCTCGGTACCAACGAAAATATTATTGACGGTAAAGAACTGAACAGTCAACTTACCACATCGGATCCGGTCATACTGGCGCAAAATATGTATGCAATGGTACAGGCCGGCTCCACCCACCTGATCATGGAAGTTTCCTCGCACGCCCTCCACCAAAAACGGACCGAGGGCATTCGCTTTTCCATTGCCGCCTTCACCAACATCAGCCACGACCACCTCGATTATCACGGCTCGATGGACCAATATGCGGAAGCCAAAAAACAACTGTTTTCTTCGTTGTCCGACGAAGCCCTGGCCGTAATAAACGCCGACGACTCCTATGCAGCGACCATGATGAAAGACTGTGATGCAGAAATCCTGACTTTCGGTTTTCAATCGGAGGCCGACATATCCTGCCGGGTCCTCTCCCATGATCTGTCCGGACTGCGGCTCGAAGTGGGAGATACCCAGCTTACCACCTCTCTCTGCGGAAATTTCAATGCCTACAACCTGGCCCAGGCCTTTCTGATTGTCAACGCATGCGGTCATGGAAAACAGGCCGCGGCCCGGGCAATCTCGAAATGCAAAGGACCCGAGGGACGCCTGCAGCGTCTTAACGAACCGACGCTCCCACAACCTACCGTATATGTAGACTACGCCCATACGCCTCATGCACTCGAAAACGTTTTGCAAACGCTTCAACACCTGAAGCTGGGCGATCAAAAACTCTACCTCGTCTTTGGCTGCGGGGGCGAGCGCGACCGCGACAAGCGTCCCCGAATGGCTGAAATTGCCGAAACCTATGCCGACGAAATTATGGTCACCTCCGACAACCCCCGGAGCGAATCACCTGAAAAAATTATCGACGATATTTTCGAGGGATTTTCCTCCACCGACCACGTTCAACGCACTACTGAACGCAAGGCAGCTATCCAACAGGTGGTCCGCCGGGCGGAACCCCATGCCGTCATTTTAATAGCCGGCAAGGGACACGAAACCTACCAGATCATCGACGGACAACGATTCGATTTTGATGATCGCGAAATCGCCCTCGAAACGCTTGAATCGGGAACCAACGCCCGTAACGGGGAGGTGGTCTGATGTTATACTGGCTACTTAGTTGGCTCGAGCAACATTATCAACCGCCGGGCTTCGGCGCCTTTGAGTTTATTACAACACGCACGGCCCTGGCCGCCACCACCGCCCTGATCATCAGTCTGCTGATTGGCCGCCGCATTATCCAATTCCTGGAGAAAATGCAGTTGAAGGAGGTCATACGTGAGGATATTGGCCTGGATACGCACCTGGACAAAGCCCATACCCCGACCATGGGAGGTATCATCATTATACTGGCCATGGTTATACCGGCCGCCCTCTGGATGGATCCCCATAATATATACAGCTGGCTGATCATATTCGTCACCATCGCCCTCGGACTGGTGGGCTTTGTCGACGACTATATCAAAGTCATTCTCAAAGACAAAAAAGGGCTGCTGGGGCGATTTAAACTCAGCGGACAGATCATAACCGGCCTCATACTGGGAGCAATTCTGTATTTCTATCCTGCATTCGAGTCGTACAACACCCTTACCACCATCCCATTTCTGAAAAATGTCAACATGGATTATGCATTTCTCGGAGAAACGATTGGATGGTTGATCTACATACCGGTCGTCATTCTTGTAATTACGGCCGTTAGCAACGCCGTAAATCTGACCGACGGACTGGACGGGCTCGCCTCCGGTATATCGGCTATCGCCGGCTTTACGCTGGGACTCTTTGCCTACGTATCGGGACGTACCGATTTCTCCGATTTTTTAAGTATTCTATATCTCCCCGGCGCCGGCGAACTAACCATATTTGCCGCCTCGCTGGTGGGGGCCTGCATGGGATTCCTGTGGTACAATGCCCATCCGGCCCAGGTCTTTATGGGAGATACGGGATCGCTCGCCCTTGGCGGTGCGCTCGGAGCCATGGGACTCATGCTGCACAAGGAACTCCTGCTGCCCATTATCTGCGGAATCTTTTTTGTCGAAACGATTTCCGTCATTATTCAAACCACCTATTTCAAGTACTCCCGACGAAAATACGGGGCAGGGCGGCGCATTTTTCTGATGACGCCACTGCATCACCATTTTGAAAAAAAAGGCTGGTCCGAATCGAAAATCGTGGTCCGCTTCTGGATCATTTCGGTTATGCTGGCCATCCTCAGCCTGTTAACTCTTAAACTCCGATGATCGAACCTGTTGAAAACCAACATACCGTCGTAATAGGAGCCGCCCGCAGCGGAGTGGCCGGGGCGTGTCTGCTGCAGCGCAAAGGGGCTTCCGTATTTGTAAGCGATCACGGAGAAATTGCCCCGCCCATGAAAAAGCGCCTCGAAGACGCCGGCATTGCCTACGAGGAAGGCGGCCACAGCACCAAAGCCAGAAGCGGCGATTTCGCGGTGGTCAGCCCCGGCGTGCCCGACACAGCTTCAATCGTCCAGTATTACAAAAACGAGAACCGTCCGGTCTATTCCGAATTGGAAATGGCCAGCTGGTTCAACCGCAGCCCGATTATCGGGGTCACCGGCAGCAACGGCAAAACGACCGTCACCCGGTGGCTGCAGCACATATGGTCGCAAACCGACCAATCCTCGATCATGGCCGGCAATATCGGGTACGCTTTTTCGGATTACGTGGAACAAACGCACCCGGATTGCCATGCCATTCTCGAAGTCAGCAGTTTTCAGCTGGATCATATCAAAACGTTTCGACCGCATATCGGGGTGCTGCTAAATATAACGCCGGATCACCTGGACCGGTATGACAACAGCTTCGAACGCTACTGCCAGGCCAAATTCCGCTTGCTGGAAAACCAGACGGAAGAGGACTGGATCATTTATAACTATGAAGACTCGACCATACGGGAATATGTCCGTTCACTCAGCCGTAAAGCTCACTCCCCGACGGCTCTGCCATTTTCGGCCGACCGGGAATTGCAGCGGGGCATCTTTATTCGCAACCAACAGATTATTTTCAACATCCACGGCAAGGAGGAACCATTGATGGCAAAAGACGACATAAATTTACCGGGCGACCATAACTTGAAAAATGGACTGGCTTCCGCCCTGGCGGCACGAGCCGCCGAAATTCACAATGAGGCGATTCGGGAAAGCCTGAAGAAATTCGAAGGCGTGGAGCATCGACTGGAAACCGTGCGCACCCGCCGGGAAGTGACCTACATAAACGACAGCAAGGCCACCAATGTCAATGCCCTCTGGTATGCGCTGGACAGTTTTCAGCAACCGATTATACTCATTATGGGCGGACGGGACAAAGGCAACGATTACAGCGAAATACAGGAACTGCTGCAAAAAAATGTTCGCGCGATTATAGCGATCGGCGAATCGGCCGACAAAATCGAACGCGAACTTTCCGACCGGGTGGAACAATTTACCAAGGCCACCACGATGGATGCCGCCGTGCGCCAGGCCTCGGACTGGGCCCGGGAGAATGAAATCGTGCTGTTAAGCCCGGCCTGCGCCTCTTTCGATATGTTTGAGGATTACGAACACCGCGGCAAAGTATTCAAGGAAGCCGTCAATAAACTATAATCATGCAAACGTACACCCGAACCTGAAGCAGAGCGAACAGGAAAACGTAATGGAATTCTTATTTACATCGGCAAACAGTCAAGTTTCCGGCGGTCGATCCGCCGAAGCAGAAAACGAACGCGGCAGCGATCGCGTAATCCTCGTTTCCGTTATCATGCTGATGATTTTCGGCATTCTCGCGGTGTACTCCTCGATCTACTACTTCGCCGAATCAAACCAGACCACCGCCGGCACGCTCCTCGTTGAACACATGATCAAACTGCTGGCCGCTTTCGTCGTTATGCTGATCGCCTCCAAGTTCGATTATCGCCAGTTGGTACGCTTCAGTCGACTCGGCATGATCGTCAGCTGGATTGCCCTCGTATGCATGATGCTTTTCGGGGAAGAGGTGTTCGGCGCCCGCCGCTCCCTGACGCTCGGCTTTTTCTCTTTCCAGCCGGCCTCCCTGGCCTCCATCGCCCTGTTGATTCATCTTGCGGTTTTAATCAGCGACAAGCAGGACTACATAAAAGACTTTCAACGGGCCTTCCTGCCGCTCATGTTCTGGATTCTTACCACGTGCGCCTTAATTGGAATTGAAGATTTCAGCAGCGCCACCATACTCCTGGCGCTGTCCATGCTTCTGATGTTTGTCGGCCGGGTCAACGTACTGCATCTGGGAAGCCTGGTGGTGGTCGGCCTGTTGGGAGCGTCCCTGCTGGTCATGCAATCGCCGGAACGGCAAAGCCGCATCTCCCAGCATCTCGAACATGTGCGAAATATACAGGCGGAGAACTTCTCCCTGTCGGACGGCTACCAGACCCAGCAGTCCCAAATTGCCATCGCCCGGGGCCAGTTAACGGGGGTCGGTATCGGGCAGAGCACCCAGCGTTCATTCCTGCCCGCCTCCTACAACGACTTTATCTTTGCCATTATCGCCGAGGAGTACGGACTGATGGGATCCATCGGTCTGATCATCATATTTACCATCATCCTCATACGAGGCATGGGATATATAGCCCGGCGGGCTCCCGACAATCTCGGCACCCTACTTGCCGTTGCCTCCACGAGCCTTATCGTGCTCTACGGGTTCGTTAATGCAGGAGTGGCCAGCGGACTGCTGCCGGTCACCGGACTGCCTATGCCCTTTGTCAGTTATGGCGGAAGTAATATGGTATTCGCCGGTCTGATGATCGGAATACTGCTCAACATCTCGAAACACAGTAAATCGAAATCATGATACCTCTTTTGAACATTCAAAAATTTATCAACTGAAACCTGACGTTCTTTCTTCATGAATCGACCGAAACAGACAGATGACAACCCAACCATATTGATCGCCGCCGGCGGCACCGGGGGACACGTATTTCCCGCGCTGGCTATAGCCGAGGCGATCGTGCGGCAGCAAGCCGGGGCTACGGTTATCTTTGTGGGAACCCGCAACCGGATGGAAAGTCGCGTGGTTCCCGAGGCCGGGTTCGAGCTTCGCTGCATCTGGATTTCGGGATTTCACCGTCGATTCACGCTGAAGAACCTGCTATTTCCCGTAAAACTGATGGTCAGCCTGGTGCAAAGCTTACGCCTATTACTCAATATCAACCCCGACCTGGTGCTTTCCTGCGGCGGGTACGTTGCCGGTCCGGTAGGATGGGTCGCCGCCCTGCTTAACATTCCGCTGGCCCTGCAGGAGCAAAACAGCTACCCGGGCGTGACCAACCGCATGCTGTCCAAACGGGCCACCCGTATTTATACGGCGTTTGAAGCCGCCAGCCGGCATTTTCCCGCGGACCGGGTGAGACAAACGGGGAATCCGACCCGCCGGGATTTGACCGACGTGGACCGTCAGGAAGCCCTGTCGAGTTTTTATTTCTCCCCCGATTACAAAACCCTGCTGGTGATGGGCGGAAGTGGGGGTGCCCGTACGATTAATCGGGCTATGACAAAACACCTCGACCAACTTCACGACGAGCTGGGACTGCAGATCATCTGGATCTGCGGATCCCGCTACGAGCAGGAAATATTGGATAAAATAGAGCATGAACAATATTCCAGGCTTCGACTCTATCATTTTCTGGATAATATCGCCGAGGCCTATGCCGCCGCCGACCTGGTGGTAAGCCGCGCCGGCGCCGGCACGTGCGCTGAACTTCAGTTGACCGGCAGTCCGTCCATACTCGTTCCGTCGCCGCACGTGGCCGGTGATCATCAGCGTAAAAATGCACGGGCCATGGTTGAAGAAGACGCCGCCATCATGATTGAAGACCACCGGTTCGACGAAGAATTTATATCCCGCGTCGAAGAGCTCCTGGCAGATGACGAGCGGCTTCGAAATATGCGAACCTCCGCGCAACAATTGGCCCGGCCCGATGCAGCCGACACCATCGCCGCCGACCTATTCACCTTAACAAACCAAAAAGCCAAAGCATGAGTAAGCAGGTAGAGACACAACCGATTTTTGGACGCACCCGGCATATCCACATGGTGGGTATCGGCGGGATCGGTATGTCGGGCATGGCCGAAATTCTTCTGCAAAAAGGATATACCATTACCGGATCGGACGGTAAACTGAGCGAAACCACCGAGCGGCTCGAAAAACTGGGCGCCACCGTTTACGAGGGACATGATCCCGAAAACATAGAAGGCGCCGACGTGGTGGTCTACACCAGTGCCGTCAAAGCCGACGAAAACGTCGAAACGCGCGAAGCCAAAACCCGGAAAATACCCGTTATCAAGCGCGCCGAGATGCTCGGGGAACTCATGCGCATGAAATACGGCATCGGGGTAGCCGGCACACACGGGAAAACCACGACCACCTCCCTCGCCGGTCACGTAGTGCAGGCCGGCGGATTTGATCCGACGATCATAGTAGGCGGACGGGTTCACAGCTTTGACGAAACCAACGCGGTGGTCGGCACCGGCGATATCATCATTGTGGAAGCCGACGAATTCGATCGGACCTTTCTCCGCCTGACCCCGTCGCTGGCCGTTATCACCAACATCGACTCCGACCACATGGACATCTACAACGACGTGGAGGAGATCAAGGAGTCCTTTATCGAGTTCGCCAACCAGGTTCCCTTTTACGGGGCGGTCGTCATTTGCCTCGACGATCCGCTGGTCCAGAGCATCGTTCCCCGGCTCGAGCGTCGCACGATCAGCTACGGCCTCACTCCCCAGGCGCAGGTCCAGGCCGTGAATATTGAAATGGATCAGTTTTACAGCGAATTCGACGTGAAGTTTGAAAACGAAACGCTCAGCCATATTCGGCTGCAAACACCCGGCATTCACAACGTGAAAAATGCATTGGCGGCATTTGCCGTGGGACTCGAACTGGATATGAAAATCGATGATATCCGCGAGGGACTGGAACAGTTTACGGGCGTTTTTCGCCGCTTTCAACTCAAAACGGATACCGACGGCGTGATGGTTATTGACGACTACGCCCATCATCCCACGGAAGTGCAGGCCACGCTCAGCGCCGCCCGCAATGGCTGGAAGGAACGGCGCATCATAGCGGTGTTTCAGCCGCACCTGTATTCACGCACCCAACAACTTTATAAAGAATTCGGATCCTCCTTTTTTGATGCGGAGGTCTTGGTATTAACCGATGTATATCCCTCGCGGGAAAAGCCCATTGAGGGCGTCGACGGCAAGCTGATTGCCGACACCGCCGAACAATACGGCCATCGGGATGTCCACTATGTCCCCGGCAAGGAAGACGTCCCCGACAAGCTGGAAGAGCTGATACAACCCGGAGACATTGTCATCACCATGGGTGCCGGCGATATCTATGAATACGCCGATCAATTTGCGAAACGATTGGAAGATGGTATTTCAAAACTGCAGCAACCGAAAAGCCAATAAATCCTGAATGAAGGACGAGTCAAAACATAACGGCAAGAACCGGGACGAAACCGAACAAAACGGTGAACAGCAGGAGTTCACCTTCGACGACGGTGGCACGTTCGGCAGCGGTCAGAGCTTTAAGCTATGGTTTCTTGCAGTCATCCTGCTCGGCATCGGAGCCGTGGTTGCCGGACTCTACTGGAGTCAGTCGATCAAAATCGACCGTGTTGAGGTCCACGGCACCCGTCTGGCGGACACGGAAGCGATCAAGCAAAAAGCACGATTTTCCGTCGGATTCAAACGCGACAGCGTCTCCATGCTGGCAGTCATGGACAGTGTACGGCAGGTGAATTTTGTCCGCAGCGTTGACGTATCGGTAAACCTGAATGGAAGCATGGATCTGATGATCCAGGAACGGCAACCGTTGGCCCTGCTGGCCGACACCTCGCCCAAAAGATGGGTGGACCGGGACGGAGTGATTCTGCCGATGCTACTGGGGACCTCAATTAATGTTCCTTTGCTCTATGGTTTTTCCGGTGTTGAAAGCCGGGACACGCTTGACTCGGATGCTTTCAAAACAGTACGGGATTTCCTGACGACGGCAAGGGAACATCCATTTACGTGGTCCACCGTCAGCGAGATCAGATATCATCCCGGCCAGGGCGTCATTGCCGTCAGCGGAGCATCCGGGATGCGGCTGATATTCGGGTCAAAGGATTTTGAACGCAAGATGAAGTATTGGAAAGCGTATCACGGACAGGTATTAAAACATAAGCCGAATCCCGAACATCGTGAATTGGATTTGCGGTTCGAGGGACAAATTGTGGCACGCTAAACTATTTACTCTAATATCATATAAAAGTACTATTACGCGCTATGGAAGAACAAGAAAATATCGTCGTCGGCCTCGATATCGGAACCACCAAGGTATGTGCGATCGTCGCTTCAATTGACGAATCCGAGGATATCAACATACTCGGCGTGGGCCGCTCACCCAGCAACGGGTTGAATCGCGGCGTCGTGGTCAATATCGACAAGACGGTGAATGCCATCCAGACGGCCATTGAACAAGCCGAGCTGGCCTCCGGCATTGACGTTCAATCGGTCAATGTGGGTATCGCGGGCGACCATATCAAAAGCGTACCCAGCCGGGGCGCCATTACGATCAACAATCGGGACAACGAAATTACGATGGACGACGTCAACCGACTGCTGGAGGATTGTAAACGCATTATGGTTCCGACCGACCAGCAGATCATTCACGTCATCCCGCAGGAGTTCGTGGTCGACGGACAAGACGGCATCAGCGATCCCGTGGGCATGAGCGGCATGCGGATGGAGGCCGATGTGCATATTATCACCGGACTCGTCTCGGCCGTCAAAAACATTTACCGGTGTATCGAGCGGGCTGGCTACGAAGTCGCCGACATCATCCTGGAACCGCTCGCCTCCTCCTACTCCGTCCTCGAGGATGAGGAGCGCGAAGCCGGCGTAGTGCTGGTCGATATCGGCGGCGGAACAACCGATGTAGCCGTGTTCCAGGGCAATACGATCCGCCACACGGCCGTCATTGCCATCGCCGGGAAAAAAGTGACGGATGATATACGGATGGGCTTGAGCGTACTGGACGACCAGGCCGAAAAGCTCAAAAAAGAACACGGCGAATCGTTCGTAGATCTTATCGAAGAAGACGAAGTGTTGACCGTTCCCGGCATTGCGGGACGTCCCCCGAAAGAAATAAAGAAAAGCGTGTTGGCCGAGATCATCCAGGCGCGTATGGAAGAGATCCTGGAGATCGTGGCCATTGAAATCAAACGCAGCAAATACGCCGACGCCTTGAGTGCAGGCGTGGTGTTAACCGGCGGCGGATCGCTGATTAACAATATTTGTCCCCTGGGCAACGAAGTCCTCGGCATGGACGCCAAGCTGGGCATGCCCCTGGGACTGTCCGGCGGATTGGTAGAGGAAGTCAACAATCCAATCTACGCAACGGCCGTCGGCCTCGTAAAACACGCACTGAAAACCGGTCAGACCGATTCCAAGCAAGCGCTGACCGACGCCAAAGACACCAACGTCAGCCGACTCATGGAACGGCTGGCTGACAGGATGAAGAACTGGTTCAAAGAACTGTGATTCGAAATTCTCACAAACTGATGTAATGGACGGGTTTTAACTGAACACACATATATCACTGGCAAAAAATGAACATAAACAAAAATAAAATCCTGTCAGCGCTGCGACATTTGCCCGTCTGCTGCGTTGACGGCTCAAACGGCTTGATTAATGTACTTTCGTACATCTCCAGCACCGTTTGGCCGTCGCCTTGCATACGAACAAATGTCTTGGTGAGAATTCCGAATCGTGAGCATGCAAAAGCTGAAAGCTGGAAGGTCAAAACATATTCAAGCAGGAAACCAGGTAGTACATATGCACTACGAAGTAACGAGCTCGTAAACGCTTCGAGCTTTCAGCTTCGAGCATCGAGCAAAAATTTTCAAAGAAAATTTTTATTAAAAGCAATCTAAACCGTAGGAGGTACCATTATGAACGATCAACAAAAATCGCGTTTCAGTTTTGACGAAGAGGGTCAAGGCAACGCACAGATCAAAGTCGTCGGAGTTGGCGGCGGTGGCGGCAACGCCATTAACAACATGATCGCCAAAGGGCTGACCAGCGTGGAGTATATCGCGCTGAACACCGACAAACAGGCCCTGGACAACAACCTGGCCGATCACACGGTCCAGGTCGGGGAAAACCTGACCAACGGACTCGGCGCCGGCGCCCGGCCCGAAATAGGCCGCGAGGCGGTGGAGGAAAACCGCCACGAGATCGAGGAGGCCGTCGAAGGCTCCGACATGGTCTTCATTACGGCCGGCATGGGCGGCGGAACCGGTACCGGGGGCGCTCCCGTGGTATCCAACATCGCCAAGCGCAAAGGCATTCTGACCGTCTCCATCGTAACCACGCCTTTCAATTGCGAAGGCAAGGTGCGCATGAAATACGCGCTCGAGGGCATCACCGAGCTGAAAAAGAACTGCGACACCGTCATCGTCATTCCCAACGAGCGACTGCTCGACATATCGGACGAGAACACCACCCTGATGCAGGCCTTCGAACTCGCCAACGAAGTACTCTACAATGCCACGCGCGGCATTTCGGATCTGATTCTGATGCCGGGACTCATCAACCTCGACTTCGCCGACGTTCGCACGACGATGCTCGACGGGGGCGCAGCTATCATGGGATCAGCCACGGCCGAAGGCGAAGACCGCTCCGAAATCGCCGCCCGCGAGGCCATCAACTCGCCCCTGCTCGACGGCGTGAGCATCCGCGGCGCCCGCAACGTACTGGTCAACATATCGGCCGGCTCGAACCTCGGTATGCAGGAAACCACCACGGCCACCAGCATCATCCAACAGGAAGCCGGCGACGACGCCGAAATTATACTCGGTACCGTGCTCGACGAATCGTTCGATGACGAAATGCGCGTCACCGTTATCGCCACCGGATTTGATCTCTCCGACAATCAGAAAAAAGCGGAAGTCGAGCCGAACAAAGACAAAAAGTCAACCTCCAAGAAAGGCGAGGAAGAAAACGACAAGGAGAAAATAACCCCGCCCTCCAGCAAGGAGATTACCAATCGCATTTCCGGCGGGAAAACCAACTTCTACAAGGGCGAGAAAAACCTGAAACAACTGGACTCCCCCGCCATTCACCGCCGTGGCAACGTTCGTTCACTCAAAAACGATGACGAGGAGGAAGACAAACAGGAAAATAAAGACAAGGAACAGCCCAAAGGCGGAGACAAGCTGCTCAATGATCGCCGGGAGCGCATCGACAAGAGCGACTCCGACCAGCCCGCTTTCCTGCGGAAGATCATGGACTAGCTGGATGCCGGTTTTTTGAATAAGAATGGCAAAGGTTCCCGGCCTTCCGGGCACACATAAAAAATTGGAACTCGGGAATAACAGCTAGCCACTCCAAACGGTGGCAACCTATTAAAATATACGATTAGATTGCTTAAAGGGAGCACTTTTACGGGAGTGCTCCCTTCCTGAACAAATTCCTATTAGCCAAAATATTCCACAAGCAGTAATACGAAAGCTACAACAGCGGCTGAGGCGTGTATCCAGGCCAGGGTTTTTGGGGGCTGTTTGTCTTGTATATCACGGCTAAACAGAATAAATCCCCCGAGAGCAGCAATCACGAATAGAATAGAGCTGATCGTCAACAGCGTTCCGACCATTTCCACAGTAAAAACATGAACGAGCAATAGAACCAATGCGGCTGCAGCAAACAATCCATGACCGAACACTACAGCCTTGTTCGTCTCCTTTTCCTGTTGCACCTTGATGATATTTAGAACCCCTAATAAGGCAGCAAAAACAAAAAGTATTACACTCCAGCTTAAAAGCATGGTTTGCAGATTTATTTTTATAAGTGTAAAAAAAGATAATCCATATATTTAGATTGATTTAATTGGAATAGGTTACAGATTTTTCCGTTTAAAGCCCGTTTTCCTTAAACCAATCTGCGGAATCTTGTATATAAGCCGAATGCCTCTCTCTTGGTTTGCGTCCTTCTTTATCAAGATTATAAAGAAAACACTACCCTTTAATGAGATGATATGACACTATTTTAAAATAGTCATCCTTTTTGAAAGCGTTTTCTGCTTTGTTTCCAATCTATATAAATACAATCCGCTTGCATAGGGACTCGCATTAAATCTTACGGAATGTACCCCTTCTTGTTTTACTTTATTTACTAAAATGTCTATGCGTTGACCAATAGAATTATAAACCGCCAACGTGACGTGTTGAGTAGAAGGAATTGTGAATTTTATTGTAGTTGTAGGATTAAACGGATTAGGATGATTTTGCTCCAAGTGATACCCGATGGGATTTTCACCGGAATAATCATTTAATGATGTTAGTTTCTCTTCATCTTTATAAAAATATTCATTTTCATGCTGTTCAACCCATTTGTTCTGCTCTGTGTCGAATACTTGCTTCAGTTCTGTTTTTTTCAAGCTTCGATCATCATACGTAAATAGCAATCTATCATTCTTACTCCATGATCCAGAATCTTTTCTTTTAAATTCTCTTAGTTTCTTAACCACCCTATCTTCCGCATTATATTCAACTGTCAATCGACCATTTTCATACCACTCATTATTTTCCACTCCATAATATATTAAGTGTTGAAGTTGTCCATTTTCGCCAAAACTAAAGCTACGTTTGTACTCCTTTACCCAATTGTTATCATACTTTCTGAATTTAGAAAAAGACTCCAGCTTACCCTCTTCAAAATATGTCACATCATATTTGATCGATGCCGGTTCAAAACCTACCAAGATAGTAGATAACTTCCCATTTTTATATTGAAATTGTTTAACATCATCGGTGACCCACTCTGATGATTCTATATCATAATGTTCTTTTTGTAATCCTACTCTCTTACCATCTTCATAACTGTATGACCACTTAAATCTTTTTTCACCAAAAAAATAGAACCTGCGCTCGACAATCTTTCCATCTCCATTATACTCATACACTGTACGTTCCAACGTGTCACCGTCCGACACCTTCACCTTGGTAGTAATATTACCATTCGCATTATACGAAAAGCTAGAGGTGCTTTTCTTTTTCCATCCCTCTTCTGGATGCTTTTCATACATAACCGAATCTTCAAGCATAGCCTGACCGGTATAGTTCAATACGATTTTGTCTGTCATATATTCCCCTTCCTGGGTAAGAATCTCGGTCAGTTTATAGGAACGGGATTTCTCAACTGAATTTACCGTAAATGTTTCATGGGCAATTTTTAAATTCAGTTGGCCATATTTATCAATGTCTATCATTTGACTAGTTCCCAGTAAAGGAAAGCATAGAATTGACAGAAACACTAACCTAAATAAAATAATTCTTGAATAATTCATAGCATTTCTCCCTTTTATTTAATCTTATTAAGGCATTTTAAAAACAAACAATTAAAAAATCAATCATACCTGTTTTTAAACTTGATTACCATAAGGGTTTCCGAATCGAAACAAACGGGTTGATCTCGTTTAGCAGTATATTTCCAAAAATCTGACCTACCCCTTGTCTCCATCTCCTTGCAACTTACCGGCACGATCAACACTGGAACCTACCTTTAAAAAACAGAGGAAGGCGGCTGTCGGTTAATATCATCCAATCTATCAAAGTCGGTATCAAACGAGACTATCGTCTCAATATCATTATCTATCATGATGAGGTAGTTAACCGCGTCGATAAAATCGACCCGGTTCTCCCGCTCAACAGCGAACACCCGGTGCCAGTCAAATCCGCCCGCGGGCCGTACCACCTGACAGAAACCCAGGATCGTTGCAATATTCGATGCCGATTTTTCTTCCGATACCCCGTAAAAGCTCCGCAGGGTATATGCCATTTCCATAATCACCGGATCCGACGTAATCAGGGTGACATCCGTATCGTCAACGGCCTGATCCAAAAAACTCCGGACCTGCTCTGCCTGGGTAGGATTATCCCCGGTTAAAAACCGTAAAAATACGTTGGTATCCACAAAAAGCTTCATTCTCGACCTTCTTTAGCCACGTTATGCCCTATTTCTTCCTGTACGGACTTACGTATCTCTTTTATGTCCGTCGACTTTTCTTCCGGTGATGGGACGGATTGATACAAATCCATTAAATCCCTCTTACGGACAGGCCGTAACTCCAGGTGATCCCCTTTTATTTCAATCCGGAGTTTGTCCTGCGGCTGCAGATCGAGTTTCTTTCGTATATGAGACGGAATCGTTATCTGCCCTTTCGATGTTAGTGTGGCGTCTTTAGACATTTCGGATATCTATTAAATGTAATCCATTATAATACTTCTTACATATATATTTTAGCTTACATACAAAAGAAAGTCAACTCTTGTGATTTTGGGGGCAATTCACTATTGTAAAAATTAATAGAGAAGAGGAAGATATACCTTATTAATTAATAACGAATACCCCTTATTGCCTATGACAAAAAGGGTAATCGCATATCTATTTATATGCCTGTATGTTGTTCTATCCCTGGGGGCGTGCCACCTCCTATCCTCCAATCAAGATCAAGAGGACCCGTTACCATTGGAACCAGTGAAAAAATCGACCGGTGATGTTGAGGATTTGGTAGACTATACGTGGTCATTAGTTACACATCAAAATAACAATGGAGACACGCTCAACATTAACGAAAAAAAAAGATATGAAATAACATTTACTCCTTCTGACTCTATACGTGGCACCACTGAATGTAATAGCTTCTATGGTCTTTATGATGTCCAGGATGGAGGACAAATCAATATCAGGGACAAGTTTTCATCTCATGCTTTCTGTGGAGAAAATGAAAGTAAATATCAAGCCACTATTTTACGCAAGGTTAACATATTCGAAATTAGTCATGACAGCCTAAAACTAGGCTTTGAGGATAAAGGGGTAATTTTATACCGCAAGGAGTAATAAACTGAAAACCGGTGGCATAAGCTGCGCATCTATTTTCGTATTCCTATTTCGTAGCTCATCAAAATAATTTATCTTTTACGTGTGACTTGAAACCTGAATTCATCAACAGATTCGTTTTATGAAAGTAGCTGTCATCGGTGCCACCGGCACTATCGGTAAAGCAGTAAGCAACCTATTGAGAGACGAAGGACATCAAGTTATCAAAGCAAGCCGCAATACGAATCCCCCGATCAACATCGACCGGCCTGATTCGATCGAACAGTTTTACCGGCAAATCAATAAAGTCGACGCCGTCATTTGCGCGGCCGGTAACGCGAGTTTTGGCGCGCTGCAGGACCTGCGGGACAAGCAGTTCGAAATCGGCTTGAACAGCAAATTGATGGGACAGGTGAATGTGGTCCGCCGCGGACTCGAACTGCTGGACGGCCCGACCACTTATATTTTAACCAGCGGCATGCTCTCGCACAGCCCCTGGCCGGGGACCTCCGCCGTATCGATGGTTAACGCCGGACTCGAGAGCTTCACCCGCGCCGCCGCGTTGGACCTAAAAGACCAGGGCGACCGCGTTTGTGTAGTATCCCCTCCCCTGATCAAGGAAACCGCCAAACGCATGGAACAGCAAGACCCTGAACCGTGGCCAGAGGCTTCCGTTGTCGCCCGGGCCTACCTGAAAACTCTCGAAGGTGACTCCTCCGGAGAAACACTCTACGTGAAGGGCTACGAACCGGAATAGTATTACATTCACGGATTAAAGTACCAGGCCAAACTGGCAGTTCGGAAATTATCCAACCAGGAGACTGTCGGACTTTTCAATCGTACCGAAAACCCCGATTCGAGATAGTTTTTGGGTAATTTTGAGATGCAAATTAGTGGGCCTATTTAACGAAAATTCGGCCAATAGGATATTCCGATACTCTTCTAACGTTTATGAGATTACGTACATCTTTGACACCGAACTTGATCCAATTGAAGACATTGTCTGTCAAGAACCTTCTTCATCGCGGGAAGAAACACTATCCTGAATGCACTGATACAACTTTTCCATCACCTCGGTAGCTTTCCCTTCTAAATAGATCTCGGTTACGCGGTTGGTATAGGAGGACGGCTTCTTGTTGACCTCGATAATCCGGGCCCCGCTTTCCCTGGCCCGATTGGGAATCATACTGGCCGGCATCACTTCGCCGGTTGTACCGACCACCAACATAATATCACAGTTTTCAGCCTCCTCAAATGCCTTGGATCCGGCAGGCTCGGGTATCCCCTCGCCAAAAAAGATGATATCCGGTTTCAAAAGACCCCCGCATTCTGGACACTCGGGCACCTCTACATCTATATCGATCTGCTCAAAGGAAAAGGTTTTGCCACACGACTGGCATTCAAACCGCCGGTAAGTCCCATGAAACTCCCACACCGTCTGGCTGCCACCCTCCTGGTGCAGGTTGTCAATGTTCTGGGTCACCACCGAGCGGACATACCCCTCTTTTTCAAGCTGCCCGATAATTTCATGCGCCCGGTTCGGCTCTACAGTCTCGAAATGCTCGTAGAAGATCTCCTTGAGAATTTTCCAGGTTTTTTGCGGCTTATTATGAAAAGAGGAAAGCTCGAGCACCGACGGGTCGTACTTGCTCCAGAGTCCGTCGGGACCCCGGAACGGGGGTATACCGCTTTCCACCGAAATGCCGGCTCCCGTAAACACCACTACATCTGAAGAAGCGGCAATCCATTCAGCCGCCTTCTCGTAATTGTCCCGTTCCGGCTCCGATTGTGGACCAAATAGATTGATCACCTTATGAAATAGATGTTTGAAGATGGAAGTTGCAATTTTAGTCTGCATCGCTGTCTTACAGCGTTACGTGAAAGATCGGGACGGAGCGGCAGTTCCTTCGATTGAAAATTTTTTCTTGCGGGTTTGCTGACTCCACCTGAACCACTAGTAAATGTCTGCTTTCAAAACTTTAACAAGATTGGTTCGAAAAATTTTTAGTTCTGCGGAACGGCAGCTCCGTCCCGATCTTTCATATAACTTTATACGTTAACCCTCTACACACTTTATCATTAACATAATATTATAAGAACTCTTTACATACTTTTGAATTCCGCTAGTGTAATATCGAGGAAGGAATAGACCGCATGTTATCTACGTTGTATTAAGCCAAGGAGATAAGGAAAATCACTTCTTCTGAATAAAAACAATAAACGCCATGGCTACTCACACCTATCAAGTGCAACTCGTCGACCAGGAAGAACAAGCGGAAGTACAAGCTGAGGATTTTCGGGTGATTGACTCGGCCGTTATTTTTTATCGGCACATTATGGGTGACAAGGCCAATACCCACCTGTTCAAATTGGAAGATGTATCCTCCATAGAACTCAAGGAAACGGGTCAGTAACCCATTAACCAGGTTTTCAGATATGAAATATTGGGGAAGGAGTACGTGGAGTTCCCTCCCCAATAGGATTAGGAAAGGCTACTTGACCAGCAGCATCTTGCGGAACTCTGTATATTCATTCGTCTGCAGGCGATACAAATACACACCGCTTGGTAAATCAGATGCCTTAAAGTTTACGCGATGCTGACCTGCCTGCAGTTGCTTATTAACCAGCGATCTGACGTGCCGGCCGGTGGCGTCGTAAACATCCAATTGCACCTGTGCAGCACGGGGAAGTGTGAAACTTATGTTAGTGGACGGGTTAAACGGATTGGGGTAGTTCGCTGACAGGTGAAATTGATCGGGGGTGGATGGGGTATTATCTGCGATATCGGTGGTGGTAGGTCCCCCGAAAGCGTACAGATTGTTGTCGTTGGAACCGACGTAGACCGTTCCGTTGGACCCGATAGCTGCCGCCGAGGTCACTCTGTCCGCCGTAAAATGTTTCCACAGTTTCGATCCGCTCGAATCGATCGCCAGAACACTGTTGTCGGCACCTACGTAGATGGTGCCGTTTGTTCCCACGACCGGCGAACTTTCGAACGACTCGTCATTCGCCGGGGTATAACTCCATTTTTCCGTGCCGTCGGGATTGATCGCATAGAAATAGTTGGAAAAGAATCCGAATGTTCCCACGTAGATTGTACCCTCGGGACCGATGGCCGGCATCTCTTTCAACGATCCGATAAGATCATGGGTCCACTGCTGATTCCCCTCGGTATCAACAGCATGAACAGCTCCCGATCTCACGGTAAGATAAAGCGTTCCGTCGTTACTCATCGCGGGAAAACTGCCCAGCTCGCCCTCTACGGAATAGGTCCAGTTCTCCGTTCCATCCGGGGCAATCGAGTAGAGCAGGGAATCGGTACCCGTCACGTAAATGTTGCCATCATTGTCCACCACCGGCGATCCTTTTCGGACGTTGAAATTGCCGATATCAAACGTCCATTTCTCAGTTCCGTCCGGGTTGATAGCATACAGATTTTCATCGACTGATACCACATAAACGGTACCGTCGTCGCCTATCGTGGGAGAAGCTTTTATCTCCCGCTCTGTCTGGTAATGCCATTTTTCCGTCCCGTCGGGATTAATCGCATACAGGCGACCGTCGTTGGACCCGGCGTAGATCGTCCCGTCTTCATCTATAGCGGGAGCCGTATCAAATCCGGCACTGGCACCGTAGGCCCACTTTTTGGAACCATCCTTGTTTACGGCATAAAGCGAATCATCCCAGGAACCGACGTATATGGTTCCGTCCGGTCCAATCGACGGCGAATCGAGGATATTCCCCGTCTCAAATGTCCATTTCACGCTATCCGTCTGGGTCCCCTGGCTGGGACTCAATCCTGAATTATAATTATCATATCCATAACCCGGCCAGGGTGAATTGGCCAACTGCGCTTCGACAGAAAAGGGAAAAGCTATACAAAACAAAGCAATGATGGACACACCAATTAGACGGTTCTTTCTCCAATACATATATCCCCTGTATTTTTGATGAATGATAACTGTTTATTCGAACGATAGGTGGTATAATTTGCTCATTCAGGGAACACATATTTTTAAAAAATGCAGGGATTGTCAACCCTTGCGATAGCGTTTATTAAAAGTCATTCTTGAAGCTTCTAATAAATGCTAGTTACCCAACCACTTCTCCACTCTGTCAGTCGAAAGCCTGAGTGAAAATTGCCAATAATTCAGTCCCTCATTCCGGGTGACGCGGTTAGTATTGCTATCCTCGCGCACATAATCGAGACGGAACATGGAATAGTGCAATCCAAATCCGAAGTAACCGATCTCATGACCTCCATTCGCCTTCCCTTCCCGGGAAAAACCGCTTCGTAAACTCAGCATCTCAAACAGAATAATTTCCAGGCCGCCGCGATGGTCAATCTGCTCTCCGAGGGGATATTCCAGTAACCGTTGTCCATTATCACGTTGAAACGTATCCCACGAATTAAACAATGCCTCAAACGGACCCATTGCATTGCCCGTTGTATCCACTCGCGCCATTAATTTTTCGAAACTTCGATAATAAGCCACCGACACCGGGGTTTTATCCGACAAAATCGCTAAATCCTTCACCGGATCGGTATATTCGAGTTGCAATCCAAGTCCCCCGCGCATCATCATCGGCAGCGGATCCCCATCAGCCCGGTCGGAATACTTGATCATACTCCCGAAATCCGTCAGCGACCAGCCGGCGCTTGGCGTCAATTTTACATTGTCATTCAACCAGTAGGGGTACTCCCCGTACGCGCCCAGATCCAGCGAAACGGCCGATCCCACTTGCGATTCTTGCCCCCCGACTTGAATTCCCGCGGGTACCAGTTTACTTCGGATGATATTTATGCCGGCGCCGAATGAGAGGTAATCGCTCCATCGATAGGCGGAGGTAAACGTATGGGCCTGTTCATGAGAGGAAAAAGTACCCAATACTGCGCCGCTGGGATCTGTACGCTCTTGTTCACCCAAATCCAAGTAAGCCAGCTGATACGAAAACGACCAAGACCCCTTGGTTATACCAAGAGTCGGCATATAATACCCCATATCATCGGAAAAATTCGGTAGCCATTCTGTACCTAATGAATAATAAGGAAATTCGTTATCCCAACGTTTATGAAATTGAGTCGTCAACTCCACATGACCCGGATTCCCGATGGTAGCCGGATTCACATGCGCCCCGGCGGTATGATGACGCAATGCCACCGTAGCCCCGCCCATTCCCATACTTCGGGTATGGGTGTTAAATTGCAGGAAGGGAGTAGCCGTTAAACCGACCTGCGCATTAGCGGGCACATAACCCAGTAGAAAAATGAAAAGTACAGCTGTAAAAGATAGTATTTGTCTCATGATGAATAAGATGGTTGTTTCAAGGAAAGTTGAAATTACCACTTCCTCCAGAAAAACGCCAACGAAAGTTGTTAGAAATATATCGATCTGCCAGGAGTTTGTCGGACTATTTCGGATCGTAGCGAAAATCCCGACAGCTGGGATGAGATAGATTTGGGCCGAGTTTTAGGTAAAAATAGTGACTCCATTTAACAAAATATTGGTCAGAATGTACTCAAATCCGGCTTTTTTGCAGTAGATTTGTAAAAACTCAGAAAACTCCTACTGCTTCAAAATCGACTCATCCAGCATATCGGTATCCTTTAAAACAAAACGAATTGAAAAGATAATCCCCAGGTATACCGATAGAATAGTTCCGGAAAAAATGGCGATCATAATCAGGATCTGGTATTTGATGGCGATCATGGGTGAGCTGCCGCTCAGGATCTGGCCGGTCATCATACCCGGTAGTGAAACGATTCCTATCGTGGCCATGGCGGCGAGGGTGGGATTGGCGGAGCTTTGCAGGGCCCGGCTGATGAACGGTTTCAGCGCCCCGGACGCCAGGTAAAACTGGTAGCGTTCGCGGTGATCGCGCAGGCTGTAGAAGAACGCATTAAAGCCGATCACGTTGCTGCGCAGGCAGTTGCCGAGGACCATCCCGGTGATGGGAATCGTGTACTGGGCGGCCAGGAATTTCGGGAGTTGAATGACCACTTCCAGGAAAAACAAATTCACGACAATGATCCCGAAGAATGTGGCTCCGAAAATGGGTACCAGCAGCTTAACCTTGCGCTTCAGATCGCTGCGGTCGATCGTCGCGAAGTCGGCCACCGCCACCATGATCATAATCCAGGCGGCGTTGACCCACGGGTTGTCGAGCTCAAACAGGTACTCCAGGTAGAAGCCGACGAAAACGAGCTGAAGCGTCATCCGGATAGTCGCCGTCAGGAGCTTGCGATTCAGTCCCGTGTCGTACCGCCGAAGAATATACGCCGGCGGCAAAAGCATTATAAACGAGAGAGCCAGTTGTCCCCAGCTGAGGTCGATTATGTCCATCAGTCGAGTTCGATGATTTGATCGGCCGTCTCGATCCAGTCGGGATCGTGCGAGGTGGAAATGACCGTGCGATCGGGCTGATTTTCGATGAGCAATTCGCAGACTTTCTGCTTGGAGGTTTTGTCGAGCGCCGAGGTGGGTTCGTCCAGCAGCAGGACCGGTTTATCGAGCAGGTGACAGAGAGCGAGTCCCACGCGCTGCCGCTGACCCGTCGACAGATTGCGAAAGGGCTTGTCCAGCGCATTGCCGCCAACTCCCAGCGCATTCAGGGCCGACTCCATCCGCGATTTTTCGGGGGCGGTGGAATGATTCGCGGTAAAGGTAAACGGAACGCACATCACCTCTTCCACGGAACCCTCACCCAGGTCTAGATCCTGCGGCAGCCAGGCGGAGTGTTTACGCAAGGCGCGGACCGATTGATCCATGTTGAATTTGATATCTCCCCGGTTCGGCTCCACAAAATGAAGCAGCATTTTTAGCAGCGTCGTCTTGCCCGATCCGGAATCCCCCTTGAATACGGTGTGTTGATTCGGCTTCACCTCGAAACTCAAATCCCGCAGGACTTCCTCCTTTCCAAAATTTACATAAAGATTTTTGCCTGTCACCATACCGAGTATGCGTTATAATCTCCAGGGAATATAAATAATGCACTTATCAAACCTTGTCACACAGATTAGTAAAACATGTCGATAAAATCGTAATATTTCGACACGTTTTAGCATTGTGTCGATAACATCGACAAGTAATCAGTTCATTTCTTCGGATAAGAGTTTTTATATCAAGTTGCTATTCTCCGGTATACTCCCACGGATTAATCAACTCCACTCCGGCGGTTTTCATATCATCTACATTACGTGTTACCACGGCAAGTTGATGAACCGAGGCTGTAGCTGCGATCAAGGTATCAACAGCAGGGAGTAATTTTCCTTTGGCTTCAGCTTCCGCCAATATTCTTCCCCACTCATTTACTTCAGCAAGAGTGATATTCAGAATCCGTTCTTCAAACCGAAAGTACAAATCCTCATTCACCCAACGATGCAGCCGGCTTTTCCGGTCCGACGAGTCAAGCTTTTCAATACCCTTATTCAACTCTCCGAACGTTATCACACTCAAGTAGAGCTCGGATTCCTTCTGCTGCCGGAACCAGCGCACTACGTTGGGCTCCGGCGTCTGTTTAACCAGTTCTGAAATACAATTGGTATCTATTAAATAACTCATAGAGAAACATCACGGGATCCGGATTTATCACGATCCACCTCCAATTCCACATCCGAAAGCGGCGAGTCCTGCATAAATTCAACCAAATCTTTCCCTCCTTTTCTCATTCTCTCGTAGTCATCGGCCGATACGACAACCACACTGTCCTGACCGTACTTGGTTACGGTCTGCGGACCTTCTTCCTCCGCCCGGCGCATGACTTCACTAAACCTGTTTTTCGCTTCCTGCACTTGCCATTTTTTCGTCATAATACAATTCTGTCTAGCCTGTCTAGTTTGTCTATTTTATAACTATACCTTTGCTGAATTATTGCGGTCTAGTTAAAACAGCTCCAGGAGCATCTCGGTCGGCACACCGAATGTAATCTGCAAATAGGAGGTGTTATCGAGGAGATTTCCCTGGTCCGCCGCCTCATAACGCACGTAATCCAGCGTAAACCATTTATAGGCTATCCCCACTCCGAGGGTGTGAAATTTTCTGTCTCCGTTCCATTTATGCTCCCAATGATAGCCATACCGCAGACTGAATGTTTCATATGCCGACACTTCCATCCCGTATTGATGTCGAATTTGATCGGCCGGCGTCAAACGTCTGATCTCCCCATTCACCTCCCGCGTATAGGTTTCCCACGATTGAGTGAGTGCATCCCACGAATCCAGTATTCCCGGACGGGCCAACACCTTACCGAATCCCCGATACAAACCTACTGACCAAGGCGTATTTCCACTCAGCCATACCGGCACATCCTGCCCTTCCAGAAACACCAATCGAAGTCCAAACCCCGCCCGCATTGTCACAGGCAGCGGATCAAATCTTGCTATTGGAGAATAAGAAACGGCATCTCCCCCGTAGTCGGTCAGTGACCAACCCATACTCGGCGTCACTTTGATATCATCTCCATATCGAAAAGGATAACCTCCGTACAGGCCAACATCCCAGGTCTTTGTCGATGCTTTGAACATCCGTAAATTCTCTTCCCGGTCGATGTACAATGCAGCCAACTGACTCTTGATAAAATTTCGACTAATACCGGCTGACAAATACGGACTGAAACGATAGGCCACCGACACCGTATGAGCTCGCTCAAACTTCCGATAGGAGATTGGCTCCCGACCCAATCCTCTGCCATATTCGCCCGATCCCAAATTCAGGTACGTATATTGATATCCCACCGACCATTTATCCCCCGAAATACTCACAGAAGGCATGTGATAAACCGGTCCGGATTCAATTGCGGGCAACCAATGGGTTCCCATCACAAAGGAAGGATTGTTCAGTCTTAAATCAGCCTGAGTTGTGATCTCGATCTGACCCGGAACTCCGAATACGGCGGGATTCAAATGCATGCCGGCGTCGTTATTCGGCATAGCCACCGTAGCTCCCGCCATACCCATGCTGCGGGCGTGGGTACTGACTTCCAGAAAAGACATGGTCGTTATGCCAACCTGCCCGCGAGCCGGAGTTTGGATAAACCACAGGCCCGTTACAATTAAGAGGGATAATAGAAAAGCTCTCATGATGAACAATCGGTTAGTAAATTGCTGTGTTAAAACAGGATTGAATAATACATATTTTCCAAATAAGATACACGACTTTTTTGGCTTGCAGCCGACATACCTTTCAACCGCCGTACACATCGGTTAACAATTTCACCGCCACCGCCAGGGCAAGGATGGCGAATCCCCACTGCAGCAGGCGGCGATTGAGTTTCAGGTTGAGCCAGGCGCCGCCGAAACCGCCGATCAGTCCCCCGACCACCAGCGGCAGGGCGGCCCCGAAGTCGACATACCCGAAATTATAAGCGGTAAGTCCCGCGCCCGACGGGTCCATCGCCCCGAGCTGTACCCACCCGGCCAGGGAGATCGTCACGATAGCCAGCGACGAGATGCTGACCGCCTGCTTGATCGGGAGCTTGTAATAGAGATTCATCAGCGGCACCATGGCCGTTCCGCCGCCAATACCCGCCAGGCTCGCCAGGAATCCGCCGGCCCCGCCGATCAGGCTGCCGCGGCGGAACTTGATCTTCGAATAGGCTGTGGAGATCGCCTGCTCGTTGGACTGCCGCCCGCGGCGGGCAAACGTATAGGCGGCAAACATCAGCAACAGGCTGAAAAATACCACGAACTCCTGCTCGCTGTAATAGGCGGAGGTCGAAACCTGCTTGCCGACAAACGTGCCGAGCGCTCCGAAAATCCCCACCCGAATGCCCTGGCTCCAATAAAAATTGTCCTGCTGACGTTGTCGCACCGAACTGCTTAAGGCCGACACAAAGGTACAAAACAGCGACGAGGCGATCGTCCACAACACCGGTCGGGCCACCCCGGCATCGCTGAAGACGATAAACAATGCGGGCGTAAACAGAATACCGCCGCCGACGCCGAATAGCCCGGCAATAACGCCTGCGAAGAGGCCGACGAGTAGGAGAATTAGGGTCATCGATAAAGAGATTTTATAATATGCGTCATAGGTAACTAATGGGTACTGCTCATTGTTACTGTAGTCGTATCGCTGGATGCTCGAGGCTCGAAGCCGTTTTTAGCTCGTTTTCCTGTTTAGTTGCCTTTACTGTTTAAGGAGATACACTATAACAAATATTCAGCTTAATTTTATACTTTAAGACCCGTACCTTTAAGCTGAATTATAATCTTACAGCTCAAAACTTTGACAAACGCTCATAAATAAAGCCGCAGTCGCTTCGAGCTTTGTGACAAAAGCAATCAATACCGTAAAGCAACCTAACGTTTCACACATTTGCAACCATGATTCTCGTCCCCGACAAATTACTCGATAAACTTGGCTTCGAAGCCATACGCGAGGCGACATTGCGAGGGGTATATTCGCCCATGGGACGGGAGCGCATTCGCCAGATGAAACCGTCGGCTGACCCCGAATCGGTGGAACGTCAACTTGCCGAAACCGACGAAATGATGCGGCTGCTGGATAACGACGATCCGTTTCCGCTTCATAATGTTGACGATATTTCGTCGCAACTCAAGGAGGCCGACGCCGAGGGGAGTATGCTGCCGCAGGAGGCGTTCCCGCAGATTGCGGAATTGCTGGCGGTTATTCGCAAGATCAAAAACTACCTGACGGAGCGGGAGGAACGATATCCCGTTCTTTACGATATATCGCGGGATCTGGTGGCGTTGAGCGAACTTGAAGAGCGGATTGACGAGGTGTTCGACGACAATGGCGAAGTGCGGACGAATGCCAGCTCGCAGTTGCGGAAAATTCGTCGCAAGCTGAGCCAGCGGCGCGGCGATCTTCGCAATACGATCAACCGCGTAATGGCGCGGGCGAATCAGGAGGGATTTACGTCCGACGAGGGACCCACCCTCCGCAGCGGTCGAATGGTTATTCCGGTGCGCTCGGAGCATAAACGCAAAATCGAGGGATTTGTCCACGATGTGTCGGGCTCCGGACAGACGATCTACCTGGAACCGGCCGAGGCACTCGATATCAACAATGACATTCGTCAACTGGAAGCCTCGGAGCGCGAAGAGATTAAACGAATTCTGATGCGGCTGACCAACGCGGTGCGCGACCACGCTCCCAAGATTCAGCGCAACCTGAAGACGGTGGGTCGCATCGACGCCATCGCCGCCCGTGCACGATTGAGCCTGGAGCTCGAGGGACAGATACCGAGCCTGTCGGAGGACCACTCCATCAACCTGGAGGGGGCCTACAATCCTCACCTCAAGCTTCGCAATCTTCAACAGAAAGCGAAGGACCAGGAAGAGATCGTCCCGCTGGATCTGCATCTTGAAGAAGGCGAAGAATGTTTGATGATTACCGGTCCCAACGCCGGCGGGAAGTCGGTCGCCATGAAGACCGTCGGCCTCTGCTCGCTGATGATGCAGTCGGGCTACGCCATTCCCGCCTCCTCGGCCTCTTACCTGCCGCTGCTCAGCGGATTATTTGTGGATATGGGCGACGAACAGTCAATCGAGGACGATCTCAGCACGTTCTCGTCCCGTCTGGAATGGATGCGCGACGCGGTGGAGCAGTGCGACGAGCGTTCGCTGGTGCTTATTGACGAGGCCGGGGCGGGGACCGATCCCGAAGAGGCGGGAGCGCTGTTTCAGTCGCTCATCGAAAAGCTGATCGACCAGGGCGCCCGCGTAATTGTTACCACGCACCACGGATCCCTCAAAGTATTCGCCCACGAACACCCGAAAGCGATTAACGGATCAATGGAGTTCGACCAGGCCTCCCTCGCTCCCACCTATCGTTTTCAGAAAGGGGTGCCCGGCAGCAGTTACGCCTTTGAAATAGCCCGTCGCATGAAACTCTCTGACGAAGTCCTCGACCGGGCCGCGGAGCTGGTCGGCGAAAACAAAAGCAATCTGGAGTCGCTCATCAACGACCTGAAATCCCGCACCCAGAAAGCCGAGGAGCTATCCCGCAAGTACGACAAGCTCCAGCAGCAGATGGAGGAGCAAAAAGAACAGTACGAAAAGCGCCGCGAGAAGATGGAGCGGGAAAAAGACAAGATCAGGGAAGAGGCGCTGCAGAAAGCCGAAAAGATCGTCAGCGAAGCCAACAAACGCATCGAGAAGGCCGTCGAGCAGATCTCCCGGGAGGGCGAGCAGGACAAGCAGAAAGTCAAAGAGGCGCGCCGGCACGTAGAGGATTACAAGCAGGAGGTTTCCGACGAGCTTCGCGACATAGAAAAGCGCAAACGCGAGCAGAAGAAGCAGGAAGAGGGACTCGAGTCGCCCGAAGTCGGCGACCAGGTGCGGCTGATGGACAACAATATGAGCGGCGAGCTGATCGAAATTAAAGGCAACAAGGCGATTGTCCACGCCAACGGACTCAAACTAAACACCGAGTACGACCGGCTCGTCAAGCTGAAAGACTCCGAACAGCAAAAACACTCCCGTCGACCCAAAATCAAGACCCAGACCAGCAATCCTGACTCGGACACCATCTCC
This sequence comes from uncultured Balneolaceae bacterium, assembly GCA_964421495.1. Taxonomy (GTDB): domain Bacteria; phylum Bacteroidota; class Rhodothermia; order Balneolales; family Balneolaceae; genus CAJXOW01. Next base: position 2,472 of record CAYQXO010000003.1, on the reverse strand, counting down.
AAACCCAAAACCAGCCTGGAAATCCGCGGCATGCGCGCCGAAGAAGCCCGAAAAGAGTTGCAGCGATACATCGACCAGGCCGTGTCCACCAATCTGGAGGAAGTCGAAATCATCCACGGCAAAGGGCAAGGCATCCTGCGTCAAATCACCCACGAATACCTGAAAGGCCGCAGCGAGGTCAAAGACTTCGATATCGCCCCCCTCAACCGCGGCGGCTCCGGGTGCACCGTCGTGCACTTGAAATGAATCGTATTTTCAGAGAATTTTATTCCAGCATCTTAATTGTACAATTGTTATATTTATTATATGGTTCTAACAATTGATACATCAGCTCTATTAGCTGTACTTTTGAATGAAGAACATCGTTCCGATATCATAGCTATCACTAGAGGGCATGATCTTCAAGCTCCAGCTACATTAGATGCAGAAGTCGGGAATGCATTGTCAGCTATGTTTAAACGAAATCGCATAACATTAGAAAGTGCCCAAAAAGTAGTAGAACATTTTGAAACAATACCAATACGGAGAACAAAAATTCGAATAAAGAAGGCTGTGGATTTAGCTTACAAATATGAGATATATGCCTATGATGCGTACGTACTCGAATGTGCCTCACAATACCAAACACCTTTGTTGAGCTTGGATACGCAACTAAAGGATGTTGCTAAAAAACTTAATATAGATTTGCTGGAGGTCTCGTAATGAAAGTTTATACTTACTCACAAGCGCGACAAAAATTATCTCAGCTATTGGATGAAGCCAGACAAGAGGGTCAAGTTCAAATTAAACGCCGCGACGGTCAAACTTTCGTTCTCAAGCCCATACAAGAAAATGAATCCCCATTAAACGTGGAAGGGGTTCAAAGCGATGTAGACCTTTACGAAATTAATGAGGCCGTTCGAGAAAGCAGAGAAAGGAACTCTTCGTAATTATCTCTCACCCTTCTGTTTTTTACTTTTTGCACTATCCCCGGGAGGCACATATTTATAGATATTTCCTATCATTAAACCCAGGGGAAAGCCTACTGCTACACCGGCGAGCAATGACGTTATCCCGCCAATCGCCATGGCATCCGGCACGTTGTCTGTCAATTCAAAATAATCATCATCGTCATCAAAATATTCCGAGATACCCCCCAATATAGCACCGGATATTCCCAAAATAATACCTGTTCTGGCCGATCCCTCGAAAGCCCCGGCGATGTGATTCCGGTAGGTAAAATTTTCAATAGAGTCTATCGGAATTTGATGGCCCTTCGAGGCACCTTCTTTGAAATAAGCCACGGAATCCTTTCCAAATACCAGAGAATCGATCTCCATTCGATTACCTGCCACAGTGAGTCGTGCGCTTCTCTTTTTGGAGTTATCTTCCAGTATTTTGATCTGCCGGTCGTCTCGGGTATTAATTTGATTCGTATGCGTGCAACCAATCAAGAGTATTAAAACAAAATATAGATAAATCCTCGAAGACAAAGTAAGGCTCACTAATTTCCTTAAAAGAATCATAACAACTTATTTACCACGATTACTTAAACTATCGGGGGGATGGTACTTGAATGTACTTCCAATTCCGGCACCTATTAGTAATCCACCAATGCCACTCAAAACACCCACTTGTATCCAAGCCAAAGCACCATACCCTTCAATCTCCCCCAATAAACTACCAATCCCATACAATGCTGCTGTGGAAGCTCCTCCCAAAAATGCTCCCTCCATTGCTCCACCCAAATGATCTTTAAACTGGTACCTGGTGATATCACCCAAATTTATACTTGTCAGCGTATCACTATCCACCTTTCGATACGTAACCTTATTTCCCTCAAATGACAGTTTATCAACCTCCACCGTATCCCGAGGCAAAAATAAACGGGCGCTCCGCTTGCCGGCTTTACGCTCCAGTATATCGATCTGCCGTTCATAGGTGGGATCAATGGTTATGTTGTGAGTACAGCCACCGGCAAACAGCAGTAAAAGGCCGGTTATAATCAATAATCCTTTATGCAAAATTCTCCCAATTTTCCTCATATATCTTACCCAACCTATGTCAATAAATCTTATCAGTTACCCTCTTTAATTGAAAAATTACTGAACTCATGCCCTCTTATACACTTGAATAACCTTCCTCATCCAATTCGGAAGTGCAATTCGGACAGCGTCTGGCTTTTACCGGAATCGAAGTAAAGCATACCGGACAGTCCTTATTCGCAGGTTCCGTTTTGGGCACCTCCTGTTTTTCCCGCTCCATATTATTGATACCCTTCACTAACAAAAACACGGCGAAAGCTACAATCAGAAAACTGATTACCGAATTGACAAACAATCCATAACTGATGGTGACGGCCCCCGCCGAATTTGCCGCCGCCAGCGTCTGATAGGGTCCGGGAGTAGCCCCCTCTTTCAAAACGATAAACAGTTCAGAAAAATCTACTCCCCCTACCAGCAAACCAATAGGCGGCATCAAAATATCCGCGAC
>CAYQXO010000002.1:22962-60778 GCA_964421495.1 uncultured Balneolaceae bacterium | reverse complement strand
AACAAAGGGGCGTCAGCTCCCTCGGTTAGCATCGATGACTGGGCAGAGGCGGACATAGTGATAAATAGGCTTAAAGTGAAAATTAAAACGGAGAAATAGCAATATTTTTTTAACATGGCGGATTTTTAATCTACTTGGGATTCAATACGAATCTTATAATAATTAGTTGTTAATATCAACGAATGGACATTTTAAATTTCTCTTCAGTCTCTAATAACCGGCGAATTGGGAAAGCCAATAGCTATCTGTCAGGAGGGTAACTTGGAAGGAATGGGTCGGCGGTGGGAATATATGCTGAGTGCGGTGACGGTGACCAGAATCAGTCCCATGCCCAGGATCTGTAACCCGACCAGGCCTTCATTTAAAACCACAACGCCGAACAGGGAGGCGGTGACGGGCTCCACCATGGCCACAATGGAAGCTACGGATGGTTCGGTATGGTTGAGGCCAATGATATAGAGAATGAACGACAATCCCGCTCCAAGTATGCCCAGCGCCAAGAACCATGGCCAATCCGGCGTACTCAGGGCTGTCACCGTCTGTCCCGCATCAATCGGCCAGATGAGGATGGCAACGAGCACAAAGAACGCTATAACGAGAATTGCCTGGGGACTCCCGTGGCGCCCCGCGTTTTTGAACCCGAATATGAATAACGCGTACGACAGCCCCGCAAGTAATCCGGCGCTGATGCCAAGTGGCGTAATGCTTCCCGTACCGACGTCGTATATGCGGGTCAGCAAGACGATGCCGAGAATCACCACCCCGATTGCGGTCCACTTAAGCGGGGTGGGACGTTCGAGCTTGAGTCCGAAGGATACGAGGTAGACGAACACCGGTGCGCTGTACATCAGCGTCGCCGCCACCGCGACGCTGCCTTCTGCAATACTTACGAAATAGAATGCAAAGTTGCCGGCTACGCCCAGGCCGGCCACCGCCGACCAAAACCACAATTTGCCGTTTGTCAATCCACTTCCGCGGGGTCGCAGTGCCAGCCAGCCAAGAACGAAGAGAAATCCTATAGCGCCCCGGTAGAATGACACCACGAATGCGTCCCAGCCGTCGGCCAAAAGAATACCGCCGATTCCGCCTGACAACCCCCAGCACAGAGCCGCTCCTGCTACGTACGCCGAACTTATACCCGAAACTTGTTTTACATTTTTCATGGAGAGTGATCTCGCGTTAGAAACGGGGAGGTCTGCACCGATTCACAAATCCCTGGAGTTTGGCGGACCTTTCGGATCGTAGCGAAAAAAAGTCCGGTTTGCAGCAGGTTTTGGTCGATTTCGAGGTAAAATAGTGGATCTATTTAACGATAAATCAGCTAAAAGGTAATCAAACCCGGCTTTTTGCAGTAGATCTGTAAAAGTTTGACAGACTTCCAGGACTACGATCAATGATAGCTAAATCCGGCTTCTTCGCAATAGATTTGTGATCGATCGTCAGGCTGCCGCGTTTCCCAACGGGTAACCGGCAGGTCGGGCATGGACCAGCGGTTGTACCGTTATCGCGACGCCCCTGTCAACATCCTCAAGAAGAAATCCCTCTAATCACCGCCGAATCAAATACTGAAACTTGACGAAGAATTCGCGCTGGGTCTGGCGAAATCCGTTGACGCCGGCGGGTCCGGGTTGATTGTATTTTTGGAGGTTGTCGGTCATCCCGATGTAGAACTTGGTGAAGGGATTGTGCTTGTAGTACAGCAAGGGATAGACCTGCAGGCGCTCGTTGAAGGAGTTGTATTGGGAGATGAGACGCAGAAACAGTTTGCGGGAAAAGTTGTATTTGCCGGTCAACCGGTAGATATTGCCGCTGTAGTAATTGGTATCATCGTCGAGCGATTCGAGCGTGGAATGGCTGTAGCTGAGGGAAAGGTTCAGGCGCGGGCTCGGTTTGACGGTGGCATCGGCCGAGGCCCGGTACAAATATCCCAGGACGGGATCGTCGGTCCGGTAGATGTTGCGTCCCATTTCCAGGTTCGCACCGAAGGAGAGTTCGTTCAGCGGGCTGGAGTTGAGGCTCATCGTCACCCGGTTCATCTTCGTAAAAAATCGATCGCCGTAGCGTTCGTCGTTGAGCGGCAGAAAACCGATCGACAGACTGGTTTGCGCCCCGAATTGGTTGTACCAACCTGCATGAATATAACGCTCCATAAACTGTCCCCCGTGATCGTACCGCCAGGTGCCGCTGAGGCTTACACTTCCGTTGCTGAGCCACTCTTTGTCGGGATAGTAGGAAAAGCTCTGGCTTCCACTGAATTCCCGAAGATCGGTCTGATTGATGAAACCGGTTTGGCTCTGAAACGTGGGGGACAGAGATTGGTACTCAACAGAAAAGTTGTAATACTTGGCACTGCGCCTGAATTGTCCCGTCACCAGTCGACCGGTATAGGTTTCCCCGTTGAAGGCGGCATCATAGGGACCGTCCCCAAGCTGTCTCGGGTTGTTGAACAAGGTCGTGTCCTGAAGTTCTCTGGTGTCGGCAAGTCCCGCCTGACCGTCAAAGTAATAGTGATCGGCCAGCTTCAGATTCCAGTCGATACTTCCCACGTAGTTATAGGCGCTTTCTTGATTTCGGGTCGTAATAAGTCCCCCGATATGGGATTCGGATCCGACATTGTATTTGCCCCGCAGGATATTGTTGTAGCTGTTTACGTCGGATCGTATCTGCGAGCTTCCCAGCTTTCCCGGAACGATAAAGGCGGCGCTGCGGTCGTAGGCGGTAAGATAGGCGATGCTGTAGTCGTCGGAATTCTGAGTCACCTTGCCGGCGGCCCACGGATGGTTGATCATCCGGGAGTAGTACAGATCCTCCGGCGTCTCGAAAAGTTCGGATCCCTTCATGAAAAAAGGTCGTTTTTCGGGATAGTACAATGCAAACGTCTCGTTGGCACTGATCTGGGCGGCATCGGTTTCGACCTGACTGAAATCGGGATTGACTACGGCATCCAGGGAGAGGGTCGAGTTGGGGGAGTACGAAATGCTTCCGCCAAACCGGCCGTTCAGCGGACCGTGATCTAATCCCGACGAGGGATCATCGGAATCATTGATCGTACTGTGCTGGTAGCCCATGGCATAGGGCAACAGCTCGACGGTATTGCCGGTCTCTATATTTTCCAGGTCCACCAGCTTTCCATTCTGGCACAGCAGACAGGAATTGTCGATGCTCACGTCGGTCCACGCCAACTGATACCGGTTGTTGCGGGGATAATTGCGTAAAAATTGAATGGACCAGTCCTGTATCTTTTTCCGGGGAAAATTGAGACTTTTGAAAGGAATCTTCAGGACCGCCGTATACCCGGAATCCGTAATCGCTCCCTCCGACTGCCAGAGCAGGTCGTAGCTCATGTCTTCATTGTTGCCGGTGCGCATGGCGTCCATCTGAACACCCAGGGGATTGGCGAAAAACTCATAGGCATGTTGATTACTGTTGAAGGGATCTATGAAGATACCAACAAAATCGTCCCAGGAACTTTCGTCGCGATCGGTAACGTGGGCCCGTATCTTTTCCGGATTCGGATCCTCACATATAAATCCGACATAAAGATAGGCTCTGCTGTAAAGGACCTTGACGGTGGTGTGCACCGGCGCCTTTGCATCATCATTGGGCTGCACTTGATGGTCAATCGATACCGACGCCGCCCGGTTCCAGGCCGGATCGGACAAAGTACCGGTTATCTCGAGTTCCTGGTGGATGCGCAGGGGACGCAGGGTGTTCTCCGGATTTTCCTGGTTGGATTGAGCATATGCGTGCGGGGATAAAACGAACAGAAATATCGTCAAAAAGACCGTTATCCTTTGCTTTACGGCTTGTTGCATGCGTATTTAAATAAGATTCAAATTTTATGAGTTAAAAGGGGCAAATTATACGAAGAATAAAACAAAATTGTTTCATTCGGCAGGTTGTCGAACGGACGGTCGGGAAGAAAATCTCACAGGAAGCTTACGAGCAAATTTCGCTTACGTGGGGATCGCTTCCCGCGAAACGCACCGAGCGGAACGATTCCCACAAAGTGCACCGAGCGTTAGCGATTCCTGCGCAGTGAAATTCGGGCTAACCAGGCGATCTCTATTTGACAAACGTCATTTTTTTCGACTGCATCGTAACGCGATCCCTCACTTGGGATCTCACAGAAAGCCGGTAGATGTATGTGCCGCTGGCCAGGCCCGACAGGTCCACCCGTTGATTATAGGTGCCGGCGTTGTATGATTTTTGTTCGATGGGTTGTAATACTTTTTGACCGCTGGTATTGTAGATCGTCAAGGTTACACGACTGTCTGAAGGGATATCAAACGGGATCGTCGTAATGGGATTGAAGGGATTGGGATAGTTTTGTTTAACTGTAAAATCGTCAGGGGACAGCAGGGTAAAGGGAATGCCATGCGGATCTTGTCCACTGTTATTTGTTACTTGCAGCAATACGGTTCGGCCTTCACTCTCAGGCGATAAGGTGGCCCGGGGAACGACGGTGGTGATCTGTTCGGGCGTAGCGTCGATAACTTCGGCACGTTTATTCCCGAAATAGACTTCGTTTTCCTCGGGCGTGGAAGAGAACTGGAAGTTGTCGGCCTGTATAGTTATTTCATCGCCGGCCCGCCCCATTGCATTTTCCAGAGATACTACAGGCAATGAAGGCGATGCTACTTCTCCCTGAAAATCGCCTACGAAAATTCCACGTCCGTGGGATCCGACGGCTACATCTCCATCCGATTTGCGAGAATCAATATCTTCGACCACTGAGTAGCCGATGTCGGGATTTCCATCGTCATTGAAAGCCGATTGACGTCCCCATTGCGTTTGACTCCCGTCGAGATTTTGAGTGGCATATATACCTGTGCTGGTGCCCAGCAGGTAAATGGGACCCGATTCGGCCGGGACTATCGTGGCTGAACGTAAGGAGGGACCGGCATTGGGGCTTGCCGGATCGCTAGAGCCGGTCAGATTCCCTTCGACCGCTTGCCAGGAACTGCCGCCATCCGAGGTGTGATAGAGTCCTACGATGTTATAGTTCGACATCACCACCAATACGTCATTCGCATTGTTGGGATTAATCGCGATGTTGTGTACAAAGGCGCCGGTGGGGGCGTCGGGGATATCAATTTCCGCCGGCGGACTGTTTGCGGCGCTGGCGTTATCGAGCCGGCGTATAACCGGTGTTCTATTGATGCTTGACCCTGCGTAGTAGAGAATATTTTCGGGAACATCACTGACGGCCAGGGCCGAAATGGAATGGTTGGCAAGAGAGGCTTCATCCATCGTTTCCCAGTATTGATCGGTTCCCTGGGCGTTCTGGGAGGAAATCTCATCAACCCTGGTGTTTCTATACAGTTCCCCGCCGCCGGGATAATACATGATCGTCTCGTCGTTGGGATCTATGACATAGGGATTGATGAAAAATTCGGTGCTTGCCCGGGCCGGTTGTACATAGGCAAAATCACGGGCTTCGTTAAAGCGGTAGACGAGGCTGTTCTCACTGGAAGGTGACCACTGGTTGGAAGTGTAAAGAAAGTTTTCGGTAAAAAAGGAGTATCCCCCATCCGCTCCGGAGGCGTCTTCGGAAGGCGTGGGTGTATTTTGCTGGTAATTGAATGCGAAAAAGGGCGATCCATTGTCCTGGGTACCTCCCACAAGTCGTTCGTCACCTTCCACCGGATATATCGTAACATCATAAAACTGGGTTACAATATACCCCTCGTTTCTTCCGGTCCAGGATACTTCATTCTGCGTTATATCATCGGTCACGGAGATCCCTCCGTCATGTCCGACCCACAATCGATCGGGATTGTCGGGATCGTAGATTTGCACGTGCTGGTCGGGATGTTGTTCAGGGTAGAAACCGCCGTCATTGGATTGTGCAAATCCTCCAATCCAATACCGGTCTTTTTCGGATTCGCTGTTGTTGGACGGTTCAGTCGCAAACCCGTCGGTCGACCGAAACAGGTTCGTGGCCCCCACCGTCACAAAGTTCGGGTTATCCGGCTTGATCGATATCGTCATATTGTAGCCTCCCTGGGTATCTATACCTCCTATGGGACCATCAGTAAATTCAGGAAAATTGCCGGCACGATCATTTGCCTGTACCGGGTTTCCGGACAGGTCCAGTTTGTACAGGCTCACTCCCTGATTGCTGGAATCCGTTTCCATATCTTTTTGCGTGTAAACGTAGAGGATATCAGGATTTGAAGGGGCAAAGTTGAGCACGCTCCGATTGTGATTGGATGGAAAACTTGAGGGGGTTATTTCAGTCCAATTTTGTCCGTCGTCCTCCGACACGAATATGCCGGGATTACCTTCTGAATCCGAGCTGTTCGCGCTTGAAAGTACCGCCGCCGCGGTACCGTCCGAGCCTACCGCCACATCGGTGTACCTGTGCTCTCCCGACCCGCCCAGGACCAGGTTGTCGTAGTTATCACCGTTCGGAGATCTAATGATGCCGAAGTCGTTACTCGCAATAAAGAGCGTGCCCGTTTCGGGACTGATAACGATGCGGTTGACAAAATCGAACGGCGAATCGAGTTGCGTGTTCTCATCGGCCGTACCCGGGATGCGCGACCAGGTCTCCCCGTTGTCCGTCGATCGGTAGACCCCTGCCCCGTAATACAAGGCTGGTGCCGGGTTAACTTCATGAGAGCTGGCCGAGTTACCGAGCAATTCGCCGCCCGCATAGTACCAGGTATCGGGGTTAGTGGGATCCTGGGCCAGCGTGGTCACACTAAAGTTTTCAAAACCCGGCGTTTTAATCTCCCAGCTATCTCCGCCGTCCGTCGACTTCCAGATTCCCCCGGAAACACCGCCCGCGATAATGATGTCCGAATTGCGATTGTCGATACCCAGGGCCCGCGTTCGTCCACCAACGGCAGGGGGTCCGGCAAGATTCCAGTCGAAATCGATAGAATCCAAAGAAGTATTTTCACCATTTTTCGCCTTTTGCAGGGCACGCAGCGTCGGGATCTGTTCGGCATGATTTAATTCCCGGCTGCGGATATTTTCAGGGATTGCATTCGCAGTCGGATCGCGCAGTAAGCGGAAAAAATATTTGTTGCGCAATTTCCTGGTTTTAAGGACACTTTCCTCTTCTTTTTCATGAATGGGAAATGTGTCAATTTCTTCTGTCTCGGATTTTGAGCTTTCAAAAAGAAAAGCTTGGTCCATGACCCAATATCCCGCTATAGATATTACGAACAATAAAAATAGACCGAGGATATACTTTGCAACCTGCCATCCCATGTGAATAGTAATTGTTGGTTGATCTTTGATTTATCTAATACTTCAAGCACCGTTCCCCTTTGCGTGAAGAAGTATCTAAAAACAAAATACAAGCGGGGTGAATTTGTTGTAACACAAAATGTACCTTTAAACAAATAATATAAAATTTCAAGATCTAATCGCAATGAAGGGGGGACAGAAACTTCAGGAGGGTGTCGGATCCGCTTTTGATTGATTTTTCCTTGTATAGCGTCACTATTTTACCTCAAACTCAGCCCACATATACCTTTACCGACAGCTGTTCTGGATTCTCGCTACGATCTGGAAATCCGACAGACTCCTAGAGTTTATAGAAAATAACTTGCATATTACTAGAGTATAGAGAGTGGAACTACTGGCAATGTATAAAATGAGGGTCGGGGTGGTGGATTATGGAAAAACCAATCATTCACGTGAGGCGCGGCCGGGATTTTTTTGGGATGGCCCGCAAACTGAAGATCATTATAGATGAAGATCATGTCGCTGACCTGAAATGGGATCAGGGGATAGGATTCAAGGTCCGGCCCGGATTTCATACGGTTCGTGTAAAGATGGATTGGTGCACCTGCAAGCCCGTCCGCGTAAAGCTGGAGGCCGGCGAGCGGGTGGAATACAAGGTGGAGTCCGGTTTTGATGAATCCATCACGAATATGTTTAAGCAGTTTTACAATATGTTTTTTAATGCCTCGGAGTTTTTCACGTTAAAACGTCAATAGCAGATGCTCGTCTCTAACGATTAAACAGAAAAACCATGCAGCACAAAAACTGGAAATGTCCAAAATGCGAAAACAGGGAGTTTGAATCCGACAAGTTTCAGGCGACCGGGGGAGGGATCTCCAAATTCTTCAACATCCAGAACAGAAAATATACCACCGTAACGTGTACCCGATGCAAGTACACGGAAATCTACAAAGGGGAGACCTCCCGGCTGGAAAATATTCTGGATTTCTTCGGGAATTAAAATCCGTTCCGGAGATAGCAATTGACATATATCAAGACTATTTCCTGTTATATATCAATGGTGTGAGGGCCGCGCTTCCGTATGTTATGGGTGAACAAACTGTTTAACATCAAAATAATTACACCATGACTACTGCAGCAAAGACCTTATGGAAAATCGATCCGACGCATTCGGAAGTTCAATTCAAAGTAAAGCACCTGGTGATTTCGACTGTTACCGGAAGCTTTGGTTCGTACGAGGGACAAATTGAAGCCGACGGCGACAATTTTGAAAATGTCGAAGCAACGTTTACGGCTGACGTCGACAGCATTACCACAAATAATGAAGATCGCGACCAGCACCTGAAATCAGACGATTTCTTTAATGCTGAAGAGTATCCGCAATTAAAATTTGAGTCCACCAACATCGAGAAAACGGGCGAAGGCGAATATAAACTCACCGGCGATCTGACCATCCGCGACGTCACCAGGGAAATTGAACTGGATGTCGTCCACGGCGGTACGGTTGGCGATCCCTATGGAAACACCAAAGCGGGATTTGAAGTGACCGGAACGATCAATCGAAAAGAATTCGGCCTCACCTGGGATGCCGTAACCGAAGCCGGCAACGTGGTGGTAGGCGATAAAATTAAACTGCAACTGAATCTTCAGTTCGTTAAAAACTGACTTGGGCGTTTAACGTCTCCTGTATAGACAAGCGGGTATCCTCTAATAGGGTATCCGCTTTTTTATTTCCTGATATTTCCCCGTACTTTTTATCAGCTATTGGAATGTACGTCTCGATATATGAAAGCTCATTGAAAAACCGGGGGAACCGCTCTTCAGCCAGAAATATCCAGCCGCTTAGGAGTCTATGCATTGAATTTTGCTCGATGCCAATATATTGAATAGAATATGATTTATTGCTTTTTGTTGCATAATTCAAGTGCTTCAGAGCGGCTCCCCCGGTTTTTCAATGAATTCCATGAATAAGTTTAGAATCCCAAAGCCGGTAACGAATGTACGAGCAGCTAAAAGAGAGTATTGGCGAGCATGTCTCACTATCCGACGAGGAGTGGGAAAAGTGCAAGAACAGTTTTCGTCCCAAGCGCATGCTCAAGCGGCAATTCCTGCTTCAAGAGGGTGATGTTTGCCGGGAGTTAACATATGTTGAGAAAGGGGCCTTGTACTCCTACTCCGTCGATTCAAAAGGCAACCGACATGTGTGGCGTTTTGCCTTTGACGGCTGGTGGATTGCGGACCTGGAAAGTTTTTTTACGGATCGTCCCTCCACGCTGAACATTGAGATACTGGAAGACAGTGAACTGCTTTTGCTTGACCGGGCTAATCATGAAAAATTGTTGGAAGAAATCCCGGCCTACGAGCGATACCATCGAATTATCCTCCAGAATGCCTATGTGGCCTTACAGCAACGCGTGGAAAATGCATTGGGACGTACGGCCGAAGAAAAATATGCCCGTCTGCTGGAATATAATCCGGAGTTTTTGAACCGGGTCCCCCAGAATTTAGTTGCCTCCTATCTTGGCATTAGTCCCGAAACACTGAGTCGGGTTCGCAGTAGTTTTAGCGGTTAAACGTATATGTCGCATGCCGTTTCCATTAATTTCGACAGACTCCAAACCCGAATTTCTCACAAGAGAAATTTCTTGGTTAGCTCAGAGCGAAGCGTTATCCACGAAGTGCACCGAGCGTCAGCGATCCCCGCGTGAGCGAAATCCGGGCTAAGGATTAGTTGATAGCTATAATCCCAAGATCCTTAGCTTGATTTATATCAAGAGTTTTTCCTAACACTTATCAATGACAATGGAGCACCGGCAGAGTAAGTTTGTAGTAACAAAATAAAACTGCAAACGGAGTAACCATTATGCCCATTACCAAACAAACGATCGCCATTATCGGAGCCGGCGGGAATATGGGATCCGCTATTGCGAGAAGTATTGCAGGCGGCAATTATCGTCTCCTTCTTTTTGATCGGAATCCCGAACAACTGGTTCCGTTAAGGGAGGAAATTCAAGAGGCTCATCCGGGCGCCGAAGTGGAAACCATTGACTGCGCCCACGAGTGCAGTTGGGAGGCGGATATTATTATCCCTGCGGTCCCCCACGGGGCTGAAAAAGAAATTGCCGACAAGATACGGGATGTAGCCACCCAGAAGGTTGTGATCAGTATTGCCAATCCCGTGGATGAAAATTTCAGCAAACTGACAACAGAGTCTGTCACCAGCGCGGCCGAGGAACTGCAGCGATGGCTGCCGCATTCCAAAGTCGTCAAGGCTTTCAATACGAGTTTTTCGGCGGACTTTGAACAGCCGGTCATCGATGGCCAGCAGGCAGATGTTTTTATTGCGGGCGACGACGAGGGAGCGATGCAGGCTGCCGCCGAACTTGTGGAAACGGCGGGATTCAACCCGGTTATCGCCGGGGACCTGTCGGTTAGCGGCACGCTCGAGCGCATGCAACTGCTGCTTATGCAGCTTACGATCAAAAATAACGAGGAATGGCTGGCCGGCTGGAAAATATTACGCAATTAAATGACACGCTAAACCTAAAACAACGGAGTACCACTATGATACTTATAACCGGAGCAAACGGAAATTTGGGATCACAAACGATTGATTTTTTACTGGATAAGAATACGGATGAAGACATTGCCGGACTCGTCCGAAGTGAACAAAAAGGCGCCGAATTGAAAGAAAAAGGCGTGGAAATTCGGATCGGCGATTACAATGACTATTCCTCGATCGAAGAGGCTATCCGGGGAATCGATACCCTCCTTCTGATTTCTTCCAGTACGCTGGAAGGACGGGCCAAACAGCACAAAAACGTTATTGAAGCCGCCGGGCAAGCGGGCGTAAACCAGGTATTTTATACCAGCATTGTAAAAGCCGACAGGGAATTGAGTCCGCTTTCACCGGACCATGCCGAAACCGAGAAACTCATCAGGGATTCCGGCATCCCCTACACGATTTACCGACACGCGTTCTATACCGAATTTCTGCCGCTGTTCCTGGGCAATGCCCTTGAAACCGGTCAGTGGGCTTTTCCGTCAAACGGCAATCCCATCAACCTGGCGCTGCGTTCGGAGATGGCGGAAGCCCTGGCTAACGGGTTGGCCGACTCCGAAAAACACAAGAACAGCATCTATGAAATCACCTCAAGCAAGGCCTACACCCTGGATGAAATCGCCGGCATGTTGAGCGAAGCGACCGGCAAAGAAATCACCTATACCGATATACCGGTCTCCGAATTTAAAAACACGTTGGAAGAAATCGGACTGCCCGAAGAACAAATTGCCATGAGCGTGATGACGGCCCAAACCTTTGTCAATGGAGCGCTGGATTTCACGTTTGATGACATGGAGAAGCTGCTCGGGCGCAAACCCACAGGGCTTGACACTTTTGTAAAGCAATTTGTCGAGCAATAGCTTTAAAAAAGGACTTTATTTCGTTGTGATCCGAATAGTCCTATCCCGGATTTCGCTGCGCGGGAATCGCTGACGCTCGGTGCACTGCGTGGGAATCGCTTTGCTCGGTGCACTTCGTGGGTAACGCTTCGCTCTGAGCGCTCACGCGGGGATCGCTTTGCTCGGAGCACTTTCCGGGTGACGCTTTGCTCTGGGCTCCCCAGGAAATTAGGACTGAAAAATCTTGATATAATCGATAACCACTAATTCAAAGGAAAAATGAACCATGGGTAACGACTACACCACCCCCGCCGAAACCCGCATCGGACACGTGCATTTGAAGGTGTCTGACCTGGAACGGTCGCTCGAGTTTTACCGCGATCTGCTGGGCTTTGAGCTGACGACCATGTACGGGGAAAACGCGGCCTTTCTTTCGGCCGGCGGGTACCATCATCATATTGGATTAAACACCTGGCACAGCAAAGGCGGTCCGCCGGCCCCCCGCAACAGCGCCGGACTGTTTCACACCGCCATCTTGTATCCCACGCGAAAAGACCTGGCCGAAATCGTGCAGCGGCTGATCGACGCCGACTATCCCATCAGTGGCGCCAGCGATCACGGCGTCTCCGAAGCCATCTACCTGCAGGATCCGGACGGTAATGGAGTGGAACTGTATCGCGATCGTCCCAGGAATGAATGGGAATATAAAGAGGATGGATCGGTAAAGATGGTCACCGAGCCCCTTGATGTAGGGGATCTGCTTAATGAGTTGGATGCATAAATGACTTTATTTTGTATTTATAGGATAAATCCGTGAACGGGGTAAGTACCAGGAGTTAGTAATGGGGAGACGCTTTGCTGCCGATATCCTGCATTTGAAAAATAAAGCTGTATCTGCTAAGTTAAATATCTATAAGTCACAATAAAGAGAGACACCATGGCACCACTGAAATCCAAAAAGCTTTTGGGTAGGCAGGTGCTCATAGCTTGTGCCGGAGTTGTTGTATGCCTGCTGTTTCATTCCGTTGCGTTTGCCCAATTGGCGGACAGTCCCTGGCCTTCGTTTCAAAATGATGCTTATAATACAGGACTAAGTCAGTTTGCAGGCCCCCAATCGGACAGCCTGAGATGGACTTTCCAAACAGACGGAACTATTCGATCCTCTCCCGCTATTGGAAAGGACGGTACTGTTTATTTTGGTTCGTTGGATCAGCACATCTATGCTTTGCATCCGGATGGAACGCTTAAATGGAAATACAAAACGGAAGGGGAAATTCAATCTTCTCCAGCGTTGGGAGCCGACGGCACTGTCTACATAGGATCGGATGACAATCATCTATATGCATTGTCGACGGACGGATCGTTAAAATGGAAATATAAAACAGCTCATAGCGTAGAGTCCAATCCTGTTATAGGAGATTCAGGGACGATATATGTGTCCTCCCTGGGTTATTTGTATGCCATTTCGGAGGATGGCACTGAATTGTGGAAGAATGAAATTGAGGATGCAGGTATAACGGGACCTGCCCTGGATAGTGATGGTACCCTTTATGTCGGTGCTGATGCTAAGATCTTGACATGCGGCGCTGTGCATGCAGTGAATGTGAAGGACGGTACGGAAGATTGGTGGGAATGTGCAGTTAAGGGTGTGATGAAGCCTCCGACCATCGGAAATGACACTACGATTTATGTAGGTTCCAAACAACGGTATGGGGACAAATACGGTAGTGAGGATCGGTATGTATTGCATGCATTGAATGAGGATAAAACACGCAAATGGACGTATGGTCCTATAAAGAGTATTCAGGCTTCACCCGCCATCGGTCCCAACGGTAACGTGTATGCGGGATCCGGTGCGGGGATATTTTATGCGGTAGGCCCTGGCCGTGACTTGCAATGGAGCTACGAAACAGAGGGTGCAGCAGATGATCACTATATTTATTCCTCACCGGCCGTTGATTCTAACGGAGTCGTTTATTTCGGGTCGAGCAATAACTATATATATGCATTGAATGCTGACGGAACCTTGAAGTGGAAATATAATACAGGAGACCGTATTGTCACCTCTCCCGCTATTGGAGCCAACGGTACTATTTATATAGCGTCGGACAGCAGTATGTATGCAATTGGCCAAACGACAACAACTTCGATAGGGGACCATCCAGACTCGCCCACCTCTTTTGAGTTGAAGCAAAACTATCCCAATCCGTTTAATCCAACTACTAACATTCAATTCGAATTGCCGGAACCCACTGAAGTTCGATTAACCGTTTACAACCGCATCGGGCAGAAAGTATCCACTCTGATTAATCAGAAGATGGGCGCGGGATCGCATTCGGCAACTTTTGACGCACCCGGACTGCCGTCAGGTGTCTATATTTACCGTTTAAAGGCGGACGGATTCAGCAAGTCCCGAAAGATGCTGCTGGTGAAGTAGCAAAAAACAATAATGCGTTATAATCACTTGTCCGTCGAAATAAACAATTGGTTATGAAAAATTACTTATACTCGATATTGATTGCATTGCTTGCTGTAGGAACTATCTCTTGCGACCATTCCGATGTGACGGGACCTGTCAAAACAATCCAACCGGTGGACGAATCAGAAATAATCAAAGCCCTTTAATAAATGCCATTAGCAAAGCATAAGTTTCATAATGTCTTTTATTACTTGTATATTACTTTAGTATCCTAAATTTGATTTGGGTAAATGGGTACTATCAGGGTATATTGTAAATAGTTGATCGAAAAAAGACGTGAAAGCCTCCCTTAAGATAGTTCTCATTCCCCCGTTTTTTCCTTCCTTGCTGGTCTACGACTACCTCCCAATCAGGGGATACCTTCGTCTCTGTTTTATAACTCTATACCTACCTGCCAGCACCCCCTAATACATGAATTCAAGTTGTGAATTGATTTTTGAAGAATAGACTTCTATATATCTGGTAACATCATCCCAACACCAAGTCGAGTGAGTCTATGAAAAGATTGATCCCCCTTATTCTGTTCGTATTCCCCGCCATATCCCATGCTGCAGCCGACAGTCAGACCGTCGAAAGCTCCATTGAGCAGGTGACCGTGTTTCAGAACGGCGCTCAAATAACGAGGACGGCCACGGTGGATCTCGCCTCGGGTCGCAATGAAATTACATTCGACGGACTCACCCCCTCTCTCAAGCCGGAAACCATCCAACTGCGCGGCAGCGGTAGCGGCAGTTTTCTGCTTGTGTCGCTGAACCACCGACGGGATTATATGGGGGATCATCCGCAGAAGGAGCGGCTTGAGCGGCTTAAGGCGCAGCGCGATTCGCTCAAGCGAAAAATAGAAGACAAGGAATCGACTAAAAGTATCCTCGAACAGGAACGAAACATTTTACTTTCCAATACCAATCTGAAAGGGAACCAGCAGAATCTCACCGCGGCCGAGTTGGAGAAGGCGATGGAATATTTTCACCGGAAGCTGACGGACCTTGAGAATGGGCAACTTACGCTTAAGCGGGAGCTTGATGCATTGAAAAAGGAGCTGGAGAAGATCGAAAAACAGATTTCGGAACTCGACGATGATGCCGCGCGGAACCGGTCGCTCGTCACGGCGGTTCTTCAGTCGGATCAACCGGAAAAGGTGGAGCTGCGGCTGACTTACCTTGTAGAGGACGCGGGCTGGTATCCGTCCTACGATCTGCGGGTGGAGGATGTCGACGGACCGGTGAACTTCTCCTACAAGGCGAATATTCGCCAGTCCACGGGTATCGACTGGAACCAGGTGGATCTGACCGTGTCCTCGTCCATACCCGATCGCGGGGGAGGATTGCCGGATTTGCGGCCGTGGTATATTCGGTTCCGGGAAGCGCGTCCCGAGGCAAGCGAGGGCAGAGCCAGGATGAGTCTGCAAGCGCCGGCTGCGGCTCAAAGAGACCAGGCGGAGGATCGGGCAGAGGCGATGCAGCAGACCGTACCGGTGCAGGAGTTGCAAAACCAGACCAGTTTCAGCTACCGGATCGACCTGCCGTATGACGTCCCCTCGGGGGGAAAACCGCTGACGGTCGCCGTCAAGAATAACGACATCCCTGCCCAATACCGGTATTATACCGTTCCCAAGCGTCGCAGCGAAGCCTACCTGACGGCCCGGATGAGTGAGTGGGACCAGTACAACCTGTTGCCGGGAGAGGCGAATCTGTTTTTTGATAATACGTATGTCGGGAAATCGTCCATCGATCCCCGTTCGGTAGGCGATACGCTTTCGTTTTCGCTGGGCAGCGACGAGTCGGTGGTCGTGGAGCGGGAAAAGCTGCGAGAGTTTAAAGAGAAGAATTTTTTCGGCAACAAGGTCCGGGAATCGTTTGCCCGGGAGATTTCGGTACGTAACTCAAAGGATCAGCCGATTGAGATCGAAGTGCTCGACCAGGTCCCGGTCTCGGAGCATGAGGATATTAAAGTCAGTCTAAAGGAATCATCGGGAGCGCAATATAACCGCCAGACCGGCATGCTGACCTGGAAGCTGCAACTCGGCGCCGGAGCGGCGGAAACGCTCCGTTTTGTGTATGAGGTGGAATATCCGGAGGGTAAAAAGATCCGCTTGTGAAGCGGAATTTGATCAGTGTAGTATCATCCTCTGAAAAAGTTTTAAAATTTTCGACCCTCCCCTTGTAAGTAACCGGAAAAGGTATTAAGTTGATTTAACAATGTCGAAATATAGAGGGACTGCAGGGGTACGTCATTTCCGGAACTCACATATAAAATACGTTATTTATCAAATAGAGGGGAGATCATGAAAACATATCGATTAACTGCCGTATTTATTGGACTGCTGATCATGGGAGGGTGTGCGTCGATTCCGAAGGAATCTCCCGAGTTATCGCAGGAGATCGGAAAGCGGGTGGTCGAGATGAGGACGGCTCATATCAACCTGGTTCACAGCTATTTTGATCTGAAGCGCGAACGGGTGAATGAACTTTTCGAAGAAGAGTGGATTCCCGCCTACGCCGAAAGTTTTTTCTCGCAGGATAAAGTGTCCGATTACTGGGAGAAGCTGGTGTCGGAGGACGACAAGGAGGAGCGGGTGCGGTTTCTGGTCCAGGTAGGTCCCCGGATGCTGGACCGCATTCGTGCCAAGCGGGCGGAATATATGGAACCGCTGGACCGGTTGGAGTCCCAGATTATTGATAGCCTGCAGCACGAGTACCGGCAGATACTGTCTGCCAATAACTCGTTAACGAGCTTCCTGGCAAGTTCGTCCAAAGTGGCGGAAAACAGGGAACGGTATATGGACCTGTTCGGGGTGCCGCAGCGCGAAATCGATGCGTATATCGATAAAATCGACCGGCGATCGGAGGAGGTTATGGAAACTATCAGAAATGCGAACCTAAATTAAAATATCTATGTCTGAAGAACTCGATGAGTTGGTTGAGAATTTTGATGAGATTTCAAAAAAAGCGGAAGAAGAGGCGGATCGCGAGGTGGGCGAAAAAATATCCTCCGTTACGCGAATGAACAGGAGCGAGGTAAAGGAGTTGTTTCCCTCTCGGGACGATCAGAAAAAATTGGCGGAATTGATGCAGATCGTCAAGTCGGCGGACGAGCACAATGAAAAAGTGAATGCCATCACAAAACGGGCCGAGGAATTCTCAGGCGTGGTGGTGACGTTGTTGAATAAGTTCGTGTAAGTAGGTGCCTACAGTGAGTTTTATTAAAATGAGAACAAATTTTATATCAAGGGGTCGTATATGTCAAAAAATATAGTCGTTCTGTCGGACGGTACCGCCCAGGAGGGGGGAGTAGGGTATAATACCAACGTGTACAAGATTTTTAATATCATTGAGGCCCGGACATCCGAACAGATCGTTTATTATGATCCGGGACTTGGAATGCACGATACCGGACTTGTAGCGAAGGCGACCGGTTACGGGATATCGAAGAACATCAAGGACTGCTATAAGTTTATATTTGAAAATTTCGAGGCTGGAGACGACATTTACCTGATCGGGTTCAGCCGGGGAGCGGCTACTGTCCGCAGCCTCTCGAGCTTTATTCACTATTTTGGAATCCTGCCGAAATCGCGTCCCGATTTGATCGAAGAAGCCTATTGTATCTATGGCATTGCCGATGAGCAGAAAAGAAGTATGAAGGCTTATAATTATATAAAAAAGCACCATACCATGTGGACCCGCGTAAAATTTTTGGGATGTTTCGATACGGTGGCGGCCCTGGGGGTCCCCTTTGAATGGTTAAATCCTCTTCTGAATGCAGTTCCCGGGTTGTACCACAATTTCCACAGTTTTACGCTCAGTTACAGCGTGGAAAATGCCTATCACGCGCTGGCGGTGGACGATAAGCGGAAGACGTTTCACCCGGTCCTGTGGAATGAGGATGTCAAGGATCGTCAAACCCTTCAACAGGTCTGGTTCCCGGGAATGCACACGGATGTCGGCGGAGGATATAAAGAACACGAGCTTTCCGATATCGCCTTGAACTGGATGTGCCGGAAAGCCGTATCGCATGGGTTGCGCCTTTATGATACGAAACGGGTGCGTACCCGGCCCAAAGCCGATGGATTTATGCATGATTCCCGCAGCGGAAGTCTGAACTGGCTGTTCCGAAAGGAAATAAGGGATTGGCCCGCCTATAGAAAAGATCGCCCGGTGGTTCATGAGAGCGTGCTGGAACGAGCCGAGAAAACAGATTATCATCCCTGGATTCTCGAGAAAAATTACAAAATCGAACCGTGGGAGCCCCTGTTCTAGCCCGGATTTCACTTCGTGGGAATCGCTTCGCTCGGTGCGCAGCGCTGACAGACTGTTGTTTAAGATAATATCTATATTTAAAGTTAAATATTTGAATATCATGGACATAGCGCCACACATAAAATTCTCTTGTAAGAAATCCGGACGTAATTTTGATTAAAAAGTCAGCCAGGAATCTTTAATCAATGACAAGCGATTCCCACAAGTCCCAACTCGTTTCCTTTCTGAAAAAATGGGGAATATCCCTGCTGTTGCTGCCCTATATAGCCCTGACGCTGCATATGATATACCGGGCGCTCCGGTTTAATATATTTTTCGCCGTCAATTACAGTTATCCTTTTCCCGTTAACGTGATTCATATCTTCGTGGATAACTTTTTGTTGATCGTCCACGAGGCGGGCCACACTTTTTTCGGCCTGTTGGGAATGCGGTTTGTGACGATCCTGGGCGGATCCCTGTTCCAAATAGTGCTGCCGCTGCTTATCGTGGGATTTTGCTGGTTGAACAGGTACCGCGGAGGTATGCAGTTTTCGTTGTTTCTACTCGGCTACAGCTGGCTCGATGTCGCCGCCTACGCCGCTGATGGCGGAGCTCGTCAACTGCCGTTGATTGGCGGATTGTCGGACAGTCACCACGACTGGTTTAATTTGCTGAACCGGTTGAATGCCCTGGAATACGATATGACGGTAGCAGTTATCTTTACCTCGCTGGGAGTTCTGTGTTACGGTCTGTCCGTTTTATGGCCTATGTTTTACCGGCACTACGAGCAGATTGCACTCGACCTGGAATTATAGGGCCCTTTGAAAAACCGGCGGCGGGTGTTCATCAGCACTTGAATTATGCAGCTAAAAGCAAGGTATTGAAAAACCTGATTATATAGGGAATAAGGGACTGTCGGAGTAGAGCTGAATACGGCTGGATATTTCTGGCTGATGAACACCCGCCGCCGGTTTTTCAAAGGGCTTTATGAGTGGATATAATTTATACTGATCAAAGTTTTGTTCGATTTAAATAGAAAGAAATATAAAACGGATTTTATATTGTTACCTGTAATTTACAGCTTTCGTGTACGCATTAAAGCAGACGAATTTAGTGAAGGATATGTCGATATTAAAATGTTGAAGGTTTATTCAAGGGTTTTAGGAATCCAACGGACTTTCGGACCGTAGTGAAATAAAGTCTGACGGACTTCCCAGTATGAATATTGAGCTAGTGGTTTCAGCATTGAGTTAATGTAAGAGGAGGGATCGATGTTTTTCTTGTTGAAAGATGCATCAAGACTACGTGAAGCTTCGGTAAGCTATGTAAGTGACCGATTGGCAGACTATGTGGGAAGAGAGATAAAAGAATTGGAAGAGACCTTGCCAGGTTGGCTTGAGCAGGGGATGAACGAGGAGGAACTGGATGCCCTCCATCGGAAATGGAAAAACAAGGAAGCCGTCCAATTCACGGCAATCCATACCTCATCGGATACTGATCAAAAGGAGATATATGTTCGATTGACGCCTGCTAAAAAAGGAGAGGGGCAACTTTTGTGGGAAGGCGATTGCAGTACATCCAAAATCGGTTTTACTTCTGCGGACGAAGATGAACTGACGGGGGTGCTTTTCAGACAGTTATTCGACAACCTTCCCAATGCGGCAGTATTACTGGATTTTCAGTCGAATGTGATACAACGTGCAAACAAGGGATTCGGAAAGCTGTTCGGCTATGAACCGGATCTTGCGAAGGGAAGCGATATTGATGAGTTGATTGTGCCGGACGATGAAGACCCCATCCCTCAAGAGGAATTATATCAAACAGGCCGTAGCAGCGCTTTTACGAAGGAGGCTCGACGTGAGACGAAAACGGGAGAAAAAAAGGAGGTTTTACTTACGGCGGCCCCCGTCCGATTTAACGGAGAGGTCCGACATATGTTCGTTATCTATTTTGATATTACAGAGACCAAACGATTGCAGGAAGAGCTTAACAGGCAAAAGCAATTAGCGGAGTCTGTGATTGAGGGATTGCCCGATACCTTTTATATGTTTGACGAAAACAATCGGGTCGTCAATTGGAATGGCTATGTCAATGAGGTAACGGGATATACTGATAAAGAGATTAAGGAAATGGATCCGCTTGACTTAATTGTCGAAGAGGATCGTGATAAAACCCGGGAAACTATTGAACGCGTATTGAAAGAGGGGACGGCTACCCTGGAGACCAAACTTTTGACCAAAGAGGGAGAGGAGATTCCCTATTATCTTTCGGGACGCCGATTCGAGGGAGAGGAAAAACTGTATGTCATCGCTTTCGGCACGAATATTGCAGAAATGAAAACGATCGAGAATAAACTAAGAGAGGCGAACAAAGACAAGGAAGTGTTGCTGGATGAAATTCATCACCGGGTTAAAAACAATTTATCTCACATTTCGAGTATTCTGCAGTTGCAATCCTATAATACGGATAGCGAAGAGGTCCACTCCGTATTGCAGGACAGCCAGGCGAGGATTCAGTCCATCGCCATGATTCATGATCAGCTATACCAGCACGAGTCGTTCAAAGAGGTGAGGATGGATCACTATGTCGAGCGGCTTGCCCAGACGATTAAGCAGACGTGGGCAAGTGACGAGAAGGATATCTCCTATCATATAGAAACGGATCAGATTGTACTTCCCGTTAAGGAAGCGGTAACGTGCGGTTCGTTGATTAACGAACTTATTACCAATGCCACCAAACACGCATTTGTACAGCAAGAGAGGGGTAATGTCTGGGTCGAAGTCACTCAAAAGAACGGAGATATAAAAATTTTGGTTGCAGATGACGGCGTGGGATTGCCTGACGACTTCTCTCTTCAATCGGATAATTCGCTGGGGGTAAACCTGATCAACACTTTTGCCAGGCAGTTAAATGCCGATCTATCCTATGAGAGTGGAGAAAGAACCGAATTTAAGATCGCTTATTCAACTTCTGTTGCCTAGGAGTCTGTCGGACTTTTTTTCGCTACGATCCGAAAAGTCCGAAAGACTCCCAGTGATTGATCGTAATTCCCCGCACTTTTGACGATTGGCCTGCCGTGCTGTTTAAACACTTTTGTATAGACAGGAAGTATTTACAAACTCAGGATTTAAAATTTAATCAAAATTTATTATTGTTCCCTGAGGGTTTGTCGGACTTTCCGGATCGTAACGAAGAGAGGTCGATTTAATATATAATTGATCCGATTATGATATAGCATAGATGATTCTTAAAAGTACAATTTATCAAAAGTTACCATGCCGGTTTCTTCATAGATTTGTGAAAGTTCGATAAGTTCCCTGCTTCAAGATCAAATAAAATAAGGGGAGGTTCCATGCGTACAGTTTTTATATTTCTACTTTCTGCACTTCTATTATCTTCATGCACGCTTTTCAAGAAAACGACGGGGGGTTCTTCCAAAAAAGGAGATAAAAAAGAGGAAAAGGAGGATGATCCCTTCAAACCCTGGGAGAAAACACTGAAGGATGCCCGGAAAATCGAGGGTTATTTCACCTTGCATCAGAAAGAGGATCGCACGATGTATGCCGAATTGGCGCCGGAACAATTGGGTCAGGATTTCGGCCTGGTAATGCATATCAGCAAGGGCGTTGGCATATTAAATCTGCACGACGGACTGCGATTGAGCGATACGCGCATGATGCGATTTCGGCGTGTGGGACACAAAATCCAACTGGTCCACCGGAATACGCGTTTTCGGGCGGATGCCGGTCCCATGCGAAAATCGATGAATGAGAACATCGGCCACTCGATAGTACATGCGTTCGATATCGAAAGCAAGAATGATTCCACCGGTCACCTGCTCATCAAATTATCCGATTTCCTGGTCTCCGATTATGCCAATATCGGGGAGGGCGTCAAATATTATTTCGGAATGAAGCCGGCCGCTTTTCAAAAGGATAAAAGCTATATCGACAGCGCAATGGCGTTTGAAAAAAACGTAGAGATTGACGCAGCCTTGTCTTACCAGGCCTCCGAGCCTCCGATGGTAGGAGGAGGAGCGATTCCGGATTACCGCTCCATACCGGTCGGCATCCGTTATTCGCTCTTTAAGTTGCCGGAGGAGCCCATGCAGCCGCGGCTGGCGGACGATCGGGTCGGGTACTTTGTTGACGCTATAAAGGATTTCTCCAGAGATAAGCAAGAGGATCCTTTTATTCGATACGTCCAGCGTTGGCGGTTGAAGCCGTCCGACACGGCCGCCTTCAGGAACGGAGAGCTCGTGGAACCGGAGGAGCCGATCGTCTTTTACATCGATCACAGCGTGCCGGAGGAATACCGTCCCTATGTGAAGCAGGGTATCGAGGGATGGAACAAGGCCTTCCGGAAGGCCGGCTTCAAGAATGCCGTGAAAGCGAAAGTAGCCCCGGATGATACCGCCTGGAGCCCGGAGGACATCCGGTATTCGACCGTACAGTGGACGGCCGCACACCAAATGGGGTACGCCATCGGACCCTCGCAGACGGATCCGCGGACGGGCGAGATCCTCAATGCGGATATTTTGATCTCTTCCGAGTTTGTGCGAGGCTGGGTGCAGACCTACGAAAATCTGACGCCGGAAGCCGGACAAGAGCCTGGACTGCCAGCACCGGGCCGTATGCATCAAACGCCCGACATGCTCCGGAAGATGTTCTCTCCTAAAGTGGCTCGCCGCGCTTGTTTGGCCGAGAAGGGCAAAGCCCATCAAATCGGGGTGCAGCACGCCTTGTTGGCCGCCCGCGGCACCCTGAATCCCGGCGCCCCGCTGCCCGATGACTACCTGGGCGATGCCATACGGGATTTGGTACTTCATGAAGTGGGTCACACGCTGGGACTTCGCCACAATTTCAAGGCTTCTTCGGGGATCAAAACGGAGCTTCTGAACGACGAAGAGTATACGGAAGAACACGGGTTAACTTTGTCCGTCATGGACTACGCCCCGGTGAATTTGGCTATGGAGAAAGAGGAGCAGGGCCATTACTGGAATCCCGCCGTAGGGAGCTATGACGAGTGGGCCATCCGGTACGGTT
Source organism: uncultured Balneolaceae bacterium (assembly GCA_964421495.1). GTDB lineage: Bacteria > Bacteroidota > Rhodothermia > Balneolales > Balneolaceae > CAJXOW01. Next base: position 37,415 of record CAYQXO010000002.1, on the reverse strand, counting down.
ATATGCCCATTGCCGAACAGTCGAAAGACGAGCCGTTCACCCGGGACGGTCCGCTGGCCGACACGACGGCCGACGAGCAGGTCGGGCTGGCTAAAATTGCGGCCGAATCGAGTGATTCGCTGCATACCTACGGGACCGACGAAGACAGCCGACTCGGTCCGTACGCGGTGGATCCGTTGACGAATGCCTGGGAGCTGGGATCCGATCCGCTGGAATTCGCCGACAGGCGAACCGAGCTCGTGCGCCGGGTCAAACCAAAGCTCGACGACCGCCTTATTGCGGACGGGGAGCGCTACCATCGACTGCGCGAGGCCACCACGTCTCTCCTCTACGAACGCTTCCGCAGTCTGCTGCCGGTAACAAAGACGGTCGGCGGCCTCTACGTCGCCCGCGATCACAAGGGCACACCCGACGCCCGGATGCCTTTCCGGCCGGTTTCGGCTGAAAAGCAGCGAGAGGCGGTGGAAATTCTGGTTGATAACCTGTTTGCGGCGGACGCCTTTGATTTTGATCCCGAACGACTCAACAAATTGGCTCCCGACCGCCACTACCACTGGGCTACCTCGATTTCGATGCAGATCGACTATCCTGTCCACGAGTATGTGGCCATGGGACAAAGCACGATTATCGACAACCTGCTGCATCCGGCCCGGCTTCAGCGTATGATTGACAACCAGGCGCGGGTGGAACAGGGAAGTGCCTATGGACCCGGAGAACTGATGGAGCGCTTGACCGATGCCATTTGGTCGGAGCTCGAAGATGGTTCGCATATTAATTCGTTTCGACGCAATCTGCAGCGTACCTATACGAATAAACTGATCGATTTCGTACTGGGCTCTAATAGTTGGATTACGATTAGTTTTGCGGGCGCAGATCAACTCGTCGTTCCGGAAGATGTCCGTTCCCTGGCACGGCTGGAGCTCACCGAATTGTCCAGTCGTATTGAGCGCATGCTCAGCCGGCGGCAGTCACTCGATCGCGAAATTCAGGCGCATCTCACTGAAACAAAGATCCGAATCAACCAGGCGCTGGATGCTTCAGTCGAGCTTGAGCCGTAACGTGGGCGCTCTGCATTTCCAATGGCCTTTTAAAAATAATTAATAATTTTGTAACACTTTACTTGTGAATTTCTCTTATATATAAAGAGCAGGGTTGAGAGAGAGGTAGTAATAGCAGGGCTGATAGAGGGAAGACGGGATTACTACGTATTTTCAAAAAATGCAAGGGGAGTTTAAATGATTATTGAAAGGGCACTATATTTTATTCAACAACAGCTGGATCTCTACCTGAAGCAGAAAATGGTGGATAATGAGGGTGAGAATAAGGTGGTATTGAGCGGGCTGCTCAAGCCGGGCGGGCAAATGGAGGTTAAACAGGATCAACTGGCGCTTACGCTGGTCAATATTGAAGAGGAGCGGATAGCAGAGTCCCAGCAGCCGTATCGCACGAGCGAAAACGGATCCCATCAAAAGACCAATCCGGCGATTAAGTTGAATCTTTTTCTATTGTTCGCCGCCCATTTCAAGAATTACGACGAAGCGTTGAAAACGATCTCGCACGTGGTGAGTTTTTTTCAAGCCCGAAATGTATTCGAGCGATCAAAGTTTCCGTCCATGGACGATTCGCTGGAGAAGTTGATCCTGGAATTGCAGACCATGGATTTTGAGCAGATGAATCACCTCTGGGGAGCGCTGGGGGCGAAATATATGCCGTCGGTGCTCTACAAAATGAGAATGCTCACCGTCTCGGAAGAGGAAATTCAGGCGGATGTACTTCCGATCAAACAGATAAATATCGAGGGGAAATAGCGTATATGATAGTATTCCAGGTACTGTTTGAGGTTACCATAGAACATACGTATTACGAGGATGACGCATCCACGGATTTCCAGGTGATCCCGACCGAGGGGACAAGAAAACAGCTTCGAAATCACGGCTTGTTGTTCAGGAATACACCCTCCGGGTTTGTGGTGCTGGCAGAAGTGGATGAGACAAGTGCGGGGGGCTATGTAGTCCGCCGCCCCCCTGAACGCCCGACCCGCTACCAGTTTTTGCTTAAGCAGAATACTTCCGATTTCCTGAATTATACTGATCTTCCCCTGAATCCGTCCGGCCGGTCCATCTATTATTTTCATAATCTGCAATCCAACGCAGCCAACGGCACCCGGTATCTGCATCCCCCGAACAAAGTGACCCGGAACCAACAGATTACGTTGAAAAACGGCATATTCACCACCGGGAGCAAGGTGCAGGAATCGGTTCGGCTGGTCTATGATGACCTTTCCCTCGAGTATAAGCGAAAGATTCAGGATCCGGCGGGGAAAAAGGTGCAATTTGACCTGACAAACTATCCAAACGGACGTGCGGAATTGTGGGCGGACGGAACCAAAAAACAGACTTTTTATACCATAAACCGACGCGATATGTCGGGTATTTTCGGAATTGTGGATCTGTTTCATGCCGCGTCGGTGCCGTCGGACTATCGCTTTATAGCCGGAAATGAAACCCTGCAGAAACAATCCTATACCCTCTCGTTCGGTCGGCGCAGCACGTATTGGAAATACCTGCTCTTTGACCGGTCCGAGAAGAAACTGGAAAATCCGGATATCGAGGGGGGCGGAAGCAGTTACTCGTTTTCGGATGTGACGCCGGGTTCCCTCGATGATCATCGGAAGATTTTCGTTTCCGACCAGTCCATTCCCCTGAAGGAAGAGGGGACCGACTCCTTCAGGCTCGTGGAAAAGAATGGCGGATCCAAAAAGACGGTACTGGATCCGCTGCCCAATCCGGGACCCGAAACGCTGAAAAGAGATGAAAACGATCATTCGAAGTATTATTCAGAAGTGTATCTATACATATAAAAGCCAAGTAAAGAGGATACCACTATGCCAACTTATAAAACACCTGATGTGTACATAGAAGAGATCTCAAAATTTCCGCCGTCGGTGGCGGAAGTGGCGACTGCTATTCCAGCCTTTATAGGCTACACGGAGAAAGCGACGGAAAATAATGCGGGGGACCTCAAACTAGAGCCGACCAAGGTTAGTTCGATGGTCGAATATGAAGATAAGTTTGGCGGGGCGCCGCCGATTAAGGTGGATGAAGTGAATCTGACCGGGGACAATTCAGTTCGTGATTATGATATCGATGACAATTACCTGATGTATGATTCACTTCGCCTGTTTTTCGACAATGGCGGAGGTGATTGCTATATCGTATCCGTCGGTTATTTCACGGAGGATATTAAAATGAATAAATTTGAGGAGGGCATTAAAGCTGTCAAGAAATTTGACGAGCCCACGCTTTTCGTCTTTCCCGATGCGGTTAAGCTGTCCCCGCAGAATTTGGGCAGCGTACAGGCAAGCGCTCTTCAACAGTGCGGGAATTTGAAGGATCGATTTGTCATCTGTGATGTCAAAGATGCGGCCAACAAGATTGAGGATGATGCCAGTGCCTTCCGTTCAAATATCGGAAGCAGAAACCTGAAATACGGAGCTTCCTATTATCCCTATGTAAAAGCAAACCTGGGAAGGGATCTGAAATACCGGGATATCCAGGGGGAGGTTAAAAAGTTTGGTAGCCCGGTAAACTGGAAAAATTTGACGGATGACGGTGATGTGAAAACGCTGATTGACGAGCTGGAAAACGCCGTCGATAGTGCTACATTTCTGGAAGAGGAGATTAACCAATTTCTTAAATCCAAACAGATCGATTCTCTTGAAGAGGGATACAATACGCATGTTACAGCCTTCGAGACGAAGGTCAGTAACGGCGAAACGGCCTCCAATGTGCGGGGTGATTTCGTCAGCGCCGTAGACTATGTGTACGAAGTGGCCCGCACCTTTATTGATCAGCCTCTGGATAAAGGTGAGTTGACCGGAGAAGTGTTTACACACGCCGATAACCTGGTTACCGGCACGCTCCTGTCAACCATTGATGAGCTGGTGGAAATAGATAATGGTGCGCAGTCACGTATACATAATGGTGACTTCCCTCGCCGGAATCAACTAACCTGGGATTATACGGGATGGAAAAGCAATTTCGGAAGCACGTCCAGTAATGCGTCCTTTTTTGATGAGCCCGGAAATACCTCGCAGGAGAAGATTGATAATATGCATCAGATGATAAATTCTTTTCTTACCGACGTATTTCACACTATTGTCAGCGCAATCAGGGATACGTTGGGCGAGGCGCATACGCTGGAAAATCAGAAAGAAGCCAGTCTGAAAATACAGCTTCCACCGCTGAAGAACGTGATTACCACGCTGAACCAGGATTCGGCCGTTCTGCCTCCAAGCGGAGCTATAGCGGGCGTGTATGCATATGTGGACGACAAGAGAGGCGTATGGAAAGCGCCGGCCAATATCAGTTTATCAAGCGTTATCGGACTTAAGCGCAAAATCGATAATGAGGATCAAAGTGGTCTGAATGTCGATGTGCAGTCCGGAAAATCGATCAACGCGCTCCGTACCTTTACCGGAAAGGGGCATATGGTTTGGGGCGCCCGAACCCTGGCGGGCAACGACAACGAATGGAGGTACGTCCCGGTGCGGCGTTTCTTCAACATGGTGGAAGAGTCGGTCAAAAAATCGACCCACTGGGCGGTATTTGAACCCAATAGTGCGGCCACATGGACGAAAGTCCAGACGATGATCGAAAACTACCTGACGCAGAAATGGCGAGAAGGTGCGCTGGCGGGAGCCAAGCCGGACCAGGCCTTTTTTGTGAAGGTGGGACTCGGCCTGACCATGACCCAGCAGGATATACTCGAAGGTCGAATGAATGTCGAAATCGGAATGGCCGTGGTCCGGCCCGCCGAGTTCATCATCCTGAAATTCTCCCACAAAATGCAGGAGACCGGGTAACTCAGTCATCGATGACCATAAATTTTAATACAAAGTATCCAAGTTATGCCTTATCCAAAACCAGTATTTCACTTTAGCGTAGAATGGGGCGGCGAAAAAGTCAGTTTTTCGGAGGTCTCCGGACTGAATATCGAGTCGGAGGTCATTGAGTACCGGGACGGAGCGAATAAGGAGTTTACCCCCCAGAAAATGCCGGGCTTGCAGAAGTTCGGGAATATCACCCTGAAACGCGGCGTCTTCGACGGCGATAATGAGTTTTTTGAGTGGCTGAACACCACCAACCTCAACACCGTCGAGCGCCGGGATCTTATTATCAACCTGTTGAATGAAAACCACGAGCCGGTGATGACCTGGAAGGTTAAGAATGCGTTCCCGGTCAAAATTGAGAGTCCCGGCCTGAACGCCACCGGCAACGAGGTGGCTATAGAATCGCTCGAGATAGCCCACGAGGGCGTCACTATTCAGAACGACTAACCCTGCAACGATAACCCATCATGGAATATCCGGCAGTCGGATTTCACTTCAAGGTAGAGTTTGTCGGGCTGGACGGCGCCACCGACAACGATGTCCGCTTTCAGCAGGTGTCGGGCTTGACGGCTGAAGTTGGTACGGAAGAGTTGAAGGAGGGCGGCGAAAATCGGTTCGCCCATCGCCTCCCACAGCCGGCCAGCTATCAAAACCTGGTGCTGAAACGGGGACTGCTTACCGATACGGCATTGATCGACTGGTTTCGGGATGCGATCGAGAATTTTGTGTTCGATCCGGTGACCGTTGATGTCTCTCTACTGAATGAAAACAGTGACCCGTTGATGTATTGGAGCTTTATCGGGGCCTATCCGCTCAAGTGGTCGGTGTCCGATCTGGATGCCGGCAAAAACGACGTGGTGGTGGATACCATCGAGCTGGCGTATCAGCGTTTTACGAAGAAGTCGACTTGAATTCAGAAACCATAACGAAACCGAACGTCTAATGCCTATAGAAATCAGGGAATTGGTTATAAAAGCCGTGGTGAACGAGGAGGGTGCGTCCGCACCGGCAGAAACCGGGACCGGAACGGACGGCAAAAAAGATCAACGGATCATCCGGGAATCAGTGGAGCAGGTCATGGAAATCCTTGAACGAAAGAACGAACGATAATGGCCGCACAGAAATCCAATACCGGGAAATTGAAAAAGTTGCGGATCAAGGCCTTTAAAGATCCCGAGTACAGCGAGGAGAGCGGCGAGTTCGAGGTGATGTACAATCCGCAGGAATATTCTATCAATTACCAGATTGAAAGTGACGCCGCCCAGGGTATCGGAAGCTCGGGGAGCGGGCCCGACTTTAAGAAAATAAAACCCGAAAACCTGTCGCTCGATTTCGTATTTGACGGGACGGGCGTGACGACGGGAAAGAAAGTGGATGTGGAGAAAAAGGTGGAGGAATTTCTGGATGTTGCCTATCAGTTCAAGGGCGATAAACACCGTCCCCGGTACCTGAAAATACTCTGGGGCACCCTGATTTTTAACTGCGTGCTCAAAAAGTCGTCGGTAAAGTACACCCTTTTTGAAAGCGACGGGACCCCGCTGCGTGCCAAGATCAACGCCACCTTTGAAGGGTTTGTGGAGGATAAGAAACGGGCGGCCGAAGAGGACAAAAGTTCGCCCGACCTGACGCACTACCGGGAGGTAAACGACGGCGATACCCTGCCGCTGATGTGTTACCGCATATACGGAAACTCGAAGTATTACCAGCAGGTCGCCCGCGTAAATGATCTTCAGAATTTCCGGAAACTGGAAACCGGCACGATACTCTATTTTCCACCTTTGAAAGAATAAATTATGCCAAAACCGCAAACCATACCGTCGGATCAAGCCGCCGATCTTGCAACGTTTACCATTCTCTCGGATGGAAAGGAGTTGCCGGATCAGTATCACGTACTGTCGATTACGGTCGCGAAGGAATTGAACAAGATCTCCTGGGCCCGACTGGTACTCAAGGACGGCGTGCCGTCGGAGGAGGATTTCCCCCTCAGCAATACGGATCTCTTCAAGCCGGGGAAAGAGATCGAGGTGAAAATGGGGTATCACAACGACGAGAAGACCGTGTTCAAGGGATTAGTGATTAAGCATGGTATCGAAGCAAGAATGGATGGATCCTCCAAGTTGACCGTGGAATGCAAGGATGCGGCGGTCAGAACCACTGCCGGACGTAAGAATCGCTACTATACCGAGATGACGGACAGTGAAATTTTTGAAGAATTGATAGGGGAGTATGATCTGGAGTCCGACGTGCAGTCCACCTCCCCAACCCACAAGGAATTGGTTCAATATTATGCCACCGACTGGGATTTTATCGTGGCACGGGCGGAGATGAACAGCCAGGCGGTGTTGCCGGATGACGGGAAGCTCATTATCAAGGAACCGTCCTTGGAGGAGGCCGCCCTGACGCTGACTTATGGCTCCACGATGCTGGACTTTGAAGCCAGGATGGACGCACGGGATCAATACAGCGCCGTAAAAACCTCGTCATGGGATTTTACGAACCAGGAGAAAATCGATTCGGAAGCGGAGAAGCCGGGATTTGACCAGGCGGGCAATATCAGTGAATCCGACCTGGCTGACGTCATCGGGCTGGACGAACTCTCCCTCCGCCATGGCGGGGATGTCGAGGACACCGAGTTGCAGTCGTGGGCCGATTCGGCCATGGTCAAAAGCCGGCTGGCAAAAATACGCGGTCGTGTCCGCTCGAAGGGCGTCCCCGACATCAAGCCGTTTGACACTCTCGAGTTGGCAGGGGTGGGCGATCGATTCAGCGGAAACGTATTTGTTTCGGCCGTCCGTCAGCATTATTCGACGGAGCGATGGGTGACCGATATCGAGTTCGGTATTTCGCCCCGCTGGTTTTATAAGGAGGACGATATCAAGGAAGTGCCGGCGTCTGGCATGCTGCCGGCGGTTAACGGACTGCAGGTGGGGGTGGTAACGCAGTTGCAGGACGATCCGGACGGCGAAGACCGGATTCTCGTAAAACTCCCGATGGTCGATATGGAGCATGACGGTATCTGGGCGCGGGTGTCGACGCTGGATGCCGGGGAGAACCGGGGATCTTTTTTCCGTCCCGAACTAGGCGACGAGGTGCTGGTGGGTTTCCTCAACGATGATCCCCGCGACGCGGTGGTGCTGGGAATGATGAACAGCAGCGATAAACCGGCTCCCGCCGACGCGAGCGATGACAACCCGGAAAAGGGATTTGTGACGCGGGAGGAATTGCGACTGTGGTTTAATGACGACAAGAAAAGTATCGAGGTGGAAACGCCGAACGGCAATAAAATTACGCTGAGCGACGATGACGGCAGTATCGTGTTGGAGGATGAAAACGGGAATACGATCGAAATGAGCTCGGACGGCATCACCCTGGACAGCGGCAAGGATATCGTGCTGAAAGCGAGCGGCGATGTCAAGGTGGAGGGCACCAATGTGGAACATAGTGCCAATGCGGAGTTTAAGGCGGAGGGCAGCGCCGGAGCCGAACTGACCAGCAGCGCCGTGGCCAAAGTGGAAGGATCGATCGTACAGATTAACTGATTAATATTTTATTGAAAGGTTGTCGGTTTTTCGCTTCGCTCGGTGCGCTTCGCGGAAATCTCTGACGATCGGTGCGCAGTCGATGCGCGAAAGTTCGACAGCCTTCTGGCAGAGACGTGAAAGCTTGCATGGACACAGGCAAGCACGGATTGAGTTGAATCCTTTTTAATCAAAAATAAACGAGGAACTATGCCCGCAGCAGCCAGAGTGGCAGATGTAACGAATCACGGAGGAACGATCACGGGACCCGGCGAATCCACCGTGCTGATCGGCGGGATGCCGGCGGCGGTGGCAACGGATATGCACTCCTGTGCCATCCCTCCGCCGCACCCGCCCGTCACCCCGTTCCCGGTCGGCAGCACCACCGTGTTTATAGGGGGTAAACCCGCCCTGAGAGTCGGGGATGTTTCGGGATGCGGCGCAACGGCCGTGATCGGAGAACCAACCGTAATCATTGGATAAACGACTGATATGGCGGAAGAAAAATCATTTTTGGGAAAAGGCTGGGGTTTTCCTCCCGCTTTCGTAAAAGGTAATGGCGGAGTGGAAATGACGACCGATGCGGAGGACATTAACCGCAGCCTGGAGATCCTGTTCACCACGATGAAAGGGGAACGGGTCATGCAGCCGAAATACGGCTGCGACCTGGCCCAGTTTCAGTTTGAACCTATTGATACGACCATGCTGAACTACATGGAGGATGTAGTCAGGGATGCGATCCTGTATTTCGAGCCCCGCATCCGGCTGATCGATCTCACGATGGAGCCGTATGAAAACGAGGGTCGTATCGATATTACGGTCGAGTACGAGATCAAGTCGACTAATTCCCGGTTTAACTTCGTCTTCCCATTCTATAAAGAAGAAGGAACCAATTTAACCTGATGGCGGAAAACGGCTGCACATATCGAAATCCACTGGTACGCGACGGCGTCAGCCAGTCGCAGCGACTTCCCGAGGCGCTGGACCCGGACTACGTGAAGGTGGATGAGCGCTCGCTGGCCGATCTGCTTCGTTTTGCGGTGCGGTTCGCCGAAGAGATCCAGTACTACGGACCCGATAACAAAACGTCCGGCGACTGGCGCGATTTTTTTGCCGGGGATATTACCTCCGTCATTGCGCTATTGACGGACGAGGAGGCGTCGGACTACGAAGCGTGTATTGACCGGATCGAGGAAACGATATTCGACGACAGTACCAGCTACCAGGAAACCCGCAAGGCATTTAAGACGCTGTTCGACCTGATCGGTTCCCTGGCCCTTAAAATCGACCGGTGGTACACCAAGGTGCCGGAGGGTTATCAATTCCGCGAACACCTGTACCGCTCGATAACCTCCCGCCTCCGACCGAATCTGATGGAGGCTATAGCGTATTACAAAGCGGCCCGTCCCGACAAGATGCACCTGGTGAATAAGGATTACAAGGATGAAGATGGAGACTATAGCACGGAAATAACCTCCGATTTTGAGCAGTTTGAGTCGGCTGAGCTGAAACCGGTTTGGATCCCGGATGCTGCCGGAGAAGACGAGCCGAATGAGTGGAAAAAACATTATGAGGATGACATCGAGAGTAACGATATAATCTATTTGACCGGGAACACTACGATCAAGAGCCGGGTTCGGGCCGGATTCCCTTATGTAAAGAGGATAGCGGAAACGTTTGTCAATGCCATCAAGAAAACGCAGGGGAAAGCCCCCGATTTTATAGAGCAGACGTTGACCGAGTATTCCGCCCACGATCCCCAGATGGGATTGATGCTTACGTTTTTCAAACTGTTTCGCTACGCCCGGGAGCATATCAATACGTTAACCCGACGGCACCTGAATTTTTATTACGAGGACGTTCTGAAGCTCGAGCGAAAGCCGGCGCAGCCCGACCGGGTGCATCTGTTGGCAGAGCTGGCGAAACATGTGGACGAATATATGATGGAGGAGGGGACCCTGTTTAAAGACGGAAAAGATGCCGGGGGCAATGAGGTGGTGTACCGGGCGGTCCGCGACGTGGTGCTGAACAAGGCGCGCGTCACCGCCCTGAAGTCGGTCTATATCGATAAAGATTACCAATCCCAGGTATACGAAAAGCCGATAGCGAATTCCAAAGACGGACTCGAGAAAGAGCTGGAGGATCCGTCGGCCGGCTGGAAAGCCTTCGGGGAGTCCCAGGTGGTCGAGCAACCCGATGGAAGCAGGTACTTCAGGGAAGCGGCGGGAGAAGAGGCAACCATGCAGCTCTCAGACATCGGTTTTGCCATCTCCTCGCCGGTGCTGCAGCTTGCCGAGGGGAGACGGACGATCACCCTGGATATATTCTGCGGGGAGCCGTCCCGGTTGGCGGAGGTAGACCGTGAAATAGCTGTCCGTTGTCTGGCGACGTCAACGGAGAAGTGGGTGGACCTGGGGAAAGCGAACGTAATTAAAGAGCCGGACGACTATGATGAGCCGGTATTGCGATTGGAGATCGTAGCAGGGGAAGAGAAACCGCCGATTTCTTCGTACGACCCGGAGGTTCACGGGGGACAGTTCCAGACCCGGTGGCCGGTGTTGAAGCTGATCCTGGTAAACGAGGCGGAGCAATATGCCTACGAGGAACTGAAAGATCTCAAAGTGAGTGATAAAATCGATATTACGGTGGATGTCGAGGGAGTGAAAAACCTGGTGCTGCAAAACGAAATGGGAATGCTCGATCCCGGCAAGCCGTTTCAGCCCTTTGGTCCCAAGCCCGCCCGGGGATCGGCATTTTACATCGGGAGTCCCGAGGTATTTTCGAAACAGCTAACTCATCTGACGCTGAATCTTCGGTGGCATGACTGGCCGGCCGGAATGTTGGAGGCTCACTATAATTATAACGATAGTGAGATGGTGGAACCGGTTTCCGGTTATACCGGTGAAAACAGCAGTTTCAAGGCCGACCTTGAAATATTGAGGAAGGGCAGTTGGGAGAGGCTTTCAATTTCCGATGAGGACCGGAAACTGTTTCCAGTCCATTTTGAGAAAAGGGAAGACGGGGGACAGAGAGGCGAAAAATCCAATTCCGTCACCAGCGATGACGATCCGGACCTGCAGATTACGCCGGATCCCGATCTGTCTTCATTTCAGCAGTTTAACGTTTCCCTGAAGCGGGGATTTGTCAAGTTGGTGTTGAGCGAACCCGAGCACGCTTTCGGTCATGACCTCTATCCCGACCTGTTGACGAAACAGGTGATGGAGGAGAATACAACGCTTCCCAAAAAACCGTACACCCCTACGTTGCGATCCCTTTCCCTGGATTACACGGCCCGGGATACGGTAGACGAGCAGGCGTATAACGACCGGGAGGCCCGCTTTTACACTATTTATCCCTTCGGGGAGCGGGAAATGCTGGGATCGTTAGGCCAGAATTTTCCCCTGGTGCCGCAGTTTAAGCAGGAAGCGGGAGAGACGATCCGGCATAAGGGAGAATTTTATATCGGGGTAACTGAGCTGGATCCGCCACGACAGGTATCGCTCTTGGTGAAAGTAGCCGAGGGAAGCGCCGCCCCGTCCCTTCCCAAACAGCCGGTGAGCTGGTTTTATTTAACCCGCGAGGGATGGGAGATGTTTGACCAACAGGATATTCTCCGTGATACTACCAACGGGCTGTTAACAACGGGGATCCTTCGTTTCAATGTTCCCGGAAATGCGACGTCCGAATCGAGGTTGTTCCCCGGGGACCGGTATTGGATTAAAGCGGCGGTACCGGATTATACAGATGCGGTTTGCCGGCTGATTAATGTCCGGGCCCAGGCGGTAACCGCCGAATTTGTGGATCGGGACAATGATCCCTCGTTTCTCTCCACTACCCTTCCGGCGGGATCCGTTGGCAAACTGAAAACCAGTCGCTCGGAAGTTAAAAAGATTCAACAGCCCTACGCCTCGGAGGGAGGCAAAATGCCGGAGCAGGATACCGAGTTTCACCGGCGAATCAGCGAGCGCTTGCGGCATAAGCAGCGGGGAGTCACGATCTGGGATTATGAGCGGCTGGTGTTGGAGCATTTTCCGGAGGTGTATAAAGCGAAATGCGTGAATCACAGTACCTACAATTTCGATACGAACGGTCGGCAGTTGACGGCCGAGTTTGCCCCGGGCTATGTCAGCGTGGTAGTGATCCCGGATCTGCGAAACAAAAATGCGGTGGAGCCGCTGAAACCGCGTCTGAGCCAAAACGTGCGGGATCGGATAAAGAAATTTCTTAAAATCAGGATCTCCCCGTTCGTCGCGGAGAAGCTGAAAGTGATGAATCCGCTTTTCGAGCAAGTGAAAGTGAGTTTTGACGTCAAATTTCGTGATGAGGTGGATGTGGGGTATCACCTGGACAAGCTGGAGGAGGATATCAAGCGGTTTCTCTCTCCCTGGGCGTATCTGGAGGGACAAGATATTTCATTCGGGGGAAGTATCCACGCGTCGGTGATTCTCAATTTTGTGGAAGAACGCGATTACGTGGATTACGTGACCGATTTCACCATGAATCACCTCGTCGAGGAACAGAATCATAAACAGGATGTGAGCGAGATAACGGTCACCACGGCCCGTTCGGTGCTGGTATCACACAAATTGCACGATATAACATCTATTGAATAACGCGTATGGATGAATCGACTACCATATTAAAGAATCCGGACTACCGGCCGAGCCGGGACTATGCGTTTTTGCGTGAGCAGGGACTGCGTCATATCGAGCAGTTGTCGAGTGACTTGTGGACCGATTACAATATCCACGATCCGGGCATCACCATCCTGGAGGCGTTGTGTTACGCGATTACCGACCTGGGATACCGCACGGATTATGATATCGAGGATCTGCTGGCCGACCGGGCAGTTCCTTCCCCGGACGATGCCAGGCAGTTTCATTCGGCCCGCGAAATACTGACCTCTCGTCCGGTGACGCTGAACGATTACCGCAAGCTCCTGATCGATATTGAGGGCGTTAAAAACGCCTGGCTGCATCCGCTGAAGGAAACCACGCCGAAACTATACCTGGATTGTAAAAAAGGAGAATGGAAAACGGAGCCGGACGATTACAAGGAGGTAAATCTGCGGGGACTGTATGACGTTACGCTCGAGCTCGATGAAGATCCGGAGGTCGGCGATCTGAATCATTACGTATATGTGATACCGTTGTATGCCGATCCCGGTGAAGGGGAGGCGAATGAAAAGTTGTACGTCCGCCTGCCGGACTGGAGCGTGTGGCTGAACCGGGGCGTGAAAGCGGATAAAATTGACTCCGTGGCAATCACGGACATCAAACAGGCGCCGGGAAGTCGGGTTACGTTTGAGGCGGTCGTGGAAATAGCGACTGCGGAGGAAATCTATGAAGAATCGGCCGAGATTGAGGCCACCGACAAAGATGTTCCGCCCGCCCATATAAAGAGCAGGTTGGACGCCGAGTCGATAGCGGACCGATACGAACAGAAAGTGAAGTCGGCCGTTTCGATCGGATGGAAGGCGTTCGGCCGGCTGCATGAGAACCGGAGCCTGTGTGAGGATTTTGAGGCATTCCGGTCGCTCGAGGTCGAGGAGATCGGGGTCTGCGCCGATATCGAGTTGGAAAATGATGCCGACCTGGAGCGAGCGCTGGCCGAAGTCTATTACCGGGTCGACCAACATCTCGCTCCGCCGGTGTATTTCTATTCGTTGCAGGAAATGATGGACAGGGAAGTGCCCACCGAGGAGATCTTTGAAGGTCCCGCGCTTAATCACGGGTTTATTCCGTCGGAGGAACTGGAAAAAGCCGATATCAAGCGGGAGATTTATGTCTCGGACATCCTCCAGGTCATCATGGATGTGGAGGGCGTCAAAACGGTCGACAATCTGGTCCTGAACAGCGCCTACGCCGGGGAGACGTTGAACAGCAGTATCGAATGGCAGTATGAGATTGGGGAGAATCGCGCACCCCGTTTCAGCAGGAGGCGGTCGGACGTTGACCTGTTTAAAGAAGATTTGCCGTATAATGTAAACCAGGAGAAAGTTGATCGCTTTCTGACGGAGATGGAACAGTTGCAGCGGAATCGGA
>CAYQXO010000002.1:0-22952 GCA_964421495.1 uncultured Balneolaceae bacterium | reverse complement strand
GCACGATTTGCCGATTCCCGGGGGTGAAGACCGAAACGTGACGCGGTTTACATCCATCCAGGAGGATCTGCCCCTGAATTACGGGGTGGGTGAGCCGGGTATACCGGGGACCATCACGGAAGAGCGGCGGGCGAAGGCCAGGCAGTTGAAGGCGTACCTGACGTTCTACGACCAGGTATTGGCCAATTATCTGGCGCAACTGGGTCATCTGAAGAATCTGTTTTCGTTCAGCGACAAGCTGCGCCGAAGCTATTTTTACCAGGTATTATTCCGTTTGCCGGAGGGATTCGAATTTCCCGCGAATGATCCGGGATCGGAGGTTCTGTACAGTGAGGAGAGTTCCCCTCGTATTTACCAGGTTATCAAAGATTTTGTGGTATGGCTCAAAGAGGAGACCTCCGGTCCGGTTACCCTGGACGATTATGACAGTCTGCGTGCCAAGTGGGAGGAATACCGGAAGAAAACCGGTTTGAACTCGCCGGATTCCACTCATTTCGTCAAACAACTCGACCGCATCGTGGAGGACAGGCAGACGTTTGAAGAACGACGAAACCGGTTCCTGGATCACCTGTTGGCGCGGTTTGGAGAGTCGTTTACCGATTACGTGCTGTTGATGTACTCGAGGGAGAGGGGGCCGCGGCTCGCATCGGAATTGATTACCGACAAGGCGGAGTTTCTGCAGGAATATCCGGCTGTTTCGTCCTCGAGGGGAACCGGGTTCAACTACAAAAAGGAAGATGAGGTATGGAATACCCAAAATGTGTCAGGTTTTAAAAAGAGAGTGTCGCGCCTGTTGGGATTTGATTGTTATAACCGGCGCAGTCTGAGCGGTAAAGCTGTGGACGACCTGTTTGAAATATATGAGGATGATGCCGGCGAATGGCGGTTCCGGTTGAAATTGCCGGACATGGGTATAACGCTTCGCAGTGAGGGATACTCCAGGAAACAGGACTGCAAAAGAGGAATTCAGGCGGTGACGAAACTGGGGGTCAGGGAGGAAAATTATGAACGAAAGACGGCCGACGACGGGCGGTTTTACTTCAACCTGGTAGCCGGAAACAACGAGATCGTCGGGACCAGTCCAATGTATGATCAAGAAGAAAAACGCGACCGGGCCCTGGCGTCGATCGTAGTAGCCCTGTGCGGCAGGGAGGGATTTCATATGGTGGAACATATCCTTCTGCGGCCCGGGCGGCAAGAGGATCCCAAACTCCCCGCCTGTCCGACGGAAACCTGTAATACCTGCCCCGGCTATCTCGATCCCTACTCCTTCCGCATGTCCCTCGTGGTTCCCTATTGGCCCGAGCGATTTAATGACATGGCATTCAGGAGATTTATGGAAAAAACAATTCGCAAAGAAGCGCCGGCGCACGTACACGTGAAGATTTGCTGGGTGACGAAGGAGGATATGGAAGACTTTGAAGAAGTATATAGAAACTGGTTGGAAGTAAAATCCAGGGACAGCCCGGACGCCGAAGAAGTCAGGGATAAGCTGCGTGAGTTGATCGACGTGATGAAAGAGATTCGAAGCGAGTATCCGTCCGCTACCCTGCATGATTTTGAAGAGGACAGCCAAGATAACCCGATGTTGCTCGATAATACTGCCTTGTGAAACATTAACCCGGAGTAATTATGAATTCGATTAAACAATTTTACCCGATATTCGAGGAAGACCAGGTCCTGACGGCGGAACAGTTAAATAGTTTGAGATCCTACCTGGGGCGGCAGGACCGGGTTACCCGATCTCACCTGATTGGTATTGGTATCGTTTGTGGCCTGGAACTGACGTATGAAGACAACCATATCGTCATCAGCGAGGGAGTGGGCGTTACGTCCAGGGGATATCTGATCGGTCTTCCCGAAAGCGAATGTGTGGCTATACGTAAATATGAAGACAAGAAAATGATCGAGAATGTGGGGGAGGAAGATGAGCGCGATAGATACTACCAACCCTTTATAGCGCCGGGCAGCTCCGATCAAATTCCGCTCTGGGAACTGCTCACCGAGGAAGAAGAAAAGGATATTGTAGATGAGGAAACCTATCCGGTGGACCTGGAAAACGGAACGACGGTGGAAGAGGGAGAGATTGCCTATTCGGACTACAGCGTTCTGTTATATCTTGAGATAAACGACCGGGATATGGACGAGTGTTGCGGCGAGGATTGTGATGAAGAGGGGATACGACGGGAGTTTACCGTGAGGAAACTATTAATTAAAAAGGAAGATCTGTCCCGGATTGCAAGTCAAAACGAGCCGGAGGGAATCCTGCGGGATCCCGTCAACGCCTGTGCCGGACTGGATGATATTTGCATGGAGCGGCTCGGGTACAGGCCGGACCAGGACTTGTCGCTCGACGAGTATAAAAATTTCCATCAGCTTTTGGATACGTATGTACCGATTATCAAGTATGCGGCGGGACAGGTGGAAAAAGTGCTTGCCGACAGTTACAAAACCTTCCGTCCTGTATTGGCGAAGAGGCACGAGGATTTTCCCTTTCCGTGGTCGGAATCCGGCGAGGAAAACGGGCTCCAGCAGTTGCTCGGTCAGCATATCCGGAAATGGCCCCTCGCTATACAGTATGCCTATGACTTTTTAAAGGACTTGATTGATGCCTACGACGAATTCAGGGATGAAGCCTGTGAGATTATGGCAAAATGCAGTCCCAACACCGCCCGGTTTAAACGACACCTGATGTTGGGTCCCGCTACCCCCACAGGCGAAAGGGAGCGACCCGCCCATCGTCATTACTTTCAACCCAGCCCGATTTTGGATGACTACAGGGACCAAAAGCGGAAGGCGTTATTGTTGTTTGATCGACTGGTGGAAATGGTGAAGGCGTTTGATATTAACTCGGTAAAAGACGGTCAGATCAAGATCACGCCCGACCGGACCGAAAGAGCTCCCCTGAGCAAGCGCTCCATCCCGTATTATTACAATGTCGAGGAGCGGATGAATCTAATCAAAACGTGGAATTACGAGAAGACAAAATTGTTTAAATGGAACCAGATTCCCTCCTATCATGCTGAACACTACAATACGGGTCAACATAGTCATAAGTGCACCGTCGAGCCCCTCTCCCACGTACATACCCGATACGAACACTTTCGGGTGGAAGGCCATGTCGGCAAAGAATATGAGGATGCGCTGGACACCATAGAAAACCTGCGTGAACAATATAATTTGCCCTTTAAAGTGGTTGGGGTAAAACTCAGCGAGCGGTTCGAAAATACCGAAATGAGTTTCGAGTGCCGGTTTGAGGATTTGCAGAATCTTTATCGCTCCCACCGGACCGAGTTGATGTGCATGCTGGAGGAGGAACAGAAGTTTTTTAACGGCCTGGATACCCGTAGAGAGTTCAGCGGAAAAGGATGGTTTTTCCCCATTTACACCTTTCAGACGCCCGAGGAGAGGATGGCCAACTATATAGAAGAATTGGCTGACAAATTAACGGACCAACTGAAGGACCTGGATGTAGAGGAGTTGCAAAACGCCTTCGATGCATTCATGCAGATGGCGGAGGATTATAAAGACTCGTTCGATCAGCGAAAGAGTCAGATTGAGGAATTAAACAAGAAGGAGCAGATCATTCGCTATCGGCTGGACAAGCTGATCAGCAGTTGCAGCATCAAGAAAATCAAAAAACTTCACGAACTTTACCGGGAGCGGGTGGAAGAGGTTAAAAAGATGAACCGGTTCTCCGATTTCGCGTCCCGTCACTCCGGGATGGAGCATTTGGCCGGTGTTCCACGAGGAGGGACGCTGGTACTGGTTTATATCGACCAGAATGAGGAATCCATTTCTTTCGAGGGAACCGGGTTTATTGAAAGTTATCCCGACTATGGTAGAGCCATTGAAACGGGAACTGCCAAAAAGGCGCCCATAAGAGAAAGTAAAAAGGAGCAATATACGGAGGAGGATAAAAAAAGAGCGTTGTCGCTGATGCATAAAATGGCATCGGAAGAGGGAGTTGATATTGACGAGCGGCAAGTAAAGAAGTTTGAAGAGCAAGTTACTCGATATTATTCCCGCAATTTTCCGTCGGTCGGCTTTTCTGAACAGGCGCCGGACCATTTAGTCGTCGCCGATTTTGCCTTACCCTACCTCTGCAAAAGCGATTGCCCGGAGTTGTCGACGATGGTTATCTCGCAGATTCATTTTTCGCTGTCGCAATCCAAATTTTGCCGGGATGACAACAGCAAATATCCCTTTTACA
The DNA here is from genome assembly GCA_964421495.1 of uncultured Balneolaceae bacterium. Classification (GTDB taxonomy): domain Bacteria; phylum Bacteroidota; class Rhodothermia; order Balneolales; family Balneolaceae; genus CAJXOW01. Next base: position 18,739 of record CAYQXO010000002.1, on the reverse strand, counting down.
CCCATCCGGCAGGCGGGGAAGTAAGCAGTCCGGCCGGCGGCGTGTCCAAGGAGGGCGACACGTGGTACTTTAAGCCTTCGGAATCCGATCCCGACGGTGAGGATATTCAGTTTACCTACCAGGTTCATAATCAGACCGTGGTATTTAACGTCAGGATCTTTAATCCGCAGCCCGACTTTGATTATGAGATCGATGAGGAGCGGGCGGAAGTCTCCTTTATCAATCTCTCCGAGGGTGCCGATACCTTCGAGTGGCAATTCGGAGACGGATCCAGTTCCGCGAAATCGGACCCGGTGCACTCCTACGAGGAATATGAAAAAGAGGAAGCGATTGTGACCCTGATCGCCAAAAAGCAAGGATGTGTGAGCCGAATCAGTAAAAGCATAGGCATACCACAGGAGGTGGAAACGGAATTTGATATTCGGACGCCCAAGGGAAGAGAGGAAAAAGTCTATTGCGGAAATGATGGCCGTGCCTATCCATTTACGACCGAACCGCCGGGCGACGAAGTGACGGGCGAGTTTGATGCCGGCATCAAGGAGCAAAACGGTACCTATTATTTTGAACCCCAGGGCTACAATCCGGGCACCTATACCTTCCATTACCGGGATGAAACCCTGGAGGTAGAAGTCCTGCCGGGACCCGATCCGAGTTTTGACTGGGAGGTCCTCGAAAAGGGCGTTGAACAAACTATCCTCCAGTTTTTCTATACCGGCGAGACGGAGGCGGAAACACTTAGATGGACCAGAAGAAGTGATATGAAGAGCTTTTACGGGGACGGGGCCGAAGTCACCTTCAACCGATTACCGTCGGGTGAAACACACACCCTCTCCTTCGCCATTGTACCCAAAAACGGGTGCCAGGAAATAATCACTCAAGATATTGACGTGCCGTTTGAGCAGGGAGAAATCGATATAACGCAGCCCGTCACTGACATGCTGAATACGTCCATCAGCATCATGGATGAGTATTATAATCCTCAACTGGAGGATGCTCTATTTGAAGGGGAAGATACCCTTATCGCTAAAACGGAGAGCTACCTTTCCGGTTTCCGTGATTCGGTGCAGAGTGAAGAGGAGTTGCAGAAATATATGACGGGCGAAAAGAATCTCGAGATTGCCCGTAACTTTGAATCTCTGCTTATGGAAAGCTACGAAACCATAACGAGTAGACTGGACTCTGTCGGTAGAAAAGAGCTGGATTATCTGATCGGCATTTATGTTCAACAAGTGGAACAGCTGTTGGAGCTGGCCGCCGGGCAGAATAAAGATATCAGGCGAAACAGTAAAATGGGCAATCTGCTGCAATCCGCACAAAGCCAGGTTGGCAAGTTGATGGATAAGGATATAGACGTCAATCCTGAAAACAGGCTGTATGAAGCGGTGAATAAAGCCAAGGCTGAAGCCAGGCGAACCGGCATGAATCAATTCGGCCGAATGCTTGTAGAGTTGGAACGGACTATTAAAAACGGGTAAACATGGAATTCGGACGTCACCATATCATCGACAAGCTCCGGCTGGATATTACGGTGCAGAAGCCAAAGCGGGCAGGTGCGTTGCAGGACCGGGTGAGCCGTATTGTACGGCGTGAGTTAAAAACGGTGTTGGACGAGATTTTCAGCGACATCGGCGGCGATCGTTATGTCGTCCTGGATCAGCTTGAACTGAATTTGGGCCGCCTCTCTGCCCTGTCTCTAAAAGAGGAGCTGCCCGCTGCCGTGCGTGATGAGGTCAGAAGAGAGTTGACAAGAGTCATCGATAGTAGTGGAGTGCGGGAGGATGTACAGTTGTGGACGGAGATCGATGAATTATACCTGTCGGTCTTCATTCATTATTTGCGGAAAGGAACCTATCCCTGGTATGTGTCCCGGGCCATGGCAGAGGGACAAATGGAGAATCCGGAAAAACTGTTGCATCGCCTCCTGGAGTCGGAGTATGATCCGTTAAAGAAGAAATTGAGCGAGGCTTTGGAAGACGAACGGGCAAGGTCCCGGCTGGCTTACCAGTTCAGCGATCATGCTATCCGAAGCGTATTGGCATTGTATTCCGATTCGGCGGCGTCTGCCTTTGAAGAGGTGATTTCATTGGTGCGAAAGCGGGTTACCAGTAAAGGTCCTCTCCTGCGCACAATGACAGCCCGGAAAATCGTGCTGGAGATTTTTCATCAGTACGAATTGGAGGACCGTGCGGCAGAGGTGGATACCGGTCGCCTCATAGCGGAGGAAATAAAGCTTGAGCGATTGCAACAGTTCGTCCGGCTGCATGATGCACGGTTGACACGTCTTGATAAAAGCAGGATGCGGGTGGACAGGACGTGGATTCAGGACCTGCTGAGACTGGTAGGCGGCACCGGTATGCACGGGGCGGTGAGGGACATGCTGAAACGGTTTATACAGGTGGGACGAGATCTGGATGAACGGGAGTTGGATAGTTTGATCGACGCCCTGGAAAAGGGTAGAACCGGCTCGGAGGCATTGTCCGATACGGATGAAGCAGGCAGGTCAATTTCAGAAATTTTAAAGGGGTTTTTAGACGAAGGTGAAATTACCGTTGATTCGTCGTTGCTATCTGAGCTTGAACAGATGCATAGCCGTCGGTCTCGAACAGAAGATTCACGACGGATAGAATCCCCCTTTGCGACGGAGTGGAAAGCTTCAGGGCAAAAAAAGGAAGAGGATGAGCCGGATCATTACATATCCAACGCCGGACTGGTCCTGCTATGGCCCTATGTAGCACGTTTTTTCAGGAAACTCGAGCTTGTTGTGGATCAGGACTTTATTAATGAGTCGGCCCGGGTGAAAGCCGTTCATTTGTTGCAATACCTGGTTACCGGCTCCGAGGAGACGTATGAGCATTTGATGGTGTTGAACAAGGTGTTGTGCGGGTACAGCCTTGACCATCCGCTGCCGATGGAGGTTGAGTTTGCCGACTCTGAGAAAGAAGAGGCTCGTCAAGTCCTGCAGTCGGCGATCGACCACTGGGAAGCGCTGAAAGATACGTCCGCTGAGGGTTTCAGGGATGCTTTTTTGAATCGAAATGGTCGACTGCGTTACGAAGAGAAAGAATGGTCCTTGCACGTAGAAACCGAATCCTATGACATCCTGTTGGATCGACTGCCCTGGGGCAATTCCGTCGTCAAACTGCCCTGGATGCACGATCCACTTTATGTGGAATGGAGGTGAGAGCCTATGTCGAATGCCCAACACTTATCGGACGAGCTCGATTGGTTTTCCCGTATTCTGGATACCCGCATCAAATTGTATTTCGGGAAGGATTGTCAGTACGGGGATATATTTGATGTGCCTCCACCGTCCTTGAATGGCCGGACGTCCAACTATTCACAGTTTTTGAAGAGAAAAGAGCCCAATACGGCCGAACGCCTCGTGCTTTTATTGGCGTTAATACCGCACGTGCGTCCCCAGTTGCTGGATGTCTTTTTCACCAAGAATGCCAATTATGATCGCGGATTTACCGAGTTCGGCGGATTGAAAGGCAATGCGTACAGTGGATTTTTACCCACCGGCGAAACCGCTATGTTCCTGCTGGCCGGGACGAATCTAAAAAGACGGTTTACGTTCAGGCATTTGTTTCAGCGCGATCATTTCTTTGGCGAGGAGAATATACTGACGCTTAAAAGAAAGAATTCCGACGAGCCATTGCTTAGTGGCGTACTCTCGCTCTCGGAAGAATACGTGGATTATTTCACGACCGGTGAGATCCGAAAGCCCGCATTCAGTTCCGACTTTCCGGCCAAGCATATAACGACGGAACTGGAGTGGGAGGACCTGGTCTTGCCCTATGAGACGCGCGAGAAAATTGAGGAAGTCAGGGCCTGGCTGGAACATGGAGAGGTGCTGATGAACAAGTGGGGACTTCGAAAACGAGTGGTGCCGGGATACCGCACCCTGTTCTACGGTCCCCCGGGAACGGGTAAAACGCTGACGGCCACTTTGCTGGGCAAGGCCCATGGCAGGGACGTATACCGGGTCGACTTGTCGATGGTCGTTTCTAAATATATCGGAGAAACGGAGAAGAACTTGGCAAAGATATTTAATAAGGCGGATGATAAAAACTGGATCCTGTTTTTTGACGAAGCCGATGCCCTGTTCGGGAAACGTACCGAAATTTCGGATGCGCACGATCGATTCGCCAATCAGGAGATATCCTACCTGTTACAGCGGATGGAGGATTTTGAAGGTACGGCCATACTGGCTACGAATTTTAAAAGCAACCTGGACGAGGCCTTCACCCGCCGGTTTCAGTCCATTATCTATTTTCCCATGCCGGAACGGGAAGAGCGAAAAACGTTGTGGCAAAACGCGTTTCCCCAGTCAGCCGAACTGGAGGATTCGGTTGATTTTAATGAACTCGCAAAGGAATACGAGTTGTCCGGTGGAGCCATTATGAATACTGTCAGATACGCTTCCCTGATGGCTTTGCACCGCAAGGAGGAAGTAATCCGGAAGGAGGATATCGTGGACGGAATCCGCAAAGAATTTGTTAAGGAAGGCAGAACATTCTGACATAGGATTTACCCCGTGCTATCTACCAAGTCTTCAGATACGGAAAGTTCAACAGCTACTTCAGCGGCTGATATTCAGCGCAAAGGGGGAGGTCCGCAGGAAGAAAAGCTGCAGAAAAAAGAGGATGCCGGACGGTCGGCCGCCGCACGAGGGTTCGGGTCGGACAACGGATGGTCCTCAATTATATCGGGCAGTTCGGATGAAAATTCAGGCAACGAGGTCGTTTCCCGGAATGCCGCGCTTTCGTCGTTGATTACCTCCCGTGTACAGCCCAAGAAACTGGTGGGCAAGCCGGATGACAAATATGAAAAGGAGGCGGATTCGACGGCCCGAAAAGTCATGAGAATGACGGCTCCTGCGCAGAGAAAATCGGATATTCCGGAGATTCAGACCAGGTCCGGTTTGATGCCATCCCGAAAGAGATCTGAAGAAGAGGTGGTGCCCGGAATACAGCCGCAGTCGGAAGAAGAGGAGGAAGTTCCCGAAGTGCAGTCGCAGCCGATGGAGGAGGAAGAAGTCCAACGTCAGCCGGCTGATGAAGAAAAAGAGAATATTCAACGGCAAAAAGAGGAAGAGGAGGAGAAGTTAGTCCAGCGGCAGTCCACGCCGGAGGAAGAGAAGCTGCAGGCCCGGGCAGAGGAAGAGGAAGTTGTCCGGCGGCAACCGGTAGAAGAGGAAATACAGGCGAAGGAAATGGAGGAGGAGCGGCCGCAGCGTAAGGCCGAGGCGACGGCGGGCAGCCGGGAGGTAAATTCCTCATTTGAAAGCAATTTATCCGGGACCAAGTCGTCCGGCGAGCCCTTGCCGGATTCGGTCCGAAGCTATATGGAACCCCGGTTTGGAGCCGATTTCAGTAACGTTCGTATCCATACCGGCACAAAAGCTGCGACCCTCAGCAAGCAAATCAATGCCCGGGCCTTTACGCACGGACGGGATATCTATTTCAACCGTGGCAGCTACGATCCACACTCGAGCGGCGGTCGGCAATTGATTGCGCACGAGCTCACCCATACGCTGCAGCAGGGTGCGGCCGGCCGTACCGTAAACAAGGTGCATCAAACGTCGGCCGATTCCGCCACCGGCAAGGTGCAGCGATCGTGGGTTGGGGATGCGTGGGATGCCGTCAGCGGGGCGGCGAGCAGCGCCGCCGAATGGGTGGGAGACAGCCTGGAAGCGGGAAAAGACTGGCTGATGGGATGGCTGAAAGAGCGGGTGGACGATGTCCCCGGCTACAGCCTATTGGCGGTGGTTATCGGCCAGGATCCCCTCTCCGGTGAACATGTTCCCCGGACGGGAAGAAACTTTATCGAAGCCGGACTCGATATCATACCCAACGGAGAAAAATATAAACAGAAACTCCAGGAGCAGGGTAACTTAAGCAAGGCCGCGAGCTGGCTGGATGATCAGCTTGAACTGCTTTCCGATATCAGTGCAGAAAAGATCGGCGAGAGATTTCAAAAGTTCTGGAGTAATCTTGGTCTTACGGATGTGCGTAATCCGCAGGACGTACTACAGGATTTACTGGAGATTTTCAAAACGCCGATTAATCGCATCATTCAATTTGCCAAAAACGTAGCGGCAAAATTTCTCGAAATTGTCAAGGATTACCTGCTTTCCCAAGTGGTCGATTTCGTCAAGGACAAGCAGAGTCCCAGTTTTTATCCCCTGCTGACCGTCGTACTGGGAGAAGATCCGATCACCGGCGAGGAGGTCAAGCGGAGCGGTAAAAACATTCTGACCGGTTTCCTGAAGCTGCATCCCAAGGGTGACAAATACCTGGCCAAGATGAAATCTTCCGGCAGCTTTGGCCGGGCCACGCGGTGGATTAATAACGCCATTGCGCGCATCAAAAATATTGCCGCAGGATTGGGGGAAGCCTTCAAGAGCATCTGGAATGCGATTTCGGACATCAATACGCTGCTGAATCCCATCGATACGTTTGAGCGTATTTATGCCAATTTCCGTACGTCGCTGGTCGAGCTTGCCTCCTTTATGTGGACGGTCGGAAAGAAGGTGTTGTCCTTCATCAAAGATGCCTTGTTAAGTCGTCTGTCGGCCTTCGCCGAGAAGACGAGGGGATTTCCGCTGGTAAAAGTTCTTATCGGCATGAATCCCTTTACCGGCAGGGACGTCCCTCGTACACCTTCCAGAATTATCCGGGGCTTTTTCAGCCTGATGGAAAATGGGATCGAGAAGTTCAAAAAGTTTAAGGAGAGCGGGGCCATTGCCCGACTGATTTCCTGGATTGAGGGGGCCGTGGAACGGCTAAATATTACGAAAGAAACTATTGTGGGATTGTTCAAGTCGGTCTGGGACCGGTTGACGATCGACGCCTTGATGGAGCCGATAAAGGCTTTCCGGGATATTGTGAATTTGTTCAGACCGCCTATCGGACGAATTATAAACTTTGTCGGTGAGGTCATTAGAAAGGTGGTGGAGATCATGCTCAAGATCATGAATTTCCCCACCAATCTTGTCAGCAGTATAATCGAACGTACCGCGGCGGCATTCGGAATGATCAAGCGGGATCCGATCGGCTTTATTAAGAATCTGTTACGTGGACTTAAACAGGGTTTCCAGCAGTTCTTCACGAATATCGGTTCCCACCTGATGGATGGACTTACCGACTGGCTGTTCGGTACTTTGGAGGAGGCGGGAATCAAGCCGCCGCCGGATCTGAGTTTGAAATCCATTTTTGGCCTGGTCGTGCAGATCCTTGGCATTACCAAAGACAAGATTTTTGCCAAGATAGAGGAGAAGATCGGCCGCGAGAAGATGGAGAAGATCCGCGGGTTTATGGAAAAGCTGAAAGGCGTCTGGGCATTTGTCAAGGATGTTGTAAAGCGCGGACCCGTGGCCATCTGGGAGTATGTGCAGGAAAAAATAAGCAACCTGTGGAATCTTGTCTTCGAGCAGGTGAAATCCTGGATTATGGAAAAAGTCATCAAGCGGGTCAGCGCCAAATTGTTGAGTATGCTCGATCCGAGTGGAGTAATGGCCGTGGTAAATAGCTTTATAGCTATATACAGGGCGATTCAAAGTGCGATGGCCTATGCTACCAAAATGTTGAAGATGGTGAATCGGTTTGTGGGCGGAATTGCGGCCATTGCCCGCGGCAACCTGGCACCGGCGGCCAAGAAGGTGGAGTCGGCACTGTCGAAAGGGGTCCCCATTGCCATTGGATTTCTGGCCAACCAGGTGGGATTGCGAGGCCTCGGTAAGAAAATACGCAAGATGATTGATGCCGTTCAGGTTAAAGTCGATAAGGCTATTGAGTGGCTTATCGACAAAGCGATGAAGGTGGGGGGTGCCATCGTTAATATGGGCAGGTCCGTAGCCGGCAGTATAAAAAGTTGGTGGAAACGTCGTAAGGAGGTGCGGACAAAAGATAATGAAAAGCATGAGGTATATTTCGAGGGCTCGGGACGTTCCGCTCAACTCATTATTGCTTCGGAACCCAAACCCTATGCTCAATATCTGAATTCGTTAAAGGGAAGCCACGATCTTACCGAGGAAGATATACAGCCTGCAAAAGCCAAGGTGCAGGAAATTGAACAGGAAAAGAGTAAATCCGTTGACGAGGACGAAAAAGAGGATCACGGTGCGCGTATTAATAACCTGATGGACGAGCTGGTGGATAAAACGGCTGAACTGCCACTGAGTGCTGATGGCGGAACCAATACACCTCCCGTTTATGGTCCGCTGCGAAATGGATTCGGTACCCTGGCACGCGTTGCTTATTTACAGGCGCCGCATGAAAAAGGGTCGCCGCCCTCGGTCTCCAACACGCCGGAATTTGAGGCTATCAACCGTAGAAGAAAAGGGGGAGGCGCCTATTATGTGAAGGGACACCTGTTAAACGAAAATCTTGGAGGACCCGGCAATACCTGGTCCAACCTGACGCCGCTGACTCAACAGGCCAATGCGGATCATAAAAGCATTTTTGAAAATCCTGTAAAAAAAGCGGTTAATGGTACGATATCCAAAGTTTCAAATCCAAAAGGACTGGAAACTAAAGGACATGTACGCAACTTCCGTGTACGGGCAAAATATGGCCGGAGCCTTCCGTCCTCTCACAGCATATTGGTTAATGAGGATACGGATGAACTTCCGGGAGGAATGCCCGAGGAGGTTGACCCATTTACGATGGCCAGCGTATTGGAGGCCGAACAGCATGTGCCCACCCAATTGGAGTGCCAGGCTGAAGTCAGGGATGAAGAAGGAAATACAGAAACTTTAAATGAGAATATTGTAAATAATATTAATTATGGTCAATTAAGCCATTATTCACTTAATCCCAGACCAAGGCAGGAATACGTATTGGCGGATCATATTGACTTTGATGCCAATTCCAAACAGGAAGCGGTGCAACAGCTATTGGAGTTAAACGGTATCGGACCGGCACGTGCGGAACGGATTTATGACGGTTTGATGGAGTCGGGAACGATATATAATTACAAGAAACAGATCGGAATAACGAAGAAAACGATTGAGAAGAATAACCCGGATTTGAAGATAAAAGGCGGGAATATATAGCGAGTTTATGGGAACATGTACGATTTGTTCCTGATGAATAAAAAATAAAAAAATGATGAACCCTGTTTCACCAGGGTTCATCTGTTGTGGGTAATCAACAACTACCTATACAGGGGAAGTAAATAGGTATAAGTAATCTAATGGATACTGCGTCAATTTCGCTTACAAAATTGAAGGAAAAATTTATAAATATTACATGTTTACCGCGCATTTGCAGGAACCGGCTTTAATTATCCGGACTCCTCGCGTTTATGCTGTAAAAAGGTGTCCCCGGTTTCGCCACTACGAATATGCACCGTATGGGTAACGGGCGTCGCGTATATTATACCGTCGCCCGGCTGGCCGCTACGGGCATGCTGGCGGATGATTTCGATCACCTGGTCGGTATCGTCTTTGCCACAAACCACGACCAGCTTGGCTATATCGGTGTAACGTTCGGCAATGGTGACGGAAAGTTGCGTTTTATCGGGATCCGACATGCGACCAATTCCCATGACTTCCATGAGGGTCATGCAGCAGAATCCTTCTGCCTCCAGGCCGTCAATGACTTCCTCTGCTTTTCGTTTTCGAATAAAAGCTTTGACTTCATTCATACAATTTCTCTCATTTTAAAGGGTTATTTGTTGATCTTCATCCGGGGCGGAGGGCAGTCGCTTGACTTCCCGGCTTTTCCAGAGGTAATAGATGACCGGTATTACGATCAGGCTGAGCAGCGTCGCCGAGATCATGCCGCCGACCATGGGTGCCGCGATACGTTTCATGACGGTAGCCCCGGTTCCCAGGCCCCACATAATGGGCAGCAGACCGCCGGTGATGGCGCAGACCGTCATGAATATCGGTCGAATACGCTGTGCCGATCCTTCGAGAACGGCCGCTTTTAGATCGTCAAGGTTGTTCATCCGGTCGTGATACTTGCGTTCGTTGTAGGCGTTGTCGAGGTACGTGAGCATAATGACCCCGATTTCGGCCGCCACGCCGGCCAGGGCAATGGCTCCCACGCCTACGGCTACACTGAGATTATAGCCGAGCAGGTAGAGAAGCCAGAACGAGCCGACCAGCGAGAAGGGCAGGGTCAGCAGTACAATCAAACTTTCCTGCAAATTTTTGAAGTTAAAGTACAGCAGCAGGAAGATGATCAGCAGGGTGATCGGCACTACGATCTGCAGGCGTTTTTTGGCTCGTTCCATGTACTCATACTGTCCGCTCCATGAAAGGCTGTAGCCCTGGGGAAGGTCCAGCTGGTTGTTAACGGTCTGCCGGGCCCGGTTGACGTACGAGCCGAGATCGGAGGTCGTCAGATCCACATAGATCCAGCTCGAGTACCGGGCATCTTCCGTTTTGATCACCGGTGCGTTTTTTTGGAATTCCAGGTCGGCTACGTATTCGAGTGGAATCCGGGCTCCGGTGGGAGTGGGTATTAAAACACGCTTGAGATCCGTCAGGTTTTCGCGGTGTTCGCGTGCATATCGTACGTTGATGGGATACCGTTCGCGGCCTTCCACGGTCTCCGTTATATTCATGCCGCCGATAGCCGATTGAATGACGTCCTGGACGTCTCCGGTGGTAAGACCGTAGCGGGACGCCTCTTCGCGGTTGATGTTGAAGTCCAGGTAATTCCCCCCGGTGGTCTTGTCGGAGAAAACGCTCAAGGTCCCCGGTACGTCTCTGACGATCGAAGCGATATCCTGGCTCAGGTCGGAAAGTTCCTGCAGGTCGGGTCCGCTGACTTTAATGCCTATGGGCGTTTTGATGCCGGTCGAAAGCATATCGATCCGCGTTTTGATCGGCATGGTCCAGGCGTTGGTCAGACCGGGTATTTTGATAGCCTGATCCATTTCCTGCTTCAGTTTATCGACCGTCATTCCCTCCCGCCATTCTTCTTCGGGCTTGAGCTGAATAATGGTTTCGAACATGGAAAGCGGCGCCGGGTCGGTGGAGGTCCGGGCGCGTCCGGCTTTTCCGAATACGGATTTCACTTCCGGAAAACCGGCTATGATTTTATCGGTCTGCTGTAGCAACTCTTTGGCTTTGGTGATACTGAGTCCCGGATCGGTGGTCGGCATATATAAAAGATCCCCCTCTTCGATGGGAGGCATGAATTCCGACCCCAGTTGTCTCAGGGGAAAGACCGTCAAGGCCAGAATGACAACGGAGGCTATAACGGTGGTCCATTTAAATCGAAGAACAAAATTGATGACCGGCCGGTAAATCCAGATAAGGAATCGGTTGACCGGATTCTTGTGTTCCGGCTTGATCTTGCCGCGGATCAGGTATCCCATTAAAACGGGAACCAGCGTGACAGATAACAAGGCTGCCGCGGCCATAGCGTAGGTTTTGGTAAAAGCCAGGGGCTTAAACAGGCGTCCCTCCTGACCCTGCAGTGCAAAGATCGGAAGAAAGGAGACCGTGATGATCAGCAGTGAGAAAAACAGGGCCGGCCCGACCTCTTTGGAGGCATCGATAATGATCCTCCAGTGTCCTTTTTTGCCTTTATCCCTTTCCAGGTGCTTGTGGGCATTCTCCACCATTACGATGGCCGCATCCACCATGGCGCCAAGGGCGATAGCGATACCGCTCAGCGACATAATGTTGGCATTGATGCCCTGAAAATACATAATTATAAAGGCTGCCAGGATCCCTATGGGCAGACTTATGATGGCCACTAGGGAACTGCGAAAGTGCAGCAGGAATATGATGACGATCAACGCAACGACCAGGCTTTCTTCCAGGAGTTTATCTTCCAGAAAAGCTATGGCCCGGTTAATCAGGCTGGAACGGTCGTAGGCGGTTTTAACCGTCACCCCTTCCGGCAGTCCGCTTTCCAGCTCCGCCAGCTTGGACTTGACGTTATTGATCGTTTCCAGGGCGTTTTCGCCATATCGCATGACGACCACGCCGCCGACCGTTTCTCCCTCTCCGTTCCAGTCGGCGACACCCCGCCGCAGATCCGGTCCCAGGTTCACATTGGCCACATTCTTTATCGTCACCGGCGTGCCGTTTTTATCCACGCCGACGGGCACGGCCTCGATATTGGAGATGTTCTGGATATATCCTTTACCGCGCACCATAAACTCGGTTTCGCCCATCTCGAAAATTCGTCCGCCGACGTCGTTGTTACTGCGCTTGATAGCCATTTTAACCTTGGAAAGGGGGATATCGTAGGCTACCAGTTTGTCCGGATCCACCTCTACCTGGTACTGCTTGACGTGTCCCCCGACACTGGCGACTTCGGCGACTCCGTCCACACTCAGCAACTCATATTTCAGAAACCAGTCCTGGATAGATCGCAGCTCCTGGAGATCGTATTGATCTCCGCCGTCGAGGACGTATTCATACACCCATCCCACTCCGGTAGCGTCGGGTCCCAGGGTGGGCGTAACTCCTTCGGGGAGGTTGTCTTTTGCCGTATTGAGATACTCCAGTACCCGGCTCCGCGCCCAGTACATGTCGGTGTTATCCTCGAAGATGATATAGATAAAGGAAAGGCCGAAGAACGAGTAGCCGCGGACCACTTTGGAATTCGGGACCGACATCATGGTGGTGGTCAGCGGATAGGTCACCTGGTCTTCGACCACCTGGGGAGCCTGGCCGGGATATTCGGTAAAAACGATTACCTGAACGTCGCTCAGATCGGGGATGGCATCCATCGGAGTTTGATACATAATATACGTACCGCCGGCCAGCAGAAGGACGCTGGCTATGATCACCATAAATCGATTGTTGACGGACCATTCAATTATTTTCTGTAGCATTGCTTAAGTCTCTAAACGCGTTAAATGATAATTTTGTCGAGTGAGTATTCTGTGATGCGTTACATGTCCATTTGGGAGTGATCGACAGAGTCGGCGTCACCGGCGGGAACCGGTTCCGGCTCCGCGGTGGTGTCTCTATGGTCCCTATCCATCTCCTCGCCAGAGAGTTCCTTCTGTTTAAGCATTTTCTGGATGGCTTCCTGCAATCTGCTTTCGCTGTCGAACAGGAACTGGGCGGAGGTGACGATTTTTTCTCCGGGCTTCACGCCGGAAAGGATCTCAATTTCGTTATTGCGTTCGCCGCCTTCACGACCCAAGGTTACTTCCCGCGGCTCGAATGCGCCGTCCCCCTTCGATACGAATACGATATTGCGCTCCCCGGTGCGGATAATCGCTTCATTGGGGATGACGGTCGCATCTTCTTTGGGGCGCGTCTGGATGTTTACATTGGCGTACATCCCGGGCTTTAAGGCGAGTTCGGGATTGTTGAATGCAAGGCGGACCTGTACGGTACGGGATTTTTCATTGAGGGTGGGATAGATATAATCCACCTTTCCCCGGTACATTTTTCCCGGCTGGTAGGAGAGCTCCATGTGCGCCGGTTGTCCCTCTTGCAACCACGGAACTTCATAGTCATATACGCTGGCCTGGACCCAGACGGTGGACAGATCGGCAATCCGATAGACGTTGGATCCCGCTTTAATATATTCGCCCGCCACTGCATTTTTATGCAAAACCACGCCATCTGCCGGAGCTTTTAATTCGATGGCTTTTTTAACTTCGCCGGTCTGTTCCAGCCGCTTGATTGCGGATTCTGGAATGTCCCAGTTTTCAAGTCGCTGCCGGGTGGCTTTCAGCAGGCTGTTGCCTCCTGCACGGATGGTTTCAAAACTGCTGGCCCCTACCTTGTCACGCGTTTTTAAAGCGAGGAGATATTCCTGCTGGGTGGTTACCAGTTCCGGCGAATAAATACTGAACAGCGGTTGTCCGCGGCGGACCATTTTGCCGGTGTAGTCCACAAAAAGATCTTCAATCCATCCCGAAATCTTGGTGTTCACGTTATGGAGTTTTCGTTCATCGTATTCCACCCTGCCAACGGTGTTTACGGTGGACGAAAGATCCTTTTGAGTGGCCTCGGCCGTACGTACATTCATATTCTGGACCACGACTGGATTTATCTTGACCATGCCCTCCGGACCGGTGGCTTCGTCGGCATAGACGGGTACCAGGTCCATGCCCATTTTTGATTTACCCGGCTCGTCGTAGATCTCGTCCGGATTCATGGGGGCCTTCCAGTACAGTATTTCGCGTTCTTGTTGATCGGAAGTGTCAGATTTTGCCGTTGCAGACGTATCCTGATGCTTCATTTCTTCATCGGTATGGCTTGTGGAAGCCGCGGTATCTCCCGATCGCATCCCAAACCAGTATCCGCCCAGGGTAAAACCGGCAATTACGATGATGGATAGAAGTATATTTTTGATTTTCATGAAGGTGATCCTCGGATCTGTTATTTTTAAAAAGGTTAAATTTCGGCCCCGGTCAGCGCGTTGAGTTCTGCAACCGCCTTATGGTAGTCGGCGAGAAAGCGGTGATAGTCCAGCCGGAACTGGAACAGCGTCATTTCACTGTCGAGAAGGGAGAGAAAATCCACTTTGTCATTTTGATAACCTTCCAGCGATGACTCGAGTGATTCCTCGGCCTGGGGAATAATACCGGTTGCATATAGGTCAACCAGTCGCTGATTTTTTTGGACGTCGGACAGGGTTTGCTGAAGGCGCTGTTCGAGGGACCGCTCTGCATTCTGGTATCGATATTCCATGGATGACCGATTAATGCGGTGTTGCTGTACATTTTGATCCTGCTTCCGGTTGTGGTAAAGGGGAAGTTTGATATTGACCATCGCCGAGAGAAAGTCGTAGCCTTTCATCCCGTTTTTTAGTTGGTTTCGCTGGGTGTAGGCAACGCCCACGGAAAAGTCGGGATAGCGGTCTTTGAGTGCCAGATCAACCTGTTGCTCGCTGCGTTGGACAACCGTCTTCCAGCTGGCCAGCAGGGGACTTTCCTGTTTTGCAATCTGGAGCAGGGAATCGAGCGAAGTGTTATTAGATTTTATTTCGGGCGCGGTTGCTTTGCCCAGCGGGGCATTCGCCGGTTCATTGATCAGGGAATTGATTCGCGCCTGGGTCGATTCGCGCTGTTGTTGCAGTTTAAGTTCTTTATCGATCATTTTGGAGAGGGCCACCTGGGCTCTCATTACATCCTGCTGCAGTCCATTACCCACGCTGTAGCGGGTCTCAGCGATTTCAACAAACTCTGTCAGCCGTTCCCGGTTGTGGTTCACGGTAGCCAGGGCCCGGTCGATATAATAAAGATCGTAATAGGCCTGCCGGATCTGTTTAATGAGTTGATTTTTGAGTTCGCGGTGTTGCTGCAGATACATTTCCGATTCGCTCTTTGCAATTTCCCCTTTCAGGTTGCGTTTTCCGGGGAACGGAAAGGCTTGCATCAGGGAGATCTGTTTGCCAGTCATCGGTTCCTGGTCAAAGGCAAAACTATTGACGGGCATATTCATCAGATTGAGTCCCAGCGTGGGATCCGGCAGGGCTTGTTGCTGGGATATACGGGTTTCACCGGCTTTCCAATCTTCGTGGGAAGACTGGAGTTCGGGATTCTGCGTTACCACTTTCTGGATCAGCTCGTCCAGCACCAGGGTCGAATCGGCCGGTTGAGCCTGAATTAAATAGGGTAATAGCAGAAAAGGGATTAGGCCTGCCAGGGTCGTTCGGAAAAGATTTTTCTTCATTGCTGGATTCGGTTTTCGATCGGTCGATTAGTAAACGGGTTCTTTAATTTCCCCCTAATGTACTCCCCGGATCCTTAAATGAACCTTAAATTCTCGGCAGAATTCTTCGAAACCCAACTGGCAAATAATGTGGGTTTGGCTCGTTATGAATAGGGTTTATGTTAATTCAATCGTGAGGAGGAATCCTGAATAAACATTTAAGCATTATTGGCGCATGTATTTTATTTTGTTGGAGCATGATCATTACCGAACATTAATTATGTTGCTATGTGGATATTTTTAGTGGAAGATGAGACGCAACTTGCGGATTCGCTGAAACGCGGGCTGGAGGAAGAGGGACATGTCGTGGACGTGATGCATGATGGGGAGGAAGCGGAGCTGCAGGGACTGGTCAACGATTATGATATGGTGATCCTGGACTGGCGGCTGCCCAACCGGGAGGGGAAGGATATTCTGGAAAGATGGCGGGCCGAGGGGCAAAATTTCCCGGTGTTGATGCTTACGGCGCTCGGCGACCTGGATCACAAGGTGACAGGATTGGACGCCGGGGCCGACGATTATATGAGCAAGCCGTTTTCGTTTGAGGAATTGCTGGCCCGTATACGAGCGTTGGGCAGGCGTTCCGGGGAAATTAACAATACGGGAACGATTTCTGCGGGTCCCATAGAATTGGATGTTCGTAAACACCGCGTGGAGATTTGTGGCATCAAGCGCTCGCTGCGGCCGAAGGAATTTATCTTGTTGGAGCTGATGCTCAACGAACCGGAGACGGTATTTTCAAAGTCACAGATTGCCGAAAGAGTATGGGGATCGGCGGAGTACGTCAGTGATAATACGATAGAGGCCACTATTTCTACGTTGCGGCAAAAACTGGCTGAGTCGCTGGAACAGTGTGAGGAAACTATTTTTAAAGACCGGACCAACGTTATTAAGACGATTCGCGGGGCGGGATATCGGCTAAACGGCGAGTTAATTAATAATCAGGCAAACTGATTCCATTGGAAAAAATAGCCTCTTATTTTAACCGGCTCTCCATTTCAAAGAAGCTGGCATTCTGGTATGGGCTGAGTCTGTTTTTGATGCTCAGCCTGTTCGGATATTTTTTATACGAGTCGTTTCACCAGTCCATCCATCACAATTATGACCGCCATCTCCGCTTTGAAGCCGAGCAGTTGCTTCCGTTCATTGATACGGAAGATACGCTCTCCATCGACCTGGAAGGATACAGCAGAAACGAGGCTCTTAACAGCGGTGTGGAATATGGGACGTACGTACGATTATATGACCGGGATCACCGCCTGATTTACCAGAGCCCCAATTACGCCGAGGTGGATGAGTCCCTGGAAACCCAACCCCGGATACCGGAGGAGCCGCGCGAATACTCCTTCAGCAGCCAGTGGCAGTCTTTGCCGGCGCGCACCCTGTTTTATCCTATCAAGGATGGCAATGGGGAGTTGTGCGGCTGGTTGGAAGTAACCGGTTTCGAGTGGACGCTTCACGAGGAGGTAAGCCGGTTCAGGCGATATATTTTCGTTTTGATAGCTATCAGCGTGGCCTTTTCGATTATGGGGGGATATTGGCTCTCGCGGCGGGCACTGTCGCCTGTGTCCTCCATCATTGAGGCTGCACGATCCATCACGACGTCGGATCTGGGCAAGCGAATACCCGTTAATTACCAGGTACGGGACGAGCTTACCGATCTCGCGGAAACTTTTAATATGATGCTGAACCGGCTGCAAAAAGGATTCGAGCGGGAAAAACGTTTTACCTCGGATGCCGCCCACGAGCTGATGACTCCGCTATCCTCCCTGCAAAGCGACGCTGAGGTTATGCTTCGAAAGCCCCGCTCCAGGGAGGAATACCGGCAAACCCTTCAGCGTATGCTGACGGAAGTTCGTCGCATGAGTGAAATGGTGCACCTGTTGCTCCAGCTCTCCCGGGTTGAATCGGTACATCGTTCCCCGCCTGAGGTGCTCAATTTCAGCCAAACCGTCAAAACGGTGGCCGATGAATATGAGGCGGCGGCCCGTGAAAAGAATATCACTTTGGACGTGAGTATTGATCCGGAGTTACATATTCAAGCTCACAGGGCATATGTGGAAGAAGTCGTTAATAATTTATTGGAAAATGCGCTTAAATATACGCCGGCAGGCGGGAATATTGATTTGCAGTTGAAACGGTCGAGCGGAAAAGCGGTAATACACCTTTCGGACACCGGTATCGGCATGGATGAGGAAACAAAGAAGCACCTTTTCGAGCGTTTTTACCGGGCCAGTGAATCCAGCGTTCAGCAGCAGCCGGGCAGCGGACTGGGACTGCCGCTTGTGAAGGCTATCGTTGAGCTTTATGGCGGTCGAATACGCGCTTACAGTGACGGTCAGCGAAAAGGAAGTACATTCGTAGTCGAGCTCCCGCTGGCAGAGGAATAGGACCGTCGGACGGCCGGGTCTCAGTCGTTGTTCAGGATATGCTTGCGCTCTTCATACTCCTCGTGTTCAATTTCGCCCCGGGCAAATCTTTTTTTCAGAATGTCCAGGACGTCCTCTTTGTAAACTGTTTGAGCTCTATATGGAAAGATGTAAAAAACAATCCATACGATTACAACGGCTAACACAATCCACCAGAGCCAGTGCATTCCGATAAAGTGGTGATTGTAAAACATGGCGTTGATATTTATAGTTACCGTGTTTACCCGGCTGCAATACGATCAGTCGGGGAATGAGGGCTAATTTCCGTGCATGTTTCCATGATCCATCATCCCTTCTTGGTTCATCATATTTCCCTGCATCATATGCATGCACTTCATATGCATTTTCATCATTGAAGAATCCTCCATTTTTTCCATCATCCCGGAGTGATTCATTTGTTTGCCATCCATCATGGACTGCATCATTTGCATGTGCTGCTGCATACGCTCTTTCATTTCAGGATTATTCCGCATTTTTTGCATATGTTTTTTCATCATGGTACTGTCCATGGTCATATTATGCATCATGTGTTGCATCATTTGCTGTTTCATCTGCGGATGTTGAGCCATGTGTTCCATCATCATGGATCGCATGCTCGAATCCTGCATCATTTCCATCATTTGCTGTTTCTTTTTATGCATGTCTCCTTGGTTTTGCT
>CAYQXO010000001.1:0-63425 GCA_964421495.1 uncultured Balneolaceae bacterium | reverse complement strand
TATTCCCGTAGATCCGAGGCTTGATAGTCAGCCGTTTCATCAAAAGCCGGTACAAAATCCTCGCCTCGCGTTAACGGTTTGAGATTGGTAAAACGCCAATCCTCATCCCGTGGCGTGGGAAAAGAAGTGTTTCTGACCTTTTCCGCACTTTGCTTGCGAATCTTTTCCAGCAAGGAAGATTGGCCATTCAGATGAGTTTGGTACTTGAGAAGATCTTTTAATAGGGTGTTTTCTTTTGCTGCGTTACTCATTGTTGAATTTTATTGTGCGTTAACCTGAACTTCCTTTTCGAGCCAGTCGTATCCTTCATCCTCGAGCTTGAAGGCCAACTGCTTATCACCGGATTTGGCTATCTTGCCGTCCATCATTACATGAACCGCATCGGGCTCCACGTATTCGAGAATCCGCTGATAATGAGTAACCAATACGATGGCGTTGTCCTCGTTGGCTATCGAATTGATGCCATTGGCCACCGTCTTCAAGGCATCGATATCCAGGCCTGAGTCCGTTTCATCCAGGAAAGAAAGTTTGGGATTCAATACGGCCATCTGGAAAACCTCATTACGCTTTTTCTCTCCTCCTGAAAACCCGGCGTTAACGCTTCGGTCGAGCAGGTCGGGATTCATATTGACCAGCTCCAGCTTTTCCTTGACATAATCCTCGAACTGGAGTGGATCGAGCTCCTCTTCTCCCTGTTCCTTGGCAATTGTATTATAAGCCTCGCGAAGTAAGCGATTATTGCTTACCCCCGGTACTTCCACGGGATATTGGAAAGCCAGGAAAATCCCTTTGTGAGCCCGTTCATCCGGATCAAGCTCCAGCAGATCCTCCCCTTCATAGATAACTTCACCTTCGGTTACCTCATACGAGGGATGACCGGCTACCACTTTTGAAAGGGTGCTTTTACCACTTCCGTTCGGACCCATAACCGCATGGATCTCTCCTTTGTTAATCGTCAGATCCACACCTTTCAGGATCTCGGTTCCTTCTTCGGCTACAATTGCGTGAAGATTCTTTATTTCTAACACTTTTTATTTAATTTTTGAAATTAACCTTTACTGTCGTTTAAAAATTTTCTTATCCAACACTACCTTCGAGCTTGATATCCAACAATTTATCGGCCTCTACGGCAAACTCCATCGGCAGTTCCTGCAGGACCTCTTTACAAAATCCGTTTACAATCATGGAAACGGCGTCATCTTCATCCAGTCCGCGCTGCTGCATATAAAACAACTGCTCTTCCCCTACTCGAGAGGTTGAAGCTTCATGCTCTACCTTGCCCGTCGGGTTTTCAGATTCTATGTAGGGAAACGTATGAGCGCCGCATTCCTGGCCAATCAGCATCGAGTCGCATTGCGAATAGTTGCGGGCACCGTCCGCTTTTTTGCTAAAGCTGACCAAACCGCGGTAACTGTTATTGGACTGGTCGGCTGAAATACCTTTCGAAATGATCGTACTCTTGGTGTTTTTACCGATGTGATGCATCTTGGTTCCGGTATCGGCTTGCTGCCGTTTATTTGTAACGGCTACCGAATAAAACTCGCCGATCGAGTTATCACCTTTCAAAATGACGCTCGGATATTTCAGCGTAACGGCCGAACCGGTTTCCAGCTGGGTCCAGGAGATTTTGGAATTGTCTCCCGCACAAAGACCTCGCTTGGTCACAAAATTGAAGATACCGCCCTTGCCGTCTTCGTCGCCGGAGTACCAGTTTTGTATTGTGGAATACTCAATTTCCGCATTTTCCAGGGCGACCAGCTCAACCACCGCGGCATGCAACTGATTTTTGTCATACATCGGAGCGGTACAGCCTTCCAGGTAGCTTACGTGACTGTTATCCTCGCAAATGATCAACGTGCGCTCGAACTGTCCGGAATCCATGTTATTAATCCGAAAATAGGTAGACAGTTCCATCGGGCAGATGGTGTCTTTGGGTACGTAGCAAAAAGAACCGTCTGAAAACACCGCCGAGTTGAGGGCTGCATAAAAATTGTCATTCGGCGGGACGACCGATCCCATATATTTTTTCACCAGTTCGGGATAATCCTGAATGGCTTCGGAAATGGAACAAAAGATGACGCCGGCTTCTGCCAACTTCTCTTTAAACGTCGTAAATATCGATACGCTGTCAAAAACCGCATCAACGGCAACTCCCGACAACATTTTTTGCTCCTCCAGCGGGATGCCCAGCTTTTCATACGTTTCCCGTATCTTTGGATCCACCTCGTCCAGGCTCTCCTTGCTCTCTTTCTGCTTCGGAGAAGAATAATACTGAATATTTTCAAAATCGGGACTCTCGTACGTGGCATTAAACCAGGAAGGCTCCGACATATCTTTCCACCTTCGATAGGATTTCAGCCGAAACTCGGTCATCCATTCCGGTTCACCTTTACGGCTGGACAGCTCCCGAATAATATCTTCATTTAAACCTTTCGGGAAATCCTCATATTCAACATCCGTACTGAATCCATATTTGTATTCACTGCCGATAGTGGATTCTAACGTTTTCGTCTCACTCATAAACTGGGATCTTGTTGGTTTAATTGGACAGATTAAGTAAAAAGAAGCTTAACTGGTACCGGTTTAAAGCTTTTCACTTGTGTAAGGCTCAGAAATACCGAAATTGCACACACTGTTTTGCCGCCCGAAACTTCCACTATTACGCTTATTTAGACTAAATCCAAATACCAGCTTTCCAAAGGATAAATATACACATTTTTTGAACATGATAACAACCTGATTGCACCAATCCATACATTTTATAAGAGCTAACGTAAAATAGCACTATTTATGATTGTAACACGGCAAGTCACATTAACTAATTTTCCCCTGCTTTATTGTTGTTTAGTATTAATCATATCAGGGAGCAGCCGGGGTAGTCAGATTAATATTTTCATTTCCGAAAAACTGTGGATTCTGGGGCAGGTCATGAAGCTTCCGGGACGTATAGTTAATATTTCTCTCCAAATACTGCATAATATCTTCAATCTCGGTATTACGAAGCTGCAAAGATTGCGCCAGGTAATACGGAAAAATGCGGTGCTTTTTGTCTTGCCCCCCTTTTTGATAGTAAACGTTGGGTGATTGGTCAAAGGACGAAGAAAAAATAACTGCACTGCGTGAATGATACTCGGTCAAATTACGTGCTATCGCGGCCAGCGGTCTAATCACCTCCAGATTTTCAGAATCTTGCAGCATCGGATCCTGGTAGTGAAAATCCAGCTCCGCCGTTATCAAGGTTTGGCGGGTCGGTAATTGGCTAAGCCGCCTTAATAAACGCCCTAGATCGAGTAAATTTGTTTCTTCGGTCTCCTGATAGTTTTCTTGATCCGTCGGGACGAGATAGTAATGATATTCTCCCTCTGTCTCTCGTACAGTGGCATGACCGCTGATAAAAACAAATAATTCGCTGGTATCTGACCGCATTCGGGCTTCAATCTGTCCTAAGCGGCGACTAATTTCATCGTTCGAGTTATAATTACTGATATGATGGATATCCTGCGCGGGATATCCCAGTGCTTGTTCGAGGTATAACTTAATCAGTCTCCCATCCCGCTGGGCATATTTTCGCAATCCAAGGTTATTTTCATATTCTTCGCCTGAGATAATGAGTCCCATACCTTCTGGACTCGAGCTGTTTAACACGGGTACGTTACTCTCTACATCGATATCTCCAAACGGTATATTGGCCAGCGTAACGATAGATTCGCGCTGTTCAAATGAAGCTGATCGCCATACCAACTCTACATCTTCCCTTTCGATATACGTATCCTTTACACCGAATTTCACTCTGTACCAATCCTCTTCTACGGTTTCAACAAATTCCAGCATACTATTGCGAGCCAAATCGGTGAGAATATTGTCAGATGAGCTGGATGGAGAATTATGCAATTCTGAAAAATCAGTTGAAACCCGGGCGTAAGGAACGAGAAATTTTGAAATTGGAATCCTGTAACTAAAAGTACTCTCCCTGAAACCAACGGCAAGTTCAACCGTATCTGCACGAACCCCGTCAAATAAACCGGTATCTATAAGCTCCACTAAATTCAAGTTGATTTTATTGTCCTGCACCCTGATCTCCCGGTTATTTATCAGGCTATCTCCACTATGAACAAGCGAGAGACGGATTTTTTTTATTATCGTGTTTCCTGTTTGTTCCTTCTCGCTCACTTCACGCGATCCGGTTACCCGCTTTAATTGTGTTTCTCCGGTCTCAATCGGTTCTCCCTTCGGTCTCATGCTTATGAAAGGAGCAAGGGCCAGTGCACCTCCCGCGAGGTTAAAAAATAAGGACTGGGGACCCGATAAATCTTCAACAAACTGGTCGGAATGGGCGCTATAGAATATGAGTGCCGAAGAAGCTAAGCTGACTCCCGTAAAAAACCATCGCGGCCTATACTCCTGTATATATCGCTCAGTTTGTATCTTTTCTTTGTAACGATAGGTAACCTGGTCATAAGCGGATAATTCCAAAACCGGGTTTTCCGGGGTGGGTTCTCCGCTTTGCATGAGGTAGGGTTTGGAATCGACGACTTCGTAGTCATTCTGATCGACGGCATCCATTTCGCGTACGACCCATCGGGAAGAAGTGCACGAGGTTACCGACACCATGAACAAGCCCATTGCAAAAACAGCAATAGCAAAAAATTTCCTGCCGCAAATTTTGTTTTTCAGGTTAATGTTCATGTCATAGGCTTTAAAAATTAAAAACGGTTCCGAAGCCCACAAGATGACGAATTTGCCAGGCATCTTCTTCGTTTAGAGGAACAGACAGCCACAACGGTATCTCATAACGTATAAAAAAACCGCGGGATTGGTGCAAATAATCGGGAATATTAAAGCTCCATCGCATTCCCACTCCCGCATTACTCAGAAACCGATCCAGTTCGGACTCCGTCAACCCCAGCGATGTGCCCCCATCCCAGAATAAATAGCTGGAAACGCGGGTAAACTTATGTATCGTCGGAACATTTTTCAGGGCCCGGTTAACGGGATTGGGGAATTCAAATTCCAGGTTAACGGCACCGATGGATTGAATAAGTGGCGCAATACCCGCATTCAATTGCTGAATATGTCGGTCCGTATAACCTCGAAGATGCGGACCTCCAACCGGCTGGACCTGCCCGCTTCTCATCCATTTCGACGGCATGGTTCCCCGTGCCCTGAACAAGCCGCGTTCATTCCAATGTATGGGGGAAGCCATGGAAGGGATCCACTGGTACTCGGGAGCCGTTCGGCTGGTAGCAATACCCAGGAAAACCCGTTTATTGAGCCTGAACAAATTTCCAATCCGGTAAGTATGAATAAAAGTTGACTTGAATCGGGCAAACCAATCGGTTTGAAGAGGGAAGTTTAACATGGCGCGGGTTGACAGTTGCCAGGATTTTCGAGCGCCTAAGTCACGAAGCGTCAAGCCAGTCGTCGAAGCCGTAATCCATTCTTCCTGCCAGGTTTGCGGGTATTGTAAATAAGCCACTTCAAATCGCCGGGCGGCGAAGAGATTAAACGTAAAACTGGTAGTGCGATTGCGCTCTCGCTGCGGTTTCCATCGTTTATAAAACCCTAGTCCATGCTGCTGATACCCCGTTCGCACGCTGCTTATCCCTTCCACAAAAGCTTCCTGTCCGAGTGTGGCTATAGCGGGAATCGGTTCTTTCAAGCTCAGATAATAGGAAATCGGCATCTCCGGCAAATGAGTCCCCAACCAAACGCCCAGATCCAGTTGGTGGGAACTTTTCTCTATGGAAGCCAGTTCACGGCCGTCCACCACGCCTCCGACCCGTATCCCATCCACGGTATTATACCATATATCGGGTCTTGCTTCAATTTGATAGGTATAGCCTGTCGATTGACTCAAAGCCGGGTTTGAACTGATGGACAACCCGATTGCGAGCGCGAGAAGATAGATTCCCTGACGTAAAAACCTCATGGAGCATCAATTGTTAAACGTTGAATTCGCCGGGCGTACAATTCTGATCTGCAAACCAGTACCGGGATGATAACGGAGTACGGTTTAGGTGAATTACAGCTCGACGTTAATACTGGGGCGGCCTATGCTTATATACTGGAGTCCAGCTTCACGGGCACGTTCCAGATCGTATAGATTCCGACCATCAAATATTACCGGTTCTTTCATATAATCGGAGAAGGATTCCAAATCCGGCCGGCGGAATTCGTTCCACTCGGTGCAAATAACCAGGGCATCGACCTCCTCGATAGCCTTGGCCTGGTCTTTTTCATAGCTGATTGACTCGTTGATCTCCGGATCCACCGCCTCCCTGAAAGTTTCCATGGCTTCCGGATCGTACGCTTTCAGGCGTGCACCGCTATTGATCAGTTCTTTGGTTATATACAAGGCGGGCGATTCACGCACATCGTTTGTTTCCGGCTTAAAAGACAGTCCCCAGAATCCAAAAACTTTACCGGACAGGTCGGCCCCGTAAAACTGCTTGATTTTTCGTACCAGGGTTAACTTTTGACGATCATTTACACGTATAACCGCATCCATGATTCTAAAATCGTAACCATGGTTAGCAGCCGTCTGATGGATGGCTTTGACATCCTTGGGAAAGCAGCTTCCCCCAAATCCGTGACCGGCAAACAGAAATCGCTTGCCAATACGGCTATCCGTTCCAATTCCCTTTCGAATATTGTCTACATCCGCTCCCACCCGTTCGCACAAGTTGGCTATTTCGTTCATGAAAGAAATCTTCGTTGCCAACATGGCATTTGCGGCGTATTTCGTCATCTCGGCACTACGCGGATCCATGATGATTATGGGATTACCACTCCGCACAAACGGCTCATACAACAATTTCAATTTACGGGCTACTTTATCGCTTGACGTGCCCACCACAATACGTTCGGGTTTGAGGAAGTCTTCCACCGCCGCTCCCTCTTTTAAAAATTCGGGATTCGAGGCAACGTCAAACGGCACATCTGTTTTTGCGGCGATGGCGTCTCTAACCTTGTCAGCCGTTCCCACGGGGACCGTGCTTTTATTAACGATAATTTTATACTCGTCAATAATTTCTCCCAGCTGTCCAGCAACTTTCAATACCGCCGAAAGATCGGCTTCTCCCCCTGCTCCGGCCGGAGTAGGCAAGCAAAGGAAAATGATTTCTGCTTCCCGCACCGCTTGTTCCAACCGAGTGGTGAAGTGGAGCCGCCCCTCACGCAATGAACGATTGAAAAGAGCTTCAAGCCCCGGCTCATAAATAGTGATATTCCCCTCCTGCAACTGCTCCACTTTATCTTCGTCAATATCAACACACGTCACATCATTGCCGGTGTCAGCAAAGCACGTACCGGATACCAGTCCAACATAACCCGTTCCAATTACAGCTAGTTTCATTTAGTTATCTCGATGAAAAGTGAAAGATTAGTAATTATACAGGATCAGCGATCGATACTGAGGATTTCCAGCTCCAGTGTTCCCGCCGGGACATCAACATTAACAACATCTCCTTCTTCCTGTCCCAGGATCGCTTTTCCTATAGGGGATTCAATAGACAATTTGTTTTGATTTATATCGCTTTCGTCAGCCGAGACCAGCTTGTACTGCATCTCTTTGTCCGTATTTTTATTGAGGATGGTGACCGTGGACAAGAGATAGGCTTTATCTGTTTTAACGTCTTCTTCTTCCAGAATCTGGGCGTTGGCCAATTTTTTTTCCAGATCAGCAATACGGGCTTCCAGTTTCCCCTGTTCTTCTTTTGCCGCATCGTATTCTGCATTTTCACTCAGATCACCTTTCTCCCTGGCTTCCGCTATTGTTTGGGCTATACGCCTCCGCTCGCTGGTCTTCAATTCATGCAGCTCTTCGCGGAGTTCTTCGTAACCTTCCCTGGACAGATAATTCTTTTTCACGGTTTTAGACAGTGCTTTTAATTAAACAATGTGAACGTTAATATCGATTGTTACAATACTATTCCATGCAAAGCAACGGATATTCCTTTAAAATATTGGAAGCTTTCGCTTCTGTGATTCAAAAAATATACAATACTTGATGTCAGTACAAAAACTTACCACCCGAAAAATACTCGAACGTAATTTAGCAAGAACTCCTCCCTCCCTGCTTCAAAATTTAAAAGTATGGATTCATAATATTCGAAGTTTGCATAACGTAGGGGCTGTCTTCAGATCGGCTGATGCCTTCGGCATTTCGGAACTCCTGCTGTCGGGTTTCACCCCCTGCCCTCCCCGGTCTGAAATAACAAAAACCGCAATTGGGGCGGAAAAATACGTGGATTGGCGGCATCAGGAAGAGGCAGAACCCGTAGTAGAATATTTAAATGACCATAATTACCGCATAATCGGTCTTGAACAGACTACAAACAGCACGCCCTTGCCGGAATTTACTCCTTCATCCTCCCGACCTTTGTGTTTATTATTTGGAAATGAGGTTACGGGCATCGATGATCGAATATTGGAAATCGCGGATGAATGCATAGAAATCCCCCAGTATGGGCACAAGCATTCGCTTAATATCTCGGTAACCGTAGGCGCCGTACTATACGGATTACTGCAAAAACAATGGTGAAACTCCAAAAACAGCTGACGATATTGGGTTTGTTCGAGCTAGGTGTTAAATTCATCGCGTCCCGTTTTGTATAAACTAACAACAATTGATTTTTGAATATGGCCAGAGATTATCAAAGAATATTAGTAACATCGGCTCTTCCTTACGCCAACGGCCCCATTCATTTGGGACATATGGCGGGGGCTTACTTGCCGGCTGACTTCTATGTGCGCTATAAACGCTCCCGTAAAGAAGACATACTATACATCTGCGGATCGGACGAAAACGGGGTCCCGATCACAATTGCCGCCGAGCAGTCCGGGAAAACGCCTCCTGAAGTGGTTGAAGAGTACCACCAGGCGAATAAGCGAATTTTCGAGCGCTTTGGTATCTCCTTCGACTATTTTGGACGGACCAGCTCTGACGTCCACCATGAAACGGCCCGCGAGTTTTTTCGAACCCTGTACGAAAAAGGGGTCTTCAAACGCAAAACCGAGGAGCAATTATATGATGAAGAAGCCGATATGTTCCTTCCCGACCGGTATGTCGTGGGTACCTGTCCGAAATGCGATTTTGAAGAGGCCTACGGCGATCAATGTGAAAATTGCGGTTCCTCTCTCTCCCCCACCGAGCTGATTAATCCCCGAAGTGCGCTCACCGGCAACAAACCCGTTAAACGCAAAACGGAGCATCTCTACCTCCCTCTCGGCGAGTTTCAAGAGCGACTGGAAAATTGGTTAAACCAGCAAGACGACTGGAAATCCAACGTCCTCGGCCAATGCAAAAGCTGGCTGCAGCAGGGATTGGAGGATCGCGCTGTAACGCGGGATTTGAAGTGGGGCGTACCGGTCCCGGCCGAAGATATGGAGAGCAAGGTTTTATACGTATGGTTTGATGCCCCGATCGGATATATCTCCGCCACGAAAGAATGGGCTGAAGCAAAGGGCAAACCGGACGAGTGGAAAAAATACTGGCAGGACAGTGACACCAAACTCGTGCATTTCATCGGTAAGGATAACATCGTATTCCACTGTATCATGTTTCCCGCCCAGCTCATGGCGCACGGGGACTATATTTTGCCGGACAACGTCCCGGCCAATGAATTTCTGAACCTCGAGGGACGAAAACTGTCCACTTCCCGCGGATGGGCGGTATGGCTGGATGAATACCTGGATGAATTTGAACCCGATTTAATGCGGTACGTCCTGGGCACCATCTTACCCGAAACAAGTGACGCCGACTTTTCCTGGGAAGATTTCCAGAGCAAAAACAACAACGAACTGGCCGACGTACTCGGCAACTTTATCAATCGTACGCTGACGTTTACCACCAAGTATTTTGACGGACAGGTTCCGCCCCTGGATCAACCCGGTGAACGAGATCGGGAAGTACTGGAGCAGATTGACCGGCAGAAACGGGAAGTAGAAGATCGATTCGAACGTTTCCGGTTTCGGGAAGCGTTATCCGAATCCATGGAACTTGCTCGCATCGGCAATCGTTACTTTACCGAAAAAGAACCCTGGAAAACCCGCAAGGATAACCGGTCGGATTGCGGTAATACGCTCCACGTATGCCTTCAAATCTCGGCGGCTCTCTCCGTGCTCTTCGACCCGGTCATGCCCGCCAAGATGAAACAGCTCCGCTCCTACTTGCAAATGGAAGATGAAGCGTATTGGACCGATATAGGGCTGGAGATGCTGGAACCGGGCCATACGATAGATTCGGGCGATATACTGTTCGAGAAAATTGAGGACCAGGTAGTCGAGAAACAACTCGATAAATTAAAGCAGCGCTCACAAGAAGCTGAGCCGGACCAAAAACACTACGAGCCCTTGAAGAATCAAGTTAACTTCAACACTTTTTCCAAGCTGGATCTCCGCGTTGGAAAAATTGTAAATGCCTCTCCCATTCCCAAAGCCGACAAGCTGCTCAGGCTTG
This sequence comes from uncultured Balneolaceae bacterium, assembly GCA_964421495.1. Classification (GTDB taxonomy): domain Bacteria; phylum Bacteroidota; class Rhodothermia; order Balneolales; family Balneolaceae; genus CAJXOW01. The sequence continues at coordinate 52,966 of CAYQXO010000001.1, read as the reverse complement.
AAGTGGATATCGGCTTTGAAAAACGGACCCTGGTTGCCGGTATCGCCAGGCAATACCATCCCGATGAAATCGTGGGACGTAAAATCGGGGTGGTTGCAAATCTTGCCCCCAAAGAAATGATGGGCGTTGAAAGCCAGGGTATGATCCTGATGGCCCAGGATACCGAAGACAACTTCCATTTTCTCGAAACCGATGCCGAGCCCGGAAGTCAGATAAGTTAATCTTACTTGTTCATCCCTTTTAAAATCGTTCAGCTTTTACTCATACATGACTATCCCTGTTCATCCTGTTTCTGAGGAAGATATTACCCATGATATTGATCATGCTACCTACCAACCCGGCGTAACGTTTACGGGGCAACGAACCGTTTTCAAATTATTCTGTCCGCGATCCCCGGAAGTTAACCTGATGATTTTCGACGAGTACGAGAGTGATAATCCCCGCTCGGTTACAATGACAGGGGACGAGGAAGGCTGGTGGTACGTTTGCATAGAAAAAGATCTAATCGGTCTCTATTACGGTTACGATATAAATTCGCCCGAAGATGGACCGGCCGATTTCATGTCTGCAGACACCGTCATCGCAGATCCCTACAGTAAGTGGGTTTCTCATCGTAACGATCATCGCCAGGAACCGCTTACCAAAATAGTCGACCTCTCCTACGACTGGGAATCCGATAAGTTCATCCAGATAGATAACCTTTCCGATCTTATCATTTACGAAGCTCATCTCAAGGACATGACCTTTCATCCATCTGCAAAGTGCTCCCGGCCCGGCACGTATCGAGGATTCACCGATCTCCGCCAGGAAGGTGGAATTGCTCACCTGAAACGCATGGGCGTGAATGCAGTGGAATTTTTACCGCTTCAGAACTACGCCTATTTTGAGCCCCCTTTTAAGAAGACAACGGAAGAAGGAGTCCGTAATCACTGGAATCCCTATGAGAGAAATCACTGGGGATATATGACCTCCTTCTTTTTCGCTCCGGAAGCCCGTTTTGCCGAGTCGGGCAGTATCGGTCCGGGAGAGGTCAACGGCCTGCAGGAAGACGGGATCCGGGAATTTAAGGATATGGTCAAGGCCTTGCATGACGAGGGAATCGCCGTCATCATGGATGTAGTGTACAATCACGTTTCCCAGTATGATCTCAATCCACTAAAATATATTGACAAATCCTATTATTTTCGTTTCGACGAACAGGGGAATTTCGAATCACACAGCGGCTGCGGCAACGATTTTAAAACGGAGTCCCCCATGGCCCGTAAACTCATCGTCGATTCGATTGCCTACTGGATGGAGGAATTTCACATCGACGGCTTCAGATTTGATCTGGCTCCGCTGATCGACTGGGAAACCATGGAGACCATCCGCAGCAAGGCCCTCTCCATCAATCCAAACGCCATTTTAATTGCCGAACCCTGGGGACCTCATTACGATCCAAACGGGTATTCTGACCGCGAAATCGGAGCATGGAACGACAAGATTCGCAATGGTGTAAAAGGTTCGCACCCTATTGATGATCCCGGTTTCCTGACGGGAAACTGGCAATATGAAACCAGCCGGGAGGTTCTTCAAAATTTAGTGCTCGGCACGCTCGAACATCGGCCCAACGGACTGTTCAATACATCCGAACACAGTGTCAATTACCTGGAATCCCATGACGGATACACCCTTGGAGATTTTATCCGTATCAACCAGGATCCGGAACTTATCCAGCGAAAAGTGCAGAATCGAAAGAATCATCTTCGATTCAGCTCGAAGGAAATGAAAATGGCCAAGCTGGGGGCCCTATTCCTATTCGTCTCGCAGGGATGTGTCATGATACATGAGGGACAGGAATGGGGGCGTTCCAAAGTAATTGCCGATTCCCATGCCAGAGATCCGGATATCGGTAAAATTGACCACGATAGTTACAACAAGGATAATGACACCAATCACCTGAATTTCGAGGAACTGTTAATCAATAAAGCGTTGGTCTCCTACTACCGGGGACTGATTAAATTACGCAAGAATGCCCCCGCCCTGCGTAATTCCGATGAAGACCATATCGACTTTCTGGAAACGGAAGATCCCTTTCACCTTGCTTTTACCATTAAAGGTAACTCGGCCAATGATCCCTACGATTATTTTGTGGCCTTGAATGGTAATAATGAGGAAAAAAATGGCGGAAATCTTCCCGGCGGAACCTGGCAAATAGTGGCCAACGCCGAGCAAGCCGGCACCGATACGCTGGGGGAGGTTCGTGAGTCCTATAAACTAGCTCCCTCAACGGGAATGGTCTGCCGTAAGCGAGCGGGGGACGACTGAATCAGATAAATATTGTAACGGCATGCTATACAATAAATAATTGCTTATAGTTGCAATAAAAGAGGCCATAAAATATTTTAGCGAAACCCAGGCAGTCTGTCGGACATACCGAATTGTAGTGAAAATACCGACTGAATGCCGGACAAGAAAAGGCATAACTCAGAATCAAAACCGGAGTAACCGTTGGCTGAAGCGACAAAAGAACGAGGTATCTGGAGTGGCAAACTTGCATTTATCCTTGCAGCGGCTGGATCTGCTGTCGGTTTAGGGAATATCTGGCGCTTTCCCACCGAGGCCGCATCGCACGGGGGTGGAGTTTTCCTACTTATCTATTTGGTTTTTGCCTTTCTCATTGGCTATCCCGTTATGATGGCTGAAATGTCGATCGGCCGAAATAGTCGGAAAAATCCCGTGGGAGCCTTTAAATTTCTGGCCAGTGATAATAAACTCTATATGCTCATCGGTGCCTGGGGCGTTCTCTGCGGCATCATGATTCTTTCTTATTATACGGTAGTTGCCGGATGGACTTTTAGTTACGTTTTTGAAGAATTATTCCACTTCATGGGTATGGCCGAGTTGTCCAACTGGTTCGGGGATACCAGCCACGGTATCAATAATGCGCTGTTCTCTGTTTTATTCATGAGCGCGACGATCGCCATTATCACCGGGGGCGTGGCCGAAGGTATCGAAAAAGCCACCAAAACCCTCATGCCGCTGTTAATTCTGATTCTTATAATTCTGATCGGTTATGTACTGACGCAGGAAGGAAGCGCCAAAGGGTTGTCCCGCTATTTGACTCCCGACCTCACAAAAATCAATGCGGAGGTTATTTTTGCCGCTATGGGACAGGCTTTCTTCTCCCTGTCCCTCGGAATGGGAGCTATCATCACGTACGGCTCCTACCTCCCGAAACGAGAAAATATTGCGGGAGCTGCGGCCTATGTAACGTTATTTGATACCGGTATCGCCTTTCTAGCCGGTCTGCTCATTATACCCGCCATGTTTGTCGCTCAAAGCAACGGAATTACGATCTTCGAAGGAGGAGGATTGAAAGCCGGTCCGGCCCTGATTTTCCAGGTTTTGCCCAACATGTTCCATAATATCGGAGGCATGTGGGGCATGGTCTTCGGGGTGGGATTCTTTCTGCTTTTGTCTATCGCGGCCCTTACTTCTACCATATCCCTCTTAGAGGTCGTAACGGCATATGCGATCGACGAACACGGAGTTCAGCGGAAGAAGGCGGCCATGGGCGTCGGTTCGGGCATACTGCTCGTATCCCTGTTCATTTCATTTGATATTAGTTTAATCGGTACCCTTGACCTGATATTCAGCAGTATAGGTCTTCCCCTGGGCGGTTTCCTGATCTGTCTGTTCGTCGGATACAAGTGGGGACCCCAGGATGCCATGGCCGAACTGGAGGTAGGCTACGATCAGTTCGAAAAATCAATCGTCCGCAAAGCCTGGCCCGTTTTTATCAAGGTGCTCGCCCCCCTTGCGATACTCTACAACCTGGTTTCCACCCTGTTTGGAACATTTTAAGTGATTTTAGCAATATAAATTCTATTTTAAGGCTCCATTCACTTTCAGAACGGAAGTTATTTTTCCGGTTTTATGAATCTTTTTACATTATAGAACTATGCCAAAGATCGATACATCCGAAATTCGCAATGGTCTCACGATAGATCTGGATGGTGAGTTATATACCATTGACGACTTTCAGCACGTAAAGCCCGGGAAAGGCGGCGCTTTTATTCGCACCAAACTTAAAGGGGTTGTCAACGAAAAGACCCTGGATAAAACGTTCCGTTCCGGCGAAAAATTGATATCAGTAAGGGTGGAGAGTCACCCTTACCAATTTTTATACGCCGAAGAAGACATGTTCTTCTTTATGCACCAGGAAACGTACGAACAGGTTCCCCTGGAAAGAGCCCGGGTTAAAAAGACCGAATTTATCAAAGACGGTGAAGTTTGTACCTTGATGATTGACGTTGACAATGAGAAAGTGCTCTATGCTGAGCCCCCGGCACAAATTGATGCCAAAGTTGTCAAAACCGATCCCGGCGTGCGGGGGGATACGGCTCAGGGTGGCAGTAAACCGGCCACGTTGGAAACAGGAGCCGTTGTACAGGTGCCTCTATTCATAGAACGTGATGAGGAAATCAAGGTAGATACTCGAACCGGCGAATACATTGAACGCGTAAAGACAGACTAATTATGGATCTCAAACTTGTAGAAAATTTATTGAATCTGATTGCCGATAGTGACGTAGACGAGGTATCGATAGAGGAAGGGGAATTTAAGATAAAGGTGAAGAAGCAGGCCGAACAGGATCATCAGGAGGCGGCCTATGCCGCAATTCCACCGCAGTATCAAATTCCGGCCCAGCCGCAGCCGCAACAACAACCCGCTACTCCCCCGGTTCAACAACAGGATAGTAATCAGCCGTCGGCTTCTTCGACCGAGGAGGAAACTGCGGAAGAGGAACAATTTGAAACGATCACCTCTCCTATCGTAGGAACCTTTTACCGCTCCCCCTCCCCGGATTCCGATCCGTTTATTGAAGTGGGAGATGAAGTGAAAGAAGGCCAGACCGTATGTATCGTGGAAGCAATGAAAATAATGAACGAAATTGAGTCGGAGAAGTCCGGCGTAATAAAGGAGGTGCTGGTGGAAGATGCCCAGCCCGTGGAATTTGAACAGCCACTGTTCAAAATTGAGAAAAAGTAATTCACCGTAATTTATCAGTTTCATGCTCAACAAGATACTTATTGCGAACCGGGGAGAAATTGCCCTTCGAGTCATCCGAACATGTAAGGAAATGGGGATTAATACCGTTGCGGTCTATTCGACGGCCGACGAAAACAGTCTCCCCGTAAAATTCGCCGACGAGGCCGTTTGCATAGGTCCCCCCTCGAGCCGCGAAAGCTACCTGAAAATCCCAAGCATTCTCGCGGCGGCCGAAATAACCAATGCCGAAGCCATCCATCCGGGATACGGTTTCCTTTCGGAGAACGCCGAATTTTCCCGCATCTGCGCCGAACACGATCTGAAGTTTATCGGTCCCTCGGCCGATGCGATTGCCTCGATGGGAGATAAATCCGTTGCCAAAGCCACCATGGAGGAAAGCGGGGTCCCTATCCTTCCCGGCAGTGAAGGAGATGTTGAGTCGCTTGAAGAAGCCGAAAAAGTGGCGGAAGAAATCGGGTATCCCATCATCATTAAAGCCTCTTCCGGCGGCGGTGGACGCGGAATGCGAGTGGTGCACGAACCATCCGATTTGAAAAAAAGTTACGAAATGTGCCGCACCGAGGCAGAGGGAGCCTTCAATGATCCCTCGGTTTATATCGAAAAATATATCGAGGACCCGCACCACGTGGAAATACAGGTGCTGGGCGATCAATACGGGAACGTGATTCACCTCGGGGAAAGAGACTGCTCGCTTCAACGGCGGCATCAAAAAGTCCTGGAGGAAGCCCCCTCTCCCATTGTAGATGAGAAGTTGCGCAAAAAAATGGGGGATGCTGCCGTAAATGCTGCTAAAGCCGTGGATTACGAGGGAGCCGGTACCGTCGAATTCCTGGTCGATAAAAATCACAAATTTTACTTTATGGAGATGAACACCCGTATCCAGGTTGAACATCCGGTTACGGAGGAAATCACCGATTACGACCTTGTTGAAGAGCAAATCCGCGTTGCCTCGGGGGAAAAGCTAAAAGACAAACCCCTCGAAATGCGGGGACATGCCATCGAATGCCGCATCAATGCAGAAGATCCAGCCAAGAATTTCAGGCCCACCGCAGGTACGATAGAAGTGATGCACCCGCCCGGCGGACACAGTGTTCGGTTGGATACTCACGCTTACGCCGGCTATCGAATTCCACCGCATTACGATTCCATGGTAGCCAAATTGATTGTCAGAGCACCCGACCGGCCCAGCGCCATACGTCGGATGCGCCGGGCTCTATCGGAATTCATCGTGGAAGGAGTCAAAACCATCATACCCTATCACTTGCAATTGATGGATGACGAGCGGTTTCAAGAAGGTACACATAACACGAAGTATCTGGAAAACTCATTTCAATTTACTACGCAAAAAGAAAAATAGACACTATGGAAACTCCAGAAGATCTTAAATATACAAGCGAACATGAATGGGTACGAGACAACGGCGACGGTACGGCAACGATCGGCATCACGGATTTTGCCCAGGGCGAGTTGGGGGATATTGTATTTGTGGAGCTTGAAGAAGAAGGCCTGGAAGTCGAAAAAGACGACGTATTCGGGACGGTTGAAGCCGTAAAAACAGTCTCGGAACTCTATGCACCCGTCAGCGGCGAAATCAGTGAAATCAACGAATCACTCGAGGATGAACCAGAAGCCGTCAATAATGATCCGTACGGCGACGGCTGGATGGTTAAGATTGAAATGTCTGACGATTCAGAGCTTGACGACTTACTTTCCGTAGATGAATATCAGGAAATAATTGCCTGATATCCGTTTTATCATTCCCTTTATAAGGAAAGTGCAAAATATTTTACTCTTTTCACCCCATTTTTTATGAAGATCCGACATCACGAGTGGGTTCTGATCCTGGATTATGGATCTCAATATACCCAGTTGATAGCGCGGCGATTCCGTGAGTTGAACGTATATTGTGAAATCCATCCCTTCAACAAGGATCTGTCCCCGATGGACGAACAGCCGCCGAACGCCGTTATCCTGTCCGGCGGACCCCGCAGCGTCAATGAGGAGGATGCCCCCGGCCTCAACACGCATATTTTCGACTGGGAGGTCCCCATTCTGGGTATCTGTTACGGCCTTCAACTACTTGCCCACAGCGAAAGGCCCGGTTGCGTGGAAGAAGCTGACAAGCGTGAATTCGGCCGCTCCGAACTTATAGTGGATGACGGCAGCGATTTGCTCAAGGACATTCCGGCCGAAACGGTCGTGTGGATGTCACACAGTGATCAAATTATAGAGCTCCCCCCCTCCTATGAAGTCATCGCCCACACCGTAAACGCCGAAACCGCAGCCGTTCGACATATCGAGAAACCGATCTACGGAGTTCAGTTTCATCCCGAAGTTATCCATACGGTATATGGTAAAAAAGTTATCGAAAACTTCGTGCTAGAAATTTGCAATCTTCATTGTGACTGGACGGCCGAGTCCTTCATCGAGGAAACACTGGAGGGTATCCGTCAGCAGGTGGGGGATCATAAAGTCCTCGCAGCCCTTTCCGGCGGGGTAGACTCCACGGTAGTGGCGACACTTGTGCACAAGGCCATCGGAGATCAGTTACAGTGTATATTCGTTGACAATGGTCTTTTACGCAAAAATGAATTCGAGGATGTTTTACATCTCTACCAGAGAGATCTAAATTTACCCGTGAAGGGCATTGATGCGTCCGACCGATTTCTGGACCGTTTGGAAGGCGTTTTTGATCCGGAAAAAAAACGCAAGATTGTTGGTAATACATTTATCGATATATTTGATGAGGCGATAGCCGATGACGAAGCTTATAAGTACCTGGCCCAGGGAACCCTCTATCCGGATGTGATCGAAAGCATTTCCTTTAAGGGTCCCTCGGCCACTATTAAATCGCACCACAATGTCGGCGGTCTGCCCGATCAAATGAACCTCGAGTTGATAGAGCCGGTTCGAGAACTTTTTAAAGACGAAGTCCGGCAGGTCGGTGCAGCGCTCGGTATCCCGGAACACTTTCTCAAACGCCATCCCTTTCCCGGTCCCGGACTGGGTATTCGGGTGATTTCAGATGTTGATCGAGACAAACTGGAGATGCTGCGGGAAGCTGACCATATATTTATCAATGAATTAAAAGAGCAGAACTTATACGATGAAGTCTGGCAGGCTTTTGCCGTGCTATTGCCTATACAAACGGTAGGCGTTATGGGAGATGAACGAACCTATGAATTTACGGCAGGCCTGCGGGCCGTTACGAGCGTGGACGGCATGACGGCGGACTGGGCCCATTTACCCCACTCGTTTCTTTCAAAAGTCTCGAATCGCATTATAAACGAAGTTCGAGGAGTCAACCGCGTCGTATATGACATTAGTTCAAAACCTCCTTCTACCATTGAATGGGAATAATAGTTTATACACAGCCTTTTCCACGAGTTTAGGTGCTATGTCAGCTTTCACAAAACAGCAATACACAACCAAACTTTCCACTCTTTTCAGCGGTTTTTTATTGATCGTCGGACTTTTGTCTGCAACTTGCCTCAATGGTCTGGCCCAATCATCCTCCGACACCACTTTTGGAGAAGGGCTGGAACTTTACGAAAATGCCCGATATTCAGAAGCAGCCCGGATTTTTTCTCAAATTAACTCGGCCGAAGCACGTCTTTTTGCAGGCAAGAGTTTTTATGCAGCGGGCGCTTATTTTGATGCTCAATCGTATTTGAGCTCCATTTCTGAAAGCGCTCCGGCTAACATATATCTGGAAAGTCAATACACGCGATCCCTGGTGGCCTTTCAATTAAAACAGTTTGACCAGGTCGTTCGGCTGCTTCACCAGACCAAGGAACACAACGAGATTGGGTCCACCCTTCGGAAAACTTCTGAAGATTTTTATAAATCAGTCCTCTCCTATTTGACGGTGGACCAGCAAAAGGAGGTATTTTCTTCAGTTGCCGATCCTGCCATCCGATTGGATCTGCTGGAGTCGATAATCGGCCGTGTGGACTATCCAACCATGGCATCTCTATTCCAACGCTTAAAACCGTATCTATCCGATTCCTCACAAGCTCCATTACAGATCAGCCATATTAAATCGGTCCTCTCTGATTCCGCCCAATACGCAAGGAAGTATGAAAATCCGGATGACTCCCTGACCCCTCCGGAAGGAATGAGTTACGAAATCGGAGTAGCCCTGCCGTTGTTTAGTCCTGACGAAGCTGAATTCAATGTTACCAGAGGATTGTACAACGGCATTATTCTTGCTGCAGAGGATTATAACAAGCGCAACCCCGATCGAAAAGTTTTTATAAGGCACCGTAACACGACGCAAAAAACTTCACGGGCAGGTGCCGTATTTAATCAGTTAATCTGGGCCTATCCCATAGATGTCATTATTGGTCCCCTCTTCTCCGAATCAGCCTATAGAATGGCGGAATTAGCCGAGCAGCACGAGGTTCCGATGATAACGCCCCTGGCCAACTCGGATACCCTGAACCTTCATAATCCCTATGTTTTTCAATTGAATCCCACTTTTGCTGTTCGGGGACGAAAAATGGCTCGATTTGCCGTCCGAAATCTCGGACTAGACACCATGGCCGTCATTGCACAAAAGAATGCCCTGGGTTATGAGTCAGCTTTTGCATTTCGGGATCAGGCCGAACGACTTGGAGCCAAAATATCCCATTTCTATGTGGATGACTTTGAAGCTAATGGCTATGATTTGAGCGACTTCAGCAAATATTTTACCGCAGATGAGGAAACCCGGGAAAAAGAAGATATACAAAAACTGGACGTAGATGCCATTTACGCTCCCTTCACCGGACAGGCTGCTTCAACATTGATCGATTTACTGATGACTGATCTGGAAGCTGCCAATTCCGATGCCACGCTGTTGGGTTCTGCCGGATGGGGAGCGTACGATATGAATGATAAACGAATCCGGAATTTTGAGATGTATTACCCGGAATCCGACCCCTTAACGGCCGACAGCAGTCAATACCGGCAGTTCGATCAATCCTACAAAAACCGCTTTGGAACGCCCCCCTCCAAATTCTCCTATATCGGGTATGATACGGCTGACCTGTTACTCAAGACGCTGAATAAAGTCGGCAACCCCTCCTTGCTAAGAAACAAACTTAGAAACAATCCCCTTTATGAAGGGCTTACCGGTCCCATTCACTTTCGTGGAGAGCAAATTAATCAAGAGATCGAAATCAAGAAGATCGAGCTGGAAAAGTGATCTTCATAAGGGGGGCGATGTTTCATCTTCTTTTGTCGCGAGGTGGCCGTAGAGCTGGTATGCCATAGTAAGCAGTTTTTCCCAGGCATTGGATTTCTCCCAACCCGGAAATCGCTGACGCTCGGTGCACTTCGTGGGTAAGGCTTCGCTTTGTACTTACCAGGATTTACGGTTTAGCAATTTTGCGTTTGGTCTTGGGGCCGGCGAGTTTACCTGGTCCCTTTATTTTCTTCCGCTTCCCGTTCCCTTTTCAGCCGGTATTGCTCCCGTATCCACTTTCTCCACTCACGGCTTTTTTGCTTGTGTTCTTCAAATGTTTTTGAATACAAATGCTCCCCGTCGGGCGTAGCCACCATATACAGATAATCGTGTTGAGCCGGAGATAGCGCCGCACGTATTGAACTCAGGCTTGGATTGGTGATGGGACCCGGTGGCAATCCGTCATGGATATAGGTGTTATAGGGATGTTGAATTTTATAATCTTTATAATAGAGGCGTCGGCGTTCCCCCAGGGCATACAAGACCGTGGGATCCGCCTGCAAACGCATTCCGCGATCCAGGCGGTTCCAATATAAACCACTTATTACATCTTTTTCCCCTTCCTTGTTCGCCTCCCACTCGATAATAGAAGCCAGCGTGACAATCTCATTGAGTTCAAATCTAACCTGATGTAAACGATCATCGAAGTTCTGCTCCACCTTCTCCCGGAAATGAGCCAAAATTTCGTCAATCACCCCGGACGGTGATTCGGTCCAATAGAACTGATACGTATCCGGTAGCATCCGACCAAAAAGTTCCTGTTGAGTGAGCGACTTTTCTTTCAAGTAGGTGGAATCGCGGAATAATCGACTTACAGCCGCACTGTCGAAAGCAAACTGACGAGCCAGGCGGTGGTTAAATCGTTCCAAATCCGTGCCCGGCAGAACAGTGATCTCCTGCGGATCCTGTATACCTTTGCCGAGTTTCTCCATCAAGTCATTGTAATTAATATCCGGGGTGAGCTCATACCTTCCCTTTCGAAAGTTCTTCCATCCGAGAACTCGACTCGCCCACATCATCTCATCCTTTCTTGGAAGCCAATCCAACGTATCCAGACGAGTGGTCAACGCTTGAATATCGGTGGGTCGGGATACATACAGTGTTTCCGTCTCGGATATAGATAATGCAGGTTGATGATACAGTCGTTGCCAACGGGAGATAAACACCATTAAAAACGTAAGAACCGACAACAAAATGACGATTATCCAATAATACAGGGGGCGCTTACTGAAAAAATGGGTGCTGTTCATGGTGGCGACTAAACTCGTATAGGATTCATACTTTATTCATACAAGGATCATGTTTAACCCCTTGGGCCAACCGGTTATTGTCATGGTACAGAGAATATTAAAGAACTAATAGGATGGCAGGCAGGAAGGGCAGGGGGCGAAATAGTTACTGGGAAGCTCCCTCATCAATCCACTCTCGAATGGCATCAATTTTTTCCTGCGATAAAGGGCCTCTACCCCCGGCAGGCATGCGCTGACCTACAATTTTGTCGCTTCCCTCCAACTTCATAATAATATAACTGCTATCGGGATTATTTGGCTCCACACGGAAATATTCGGGGGCCTGTCGGCTGCGCACCTCTACAATATTATCATAGGCTTCTCCCTCACTGAGATTCATGCCACCCGCCGGATTTGAACCTTCATGACAACCGGGAGCACACGTCTGACTAAAAATCGCAACCTGAATTGAGTCAAAATCGGGTGCCTGTACTCCATTACCCGGCCCGGTAGGAGCTTCCGCATGTTCACATCCCGTAAGAGTTATTAAAAATGCGACAAGTGCTGCGCCTATAAATAAAATGGACTTTCTCACTATCATAATCCCTTGTTAAAAATTAAGAATTCGATAAATATTAAAACCAAGTCGCAGACTTTCGTTCCGTATATCCAGATCGCCGCCGCGCAGGTATTGGTTGGTGGTGGTCCCGAAAGAGTTGGTCAGAAAAATTTGGAAAACATGCGCCCCCACCGAAATTTCAATGCCGGTTCCCCAACTGTCGAAGCGGTTAAAATTGCCCAGGGTATTGGTAAGCGTATATCCCGTCAAGATGGGATTCCACTCCCCTATCAGATAGATATTTCGATGCATCCTCCAGCGTCCTCCCATTCCCAGGGTAACCAGCGGATTCTCCCCCTGGTTTTCCATATCGGGGTTGAAGGTGATCCCCGGCGCCACTGTCACGCCCACTCCGTCCATGAGCTCTCTCGTCAGGCTAACTTGTCCCGTATAGGTAAATGGCGGACTATCCAATCGTTCTGTTTGGGCGGTCGATGCCCAATTCACCGTTCCGAGGGCGGTTATGCCCAGCGGTGTACTGCCCGAAAGCGTCTGCCGTAAAAACTGGTGCTTCACTTGGGCATTGACGGTGCCGTTTATCCGGCTTCTACCCAGATTTACCAGCGTATTATCCGACAAAGCGTATCCCATGCTGAGCAGGATATTCGCACTGCCGTCCAATCCATAGAACTGATCGTAGCCGGAACTGATTTTGGGATTAAAGCGATGGGCAATTAAAAACAGCCATTTCCCCTTATCAACCATTCGGTTGGTGGGGGTGTTTATGGCGGTCCAGGCGTCAAATGCATGAGCGTATTTGGGAGCGGCTTCCCGTGAACGGGAAGCGGTTTTCCCCTCTTTCGGAATTTTCTTGATCCACTGCCTGATGGTTTCAACTTCATCGTCGTCGAGTTCGCCGGTCAACGGCATTTGCACGCCTATGATATCCTCGGAACCGTTTACTTTCATGAACAGGTAACTGCTGTCGGGTTTGCCCGGCTCTACGAGATCAAGATCCGGTCGCTCCCGGCTGGGAGAATTCACCGTATGGCCAAAGAAATTGTCCTCGTTCAGGCTCATCCCCTGTTGCGGTCCCGCTCCCCCGTGACATCCCGTCTGCGCGCAACTGCTGTTGAATATGGTTATAACCCGCTCTTCCAGTTGCTCGTAGGGAAGGTCTTCGGTCTTCTGGCCAAACGCCACTGATACAATCAGCAATAGTAAAAGAGGTATTAAAATCCCCATTGAGCAACGAATAAACGAGAAGTTACAGCGAACAGACACTAGCCCGAATTTCGCTTCGCGGGAATCGCTAACGCTCGGTGCGCTTTGCGGGAATCGCTTCGTCCGGTGCTCACAAGGGAAATTTATGTGTGACGCTATGTTCATGATTTTAAACTACTTATCTTTAATTTTAGAGAAGTCTTTTAAAAAATTAAAATTTGACCAGCTTAATTTTGTATTTAAAAAAATATAATAATCTATTCAATATTAAATTTTTTGACTTTTATCATTAATGGCGGCTATATATGATACTCCACAGATCAACTGTAGTTTTAACAATCTGACAGCTGCTTTGAAAGCCTTTTTTAAAATCCCGCGGTGGGTTCTTTAAACGTACTGAACCAATTCCCGGGCAACTTCGCGATTATATTCAAAGGCCAGGGAACGATGATTAACCAAGTCCACTATCGTTCCGACCAGGCAAAGTCCCCCGGTAAAAAGATAGAGTAATCCCATTCCGATTTGACGCAGCAAAAACCGCTGCACCCCCGCTACGATAAAAAAGCCGAGTATAGTAGTTAAAAGCACCGTTTGCGGATCCTTGCGGCGAGCTCGATAGGCCTGGGCAAATCGCCGGGCACGATCTTCCTCCATGGATGAAATCAGTTTGCCGATATACGCTGCCTCGTCGCCTTCCAGTTCAGGTAACAGGTCAATTACGTTACTCATGTAGATTTTTTAAGTTTATGTATTTCGGGTAAACGCTTGATAACTGCATTTTCCGACTCTCGCCAGCAGGATCGGAACCGCGGCGGGTCCCACCGGATGAGCGTAAAATGCCTGGTACCATTCCCCCCTGAAAAGAAAGGCAATGGAATGTCCCAAACCGTGTCCGGGACACCAGTTAAAACCGACCCATTCGAATAAACACAGGGTGGTTTGTTCCTGCAAAGGATCCATCAGGGCCAGTAAAAGGAGTCCGGTCACCCACACCACCCACTCGAGATGTGGTTTAACAATTGACAATATTTTTGAAATTGCACGGCTTGTCATATGAATCAAAATATATACTGCTTAAATCGATCGCTGTCCGTCCTTAAAACACGGCTCAACAACGGCCGGGAAACAGGAGGTAATAGGGTTATCATTAATTACATTTGTTATTCTTCTTACTCTTTCATTATGATTGATTACCCGGCATGTTATGCTCTATCATAGTACGCAAATCTTTGAAACAAGTTTCAAAGTCACAAATTCCATTCCAGTATGCAATTCATTATTTGTAATGCCTTTGTAATTCTACTATTAGATAACTCACTTCTACAATACGTTACAGTACAATATTATAAAAAGGTTTAACTATATATTATAACTATATGAGTACCAATGTATTATCAATACTAATATCAATAAATATTTTATATGTTATTCTGATTCCCTTTCGGATAAAGGCCCAGGATAGACCCCAGGCTGACACGCTGGAGTATGATCTGGAACCCATCGAAGTAAAAGCCGTGCACTCCTCTATTACGGTTGACGAAGTCCCCCGTGCTCTCATCCAAAAGAACCGCTCTCTGGAAGAAATAAACAGTTCTTCGGCATTAACCCTGGATAAACTTACTTACGATATGCCCGGAATCTGGGTAAACAATCGCCATAATTACGCCCTCGGTCAGCGTATGACCATCCGGGGCATCGGTTGGCGTTCTGCATTTGGTATCCGGGGCATCCAGGTTATCCTCGACGGCATCCCACTCACTACGGCCGACGGACAAACCGTCACAAACCTCGTTGACCCCGCTTTTATCCGTGATATGGAGGTGCTTCGCGGACCCGCTTCCACATTTTGGGGCAACAGCAGCGGGGGGGTCGTATATCTTTCCACCCGGCCTTCATATACGGACGCCCCCCGCCTTCGCGTTCGCGGAATGGCCGGATCGTATGGACTGCACAAAACGGAAGCCGAATACATACAGCAATGGGACAAAAATAGCATGCATGTTTTCGGCTCCTATTTCCGGCAAGACGGATTCCGGGAGCACAGCGAAGCCCGCATCGGCCGCGTGGGACTCACCAGCCGCTGGCACCTGGGAGAAAATAGCTCACTCCGTATTTTCGGTGCCTACGCCTCGATGCCAAAAGCTGAAAATCCCAGTACGATGGACAAAGATACGGCCCGGATTACACCGCGCTCGGCGCGTAATGCATTTGTTGGAGTAAACGCTCGAGAGGAGGTCAATCACGGTCAACTGGGTGCGACGTTACACCAACAACTGCCGGTTGGGACACTTTCCCTGACTGGATACGGAGTATATCGCGACCTGGTCAGTCCCCTGCCCTTTTCCTATATAGACCTGGACCGACTTATGGGAGGCGGACGAATAATGTTTGAAAACTCGATTGATCGACTTGATTGGAATGCCGGTATTGAGAGTAAATACCAAAGGGACGACCGCATGAACCGAAATACAACGGATGAGGGGGAGGCCGGCGCCGATCGCCTTCTGGCCCAGCTTGAAACCGTCTCCAACTGGTCCGCCTTCGGTCTGTTGAATTACAAGCTGACTGAAGATATAAAAGCAAGCAGCGGTATTCGGTACGACCGACTAAACTTCTCGGTCGACGATCATTTGTTGAGAGACGGGGACCAATCCGGGAGTCGCAGTTTTCACGCCTGGAGTCCCTCGTTTGGCCTCTCCTACAGTATGGGAAGCCGCCGTTTTTACGCAAATGCAAGCACCGCCTTTGAAGCTCCCACCACGACCGAGCTGGTAAACCGTCCCGGCGGAGGCGGTGGATTCAATCCCTCGCTTGAGCCTGAAAATACCGTCAGTCTAGAAACGGGCTTCAAGGGACAGTTCTCCAATCCGGTTCTCAGCTATGATCTGGCTCTTTATACAATGTGGATTGATGACCTATTACTCCCTTACCAGACCGAAACCAGCGATCGCACATTCTACCGTAACGAGGGAGAGACGCGACACAGCGGACTCGAACTGGCAGCCCGCCTTCAACTCAGTCCCTCGCTAAATACCAAAATATCCTACACCTATGTTCGTGCCCGTTTTCGCCAGGCACGCACGGCCTCGGGGACCGACGTCGACCAAAACAGGATTCCCGGCATACCGGCACTTCGAGCCAGTGCAACTTTAGACTGGAATCCGGGAAAGTTCATGGTCCATCTGGAAGCGCAAGGGGTCAGTTCCTACCCGGTAAACAGTGAAAACACATTTGAAAACGACGGGTACGTAGTTTTAAACTCAAAAATAAGCTACACCGGCTTTCCCCTTGCCGATGGAATCTCCCTGACCCCCTTTCTGGAAATCGACAATACAACCGGCACCCGGTACAACAGTTCCGTTACCGTAAACGCCCGGAACGACCGCTACTACGAGCCCGCTCCCGACCGCCACTGGACAGCCGGGTTTACGCTTGAGTTTGATTAATTGCAGGCAGAAAGGTACTCTGGCCCGGAGTTATTGGTAAGTACAGAACGAAGTACCACCCGCGTCAGCGCTCAGAGTAAAACGTCGCCCACGAGGTGCACCGAGCGAAGCGATTCCCGCGTTAGCGCTCAGAGCGAAGCGTTACCCACGAAGTGCACCGAACGTCAGCGATTCCCGCGCAGCGCAATCCAGGTTAGGCGGGGCTATTCAGCCTCGATTATATTATTGTTCTCCAGATATCGTACTATCGTCTGTACGCTCTCTTTTAACCCCGTACGGCCCGTTTCAATAACTATTTCGGGATTTTCCGGCTCCTCATAGGGGGCGTCAATACCGGTAAAATTGTCTATTTCCCCGGAACGCGCCTTTTTATAAAGCCCTTTCGGATCGCGCTGCTCGGCTACCTCCAGGGGGACCTTGACATATATTTCGAGAAATTCTCCCTCTTCCACAAGTCCCCGAATCCGGTCGCGATCCTCCTGGTACGGCGATATGAAAGCCGCCATGGTTATGATCCCGGCATCTGCAAAAAGCCGGGCAACCTCTCCTATACGACGTATATTCTCCTTTCGATCCTCTGGAGTAAAACCGAGATTCTTGTTAAGTCCATGTCGAATATTATCACCGTCCAATACATACGCCAGGTGACCTCGTCCAGTAAGCGTATGTTCAACGTGACGCGCCAGCGTTGATTTACCTGAGCCCGACAAACCGGTAAACCACAAAATCACTCCTCGCTGGCCCAGTAAATCCTCCCGATCCTTTTTGCTTACAGATCCTTCATGCCAGGTAATGTTGGTAGCTTTTTTTTCAGCCATGACCTTAATTCCACTAATTTTATGGGGTGTCCTGTTTGCACTATTGGAGTTTAAGGGACAGTCATTTACATTACAAGAGCCAAACGTATCGATCGACAATAAAACTTAAATATATATGGACAACGAATCATCCGAACAGGCTCCGGACCCCGTTTCGCCCACCCCTGATTCATCAAAAAGCACCGAGGATCAATATACTCGTCAATTACTGGTAGAAACCACTCGACGTTTAGTCCGGGACATGAAATTCGTCGGTATCTTCACAATTATCATTGGCGCATTTTATTGTCTGACATTCATAGGAGCCATTTTTGGAATTCCCATGATAATCGCGGGGATCCGGCTCCGGGACGGGGCCCGGGCTTTTTCCGTCTACCAGGATGAACATGACGAATTTTCCCTGGAAAAGGGACTGCGATATCAGCAAAAATTCTTTTTTATAGGCAAGATCCTGATCATTATCTCTATCGTACTATTTCTTCTCTATATCGTCGGAATCATTTTCTTTTTCAGCTATATGATGGACAGTATGCAGATGATGCAGAACTTCGACGGCCACATTGTTTGATGAAAGATGAAGCCCCTAATCAATTGACGGTTGAAGAAAACCATTACCGCTTCGTGTGGGGACTCGTTACGATCCTAAGTTTGCTAACGGGCACGGTACTCTTCGATCCCCTGCAAAACAGCAGATACTTTTCCGAGGAATACTCCCTTATTATCATTATCTCATTTCTTTTTACGCTCGGCATATGGGGTATTTATAAAACCGTGCAACCTATCTACACTGTGGTTTTCCAGATTTTGAAAGATCATCTCATAATCAAAATTTTTTATGGTGAAGACCCGGTCAACGAATACTCCATTCCCTTACAGTCGATCGATACCATTACCTACCAGGCACGCACACCGCCGGGACAAAACGAGGCCCTCTATGACTTTGCGACAGACTACCTTGTCGTCTATCGTTCCGAAGCAGAAAAAGACTATCGACCCCTTATAGATATTGCTCCCGAAAAGATGGCTCTCAAAATAAAGGACATCGGCAATATTATCCGCTTTCTGCGGAAACACCGGTCGGCCATCCGGATCCCCGAAGACGATCGTCCCGTTCTCGGAATTTAAGCATACGCGTACCGTGATAATCCCCATCTACAGGCGACACTCCCAGGTTTCTCTTGCCCGTTTATCGCATACATCAAGTTTTTGACGCTTCTGCGAACTCGCCGTTAAAACCAGGAGGTCAGCCAGTTTTCTCGAACATAGGTACCAAACCGGACTGAACCGCGACAACTGGTAAGTTCCTATGACATCTGAAAATCCAAATCCAGTATTTACCGCTGTCTCACAATTACTTATACTCTATTCTCCCAGCTAATTCTAAATAAATATTTATTACGGTGTCAGATCAAAAAGTAATTTTTTCAATGAATGAGGTCGGTAAAATCTATAAACCGGACCTCCAGGTACTAAAGGACATTAATCTCTCTTTTTTCTACGGTGCAAAGATTGGAGTCGTCGGATTAAACGGTTCCGGTAAAAGTACGCTTTTGCGGATTATAGCCGGCGAGGATGAAGATTACCAGGGCAAAATATCGGTCCAGAAAGGCATCGATTTCGGCTATCTTCCCCAGGAGCCAGAGCTCGACCCGGACAAAACCGTCAGGGAAATTGTTGAAGAGGGCGTCCAGGAAACCGTTGATCTGCTGAATGAATATGAGGAAATCAGCAATAAATTTGCGGAGCCGGATGCCGACTATGAAGCGTTGATAGAACGACAATCGAAACTGCAGGAAAAAATTGAGCAGCAGGATGCCTGGGATCTCGACAGCAAGCTCGACATGGCCATGGATGCCCTTCGATGTCCCCCGCCTGAGACCTCTGTTTCCGTCATTTCCGGCGGCGAACGTCGACGAGTGGCCCTGTGCCGCCTTTTGCTGAAAGAACCGGATGTGCTGCTGCTCGACGAGCCAACCAACCACCTGGATGCCGAAACGGTGGAGTGGCTGGAACATTACCTGGATAACTATGAGGGCACCGTCATTGCCGCCACCCACGACCGATACTTCCTGAACAATGTAGCCAAGTGGATACTGGAGCTGGAAGGGGGCGAAGGCGTTCCGTTTAAAGGCAACTACGCTTCCTGGCTGGAGCAAAAAAAGCAGTTGTTAAAAGACGCGGATAAAAACTCGGTGCGGCGAAAAACCCTGCAGCGTGAACTGGAGTGGATCAATCGAAAGGACTCGGCCCGGGGTGATCGGCTGGGATCCTACGAACAGTTATATGAAGACGGTACGGATGAACAGGATCTTGAAATTTATATTCCACCGGGACCACGCCTGGGAGATGAGGTAGTTAAAGCCGAAAAGGTTGCAAAAGGCTATGACGACAAATTGCTGATGGAAAATCTGGAATTCGATCTACCTCGCGGCGGGATTGTGGGCATTATTGGTCCCAACGGAGCAGGTAAAACCACCCTTTTCCGCATGATTACCGGTGAAGAAAAGCCTGATTCGGGAATGCTTTCCATTGGAGATACTGTAAAAATCGGCTATGCGGATCAAAGTCGTCCCCTGAACGAGGAGAACACGATATGGGAGGAAATTACCGGGGGGAAGGATACGATTAAACTGGGGAATCGGGAATTCAACTCGCGGGCCTATGTAGCGCGATTCAATTTCAGCGGATCCGATCAGCAAAAGAAAATCTCCGAGATTTCTGGAGGTGAAGCCAACCGGGTCCACCTCGCAAAAACCTTGCGGGAGGGAGCCAATCTCCTGCTGCTTGACGAACCCAGCAATGACCTGGATGTAAACACGCTGCGAGCCCTGGAAGACGGTCTGCTGAACTTTGCGGGCTGCGCCATGGTTATTTCGCACGACCGGTGGTTTCTTGACCGGATTGCCACCCACATGCTCGCATTTGAAGGAAACAGCCAGGTAAAATGGTTTGAGGGCAATTTTCGGGAGTATGAAAATAATCGGAAAAAGCGACTCGGAGAAGAAGACCACCCGCATCGGATCCAATACAATAAACTTAAAAGGGATTGAGCCCATTTTGCAGGAAGAAAATCATGGTAACTTGTATTTTAGAATGAGAAATTGCGCTGGAGTCAGTCGAACGTTAGAATTGTACGAGCGACTACCCGGTGTATAGATCTTTATCAAAATAGTCCGGTGATTTCAATGGGATGGATTAAAGATATTATAACCGACCTCGTCGTGACTACGGTTATCATAGTTGCCGTGATCGTGAATAATGAAATTCTCACGGGAGTGGTCTTCGGCTACTCGCTACTGATGATCGTGGCCAAAACCATCGTTTACTTCGGTGAACAGCACCTCCGTATGCTGCACAAGGTTAAAACCGAAGCCCCCGAGTGGATATCGCATATTCTCTATGCTGTAAACGTGGCCGCCCTGTTTAGCTTTAAATGGTGGTTTACAGGAAGCATATGGGTTGGAATCTGGATAGTATCCTGGGCATCGCAACGAAAAATCCGAAGCAGGCAAGGTAAATAGGATGAACCGACCCTCTATAGATTGGCAGATCCCTATTTTGAGGTATATTAACCGGTCGATGTACGGCCTGGCCCTTCTGGGTATTCTGGATACCGTTCATCTTTACGTGCAGAGAACCTTTGGTTTTAACAAAGGATGTCTCGGTTTTTTGGATGCTGCCATCGAACAGTCTTTCAACTGCAAACAGGTAGTGGAAAGCGAAGCGGGCAGTTTGATCGGGATAAGCAATACATTCCTTGGGCTAGCCTTTTATTTATTGCTCGCTGTTCTGTTATTTTTGCGTATGTATAGAGTTAAAAAGATTCGGTTTGCGCTGAATCTCACCATTACAGGAGGATTGTCCCTCGCCTTCATATATGCCGGATATCTGGTATATTACCAATATGGAGTATTAGGTGAATACTGCCTGTTATGCTTAATATCGGCCTCCATAATAACACTGCTGGTAATCCTGGAATGGGCTCGTTTCTTCGCCAGCAAGAAGGAGGCCATGCATCCTCCGTCCTACTCTTTTGCGCGGGAAATAAAAATTCGCATCATCCTGGCCGTTGCCATTGTAGCACTGGGAGGTGCGGATTTACTGCTGGCAAACTATCAAACGCCCCCGCCTTCCACCTCTGACCAGAATTCAACTATCAGGTCCGATTCTCTATTATTACGTTCGGCAACGTCAATATCCCTTCCTGCCACTGTACCTTCGGAGTGCGGGTATCGCGATGCGAACCACGATAAGTCGCAAAAAGGGTTAATCAGCTTTTATGATCCCCTCCAGGGTACGCGACAAAGTAGTACGTCGCTCATCCTTTATTTTGATCCGCTGCACCCGTCTACACAACCAATGATCAACTTTACCGACTCTCTGCTGGATCAATGGGCCAACCAACTTGAAATCGCCTATAAGCCAGTCGCCCTTTCGTCCGCTTCCATACCCGCTGTCAGTGCATTATATGCAGCATCACAGGAAGATAAGTTCATGGAGTTTCTCGAGTTACTTCTCGATTTTAAGCAAGAGGGACTGACCGGTGAAAAATTATTGCAACAAAGCGCTCGCAAAGCAGGCCTCAAAATAGACTTGCTGGAAGGAACAAAATCGGCAGAGCTAATCCGGTCACGAATTTATATGGAAAAGGAAAAAGCCAGAACCCTGGAAATAGATCATATTCCAACGCTATATATTAATGGCCGCAGAATAGAAAAAAGCAGCCTTTCATTAAACTGCATACTGGATTTGGTGGAAAAATCTTTTCATAATAATTAATAGTTGCTATACTGCATCCATATCAAGGTGACTGCTCGTTAACTAATGCAAGAGGCTGCCGCAGGCTTATATATACGTAAACTCTACAGGTTATTGTTTGTAAACGATTTTCGCTCTTTGGACTTCCTCTGAGAATGTTTTTACAACAGGTAATTTCATACCTGCATAGGTTCCTGTAGCGAAAAGCCCGGAAAAAGCCACAGTGACTAATATTAATCGAAAGTATTTCGGTTTTACATGAATAAGCTTTATCCCGTAACGTATATTCTGGTGTTAGCATTTATAATAGGAATTTGCGACCCCGGCCACGCACAACGGAAAAAACCCCGCGGTTACGGTATAGAACTGGGGATTATGAAAACAGGATCCCTCAATTCCATTACCGATATACCGGGTGTTAAAGTAGGTCAGGTTACGCTCCAACAGGGCGATTCGGTCCGTACAGGCGTTACCGCTATCCTCCCCCATTCCGGGAATATCTATCAGCAAAAAATTCCAGCCGCCGTTCACGTCAGCAATGGATTTGGCAAATTAACCGGAACGACCCAGATAAGGGAATTGGGGCAACTCGAAACCCCTATCGTTCTGACCAATACACTAAGTGTACCGACGGCCGCCGACGCATTAATCACCTATACGCTGGAGCAACCTGGAAATAGCCAGGTTCGCTCGGTCAATCCCGTGGTCGGAGAAACCAACGATGGGTGGCTGAATGACATAAGAGGTCGGCACATCCAGGAACAACACATACTGAAAGCTATTTACCGGGCTGATACCGGAAATGTTAAACAGGGTGTTGTAGGGGCCGGTACGGGTACCATAGCTTTCGGTTTCAAAGGGGGGATCGGTACAGCATCGCGCGTGATTCCGGAAGAATACGGGGGATATCGAGTCGGAGTTCTGGTTCAATCCAACTTTGGAGGGGTTCTCCGCGTGGATGGAGTGCCCGTTGGAGAAGAGCTGAACAAACATTACCTGAACAATTCTTACGATCGTGATCCGGGTGGATCCTGCATGATAATAGTTGCCACGGATGCTCCAATGAAATCCAGAAACCTTGAACGGCTGGCCAAGCGGGCTACCTTTGGCCTTGCACGCACGGGCGGCATCGCATCAAACGGGAGCGGTGATTATGTAATCGCGTTTTCCACGCATCCCGACCTGCGAATGAGTGCATCCAGCGACTCCAATAAACGGGAAATAAAGGTACTGCGTAACGACGTTATCTCTCCCCTGTTTATGGCTGCAATTGAAGCCACGGAAGAAGCCATCATCAACAGCCTTTTCGCAGCTACCGATCTGCAGGGATTCAAGGGACATACCGTCAAGGCGCTCCCGGCGTCCGAAGTGATGGAAATAATGAGTATTTACGGACATCCGGTGGATTCCAAATAAATCCTTTCCAGTACCCTCCCTGGTAAAACATTGATCCTGATTTAACTATTTTACTTTGAATGAACATCTGAAACGGTTGAACTTTTAACATTTGCGTGTTCCATGTCTAATTGTCGATTCCTTCATCATTTCACTATTCTGCTGTTTCTCCTCTTCCCTCTCTATACGGCAGCTCAGATAGATGCCCGTCTGATGCGTTACCCCGATGTTTCTGAATCCAAAATTACCTTTGAATATGCCAGAGACATATGGATCGTCGATAAAAAGGGAGGAAACGCTCACCGACTGAGCTCACCGCGGGGAACGGAGAAATTTCCCCGGTTCTCGCCGGATGGAAATTCAATCGCATACAGCGCTAATTATCATGGTAATACAGAAATCTATGTAATACCCACCCTGGGAGGAAAGCCAAAACGGATTACCTATCATCCCCAAACCGAGCGAATGCTAGACTGGTACCCCTCCGGAGACTCCATCCTTTTCGCTTCCCCAATGAAAAGTGGTAATAAACCGGTCAATCAACTATATCGGGTAGCCAGAAGCGGGGGACTTCCCCATAAACTTCCCGTACCCTACGGCGAATTCGGTGCTATTTCTCCGGAGAATGACCTTCTGGCCTATATGCCCAAAAGTAGTTTATATCACAATTGGAAAAGATATCGCGGCGGCCGGGTTTCCGATATCTGGCAGTTCAATCTGCGAGACAGTACTTCGAAAAATATCACCGACAGTCCCGCAAACGATGCCCATCCCATGTGGCATGGAAAAACGCTCTATTTTCTGTCTGATCGCGGTCCCAGCGGGGTATACAATATCTGGGCTTACGAGCGGCAAAGCGATACATTCCGGCAGGTCACACATTTTCGGGAATCCGACGTCAACTTTCCCGCCATCGGACCTTCCGATTTGATATTTCATGCCCGAAACCAATTGTACCTCCTCGATTTGAAAACCGAAGATTACCGGCCGGTCGACATTGAACTCGTAACGGATCAGCGTCAGGTTCAACGCCATATAAAACAAGTGGATCACCTTATTCAAAACATATCCATTTCTCCCCACGGCAGCCGGGCCGTTTTTGAAGCACGGGGAGATATTTTTTCCGTTCCCGCACAACAAGGCCCCGTACGCAACTTAACCAATACCCCGGGTATTGCTGAACGCAATCCCGCCTGGTCTCCGGATGGAACCAAAATAGCCTACTGGAGCGATCGTGATTCGGAGTACGAGTTATTTTTAAGAGGTAACCGGGGACTCGGAACCGAAGTGAAAATTTCCGATTTCGGGGTGGGTTACCGCTATAATATTTTCTGGAGTCCCGACAGCAAGCACCTCGCTTTTATAAATAATGCGATGGAGATAAAAATATACAATACCCGGAGCGAGGAAATAACCCTGGTGGACAAGGGACTCTGGAGATATCACAACGATTTGCGCAACTTTAAAATTGATTGGTCGCCCTACGGACGATGGCTGACTTATTCCCGCGGTCTTGAAAATCGACATGACGCCGTTTTCTTATATGACACTCATAATGACACCCTGTACCAGGCTACTTCAGATTATTACCACGACCGGGCACCCCGCTTCG
The DNA here is from genome assembly GCA_964421495.1 of uncultured Balneolaceae bacterium. GTDB lineage: Bacteria > Bacteroidota > Rhodothermia > Balneolales > Balneolaceae > CAJXOW01. Next base: position 27,643 of record CAYQXO010000001.1, on the reverse strand, counting down.
GTTCAAGAGGAGAGTATCTATTTCTGCTAACGCATCGGAATTTTGAACCGGCTTACAGTGATATTGACAACACGTGGATATATTCCAATACGATGCAGCTGGCAGCCGTGCCGCTTCGTTCCAATATATTGTCTCCCCTGTCTCCCCGGAAATATACAGTGGACAGGGATACCAATGTAACTTCCCCGGAACCTGAAGATAATATACGAACCAAAAATGATTCTTCTGCCGCCCCGATTGATATCGACCTGGAGCAGTTTGAAAGTCGGATGGTCATTCTTCCCCCCAAACCCGGTAATTATGCCAATCCGCAAGCTGTCGACGGAAAACTGCTATATCGTAAATTACCACGTACGGGATCGACCAACAAAAACTCGCCCTTAAAATATTTTGACCTGCATCAGCGCGAAGAAAAAACGATTATCGGTGAAACAGATCTTTATAAAGTCTCCGGTGACGGACAAAAATTGTTGGTCTTGAACAACAATGACTATAAAATTATTGATATTTCAACCGGCCAGAAGATGGACGACCCTATGCCCACCGAACAAATGGAAATGGTCGTCGATCCTCGTAAAGAATGGGCCCAAATATTTATGGATGTCTGGCGCTTTGAAAGAGATTTCTTTTATGATCCGACGATGCACGGCCTGGATTGGGGAAAAGTGAAAAACCAGTATAAACCACTTATTCAGGAAGCAGCAACGCGATGGGACGTAAATCATATCATTGGTGATATGATTTCCGAATTAAATGCCTCGCACACCTACAACAAGGGGGTTAATCCGAAGAAAGAGGTAAGCAGTCATATAGGATTACTCGGAGTAGACTGGGAGGTCGACGAGGGGTACTATCGAATCAAAAATATTGTCCGCGGAGCTCCGTGGGACGTTAAAACTCGATCTCCCCTGGATCAACCCGGTGTTGAAATTGAGGAAGGGTATTATGTATTTGCCGTCAATGGTATGAAACTTGATACCGCTGTGGCTCCCTGGGCTTCTTTCGAGGGACTGGCCGGCAAAACGGTTGAACTAAAGGCCGACTCGATTCCCGACCCCGGACAGGCACAGACGTTTTATATCAAAACCCTGCCCTCAGAACAAGAGTTACGGTATCACGAATGGCTGGAGTCCAAACGCAAGCGAGTGGCCGAAGCAACGAATGGCAATGTCGGCTATATATACGTACCCAATACCGGCGTAGAAGGTCAGAACGAACTGGTTCGGCAATTTAACGCGCAGTATAACAAAGAGGCATTGATCATAGACGAGCGATTTAACAGCGGTGGGCAAATACCGGATCGATTCATAGCCCTTTTACAGCGCAAAATTATGTCATATTGGGCGGTACGTGACGGACGAGACTGGCAGTGGCCGCCTATTACCCATACCGGTCCCATGACCATGCTTATCAACGGATGGAGCGGATCCGGCGGTGATGCTTTTCCGTTCTACTTCAAACAACAGGACCTCGGTCCCCTGATCGGTACCCGAACCTGGGGCGGACTCATCGGCATAACGGGAGTTCCCCATTTAATCGATGGAAGTACCATCACCGTACCCACTTTTCGCATGTACACTCCGGAAGGAGAATGGTTCCGGGAGGGATACGGGGTGGAACCGGATATAAAAGTGATCAATGATCCCACACGTATGGCCAGGGGGCAAGATCCCCAGTTGGAAAAAGCTATTGAGTGGATTCAGAAACAACGTAAAACTCGCAAGAAACCGGGTAATCGGCGTCCACGATACGAAAATCGCATCCTTGATACTCCCTAGCCCGAATTTCTTGGTGAGCTCAGAGCGAAGCGTCACCCGCGAAGTGCACCGAGCGTTAGCGATTCCCGCGTGAGCGCAATACGGACTAGAGTCTTTTAAAAACCATAATAATTTGCCGCTGTTATACTATGCCGGTTTTATATCAGTTACACATAGTCAAAGAAATAAATCTTGGATGCTAACCCGCTACACAGGTTTATATGAAACTTTTCAATATTCTAAAGTTCACAGCTCTCGCCACGGTATTGATCGGCGTCGGTTTTTACTTGTATTCCAACGTAGTCGCTACGAAAGGACGTACAGACAATCACCTCCAACAACAAACGTACAAAGACAGTACCATGGGCAACTCCGACAAAAATCAGGCTTACGACGTAAAGAAAACCGAGGATGAATGGCGAAAAGAGTTGACGCGGGAGGAATACCGCATATTGAGAAACAAGGGTACCGAACTCCCCTACATCAATGAATACTATAAAACGGAAAAAGAGGGAATATACGTATGTGCGGCATGCGGAAAAAAGCTGTTCAGTTCGGAAACCAAATACCATTCAGGCAGTGGATGGCCCGCCTTTTACGCCCCCATTGACCAGGAGGCCGTCGAAACCAAAACCGACAACAGTATGTCCATGACACGCACCGAAGTACTTTGCAGCCGCTGCGGATCACACCTGGGTCATGTTTTCGAAGATGGACCCGAACCGACCGGCCTCCGCTATTGCGTCAATTCTGTGGCTATGGATTTAATTGAACAAGAGGTGGATTAGTTAAAAATAAGAGTAATTAATCGCACGTTAGTCCATCTATCGATATTCTAAGTTAAAGGGGGAATTAGTTTATACAAATTGCCTTTGACTCCCTACATTGCTATACCTATTATTGGAAATCTGTATTTTAGCAGAATTTCATACTTGAAATATTAAAACACAACTTAGGGCAGAAATCCATAGCCGATGTTAGCCAAATATTTTGCTACCCATCATAATCGAAACCGTGTACTTGGTTTTTTCGTATTTATTGCTGCACTGGTTTTATACTGTATAACCATTGCTCCCACCACCAGTTTCTGGGACGCAGGCGAGTACATTGCGGTCGCATACAAACTTGAAGTCCCCCACCCCCCGGGCAACCCCTTCTTTATTCTTTTGGGCCGGCTTTTTTCCATGTTCATGCCGACCTTCTGGGTAGCCGTCAGTGTCAACTTTATCAGTGCGCTTTCCTCCGCCCTGACCATCATGCTGCTCTATTTGATTATAGTCCGCTTGATAACCCAGTGGAAAGGTCATCCCGACCAGTATGATCGCGTCGACTTGATTTCAACCTATGGCGGTGCCATGATCGGTGCTTTTACGTTTGCCGTAACCGACAGCTTCTGGTTTAATGCGGTCGAAACCGAAATGTATGCCCTCTCGATGTTTTTCACGGCTATCGTGGTGTGGTTAGCATTAAAGTGGGCTGACGAAGCCGACGAGCCGCGCAGTGAACGCTGGCTGGTGGTCATTGCTTTTTGCTTCGGGATTGCCCTTGGCGTTCACCTGCTCAATTTACTGGCCCTGTTTTTCGTAGCCATTATAGTGTATTTCAGGAAATACGAGTTCAATATCACCTCATTCCTGGTTATGGCCGGAATAGCTTCTGTGACGTTTCTGGCCATATATCCGTTTACTGTAATTAAGTTGCCCGGTTTAATAGACAATATAAATTTTGCAACCTATGGTCTGGTGGGACCTGTTACCTACTTCTTTCTCATTTTTCTTACGGTGGGTCTGGGCATATATTACACCCATAAAAAGCAATATCGACTCGCCAATATAGTTTTCGTCAGCTATGCCGTAATTTTACTGGGATACAGCGCCTATTCCATTATTTTCATTCGCTCAATGGCCGATCCCCCGATTGACGAAAATGATCCGGAGACGGTTGAGTCATTTGAAAGCTACCTGCAGCGAGAGCAATATGGCGATACTCCTCTTCTAAGTGGGAACACCTACGATAATTCGCAGGAAGGAATCAACCGGGATGAGGAAGTCTGGTTCCCCCGCCGCTATTCTTCCCAGCCACGCCATCAGCAAAAATACGCCGAGTATGACAGCGACTGGGAGTTTTTCCTGGATTATCAGATCAAGCATATGTATGTCCGATACTTCAACTGGCAGTTCATTGGACGTGAATCGGATGTGCAGGATGCCGGCTGGCAGGCGGGATTCTCGCAAAGTCGCAATGAAGACAATCCCGCGCACAACAGCTATTACTACCTGCCCTTCCTGCTGGGTATCTTCGGTTTAATATTTCACTTCCAGAATGACTGGAAAAGGGCCCTCTCCGTATTTGTCCTTTTCTTCATGACGGGCCTGGCGATTATCCTGTATCTAAACCAAACGCCCTACCAGCCCCGCGAGCGGGACTATGCCTATGTGGGATCGTTCTTTGCCTACTCTATCTGGATCGGGCTGGGGGCCACCGGACTCATCCAACTTGTTAAACACTACATGGGGAAAGTGCGTCTCGCTCAGTTGGCCTCTTACGGGGTGCTATTAGCCACATTCCTGGGCGTCCCCTTTCTCATGGGATATCAAAACTTTGATGATCATGATCGCAGTAACCGCTACGTAGCCGCCGACTACGCTGAAAACCTGCTACAATCCACCGCTCCCAACTCCATTATATTCACCAATGGAGACAACGACACCTTCCCTCTCTGGTATGCCCAGGAAGTAGAAGGGGTCCGCACCGACGTTCGGGTGGTTTGCCTTAGCCTGCTCAATACCGACTGGTATATTAAACAGTTGAAAAATCAGTGGTCGAATGACTCTCCCCCCCTGCCCATTACGATTCCCGACGAGGAAATCGAAAACATGGACAGCAAGTTCAGTTTCAATTCGCCCGATGATTTTTATCAGCCTCAAACGCATACCATCCCGGTTAATAAAGAATTGTTGAAGCAATCATTCGGTAATCCGGCCCAGTATCGCAGGAACATCGGGGTCACCTCCGATACAACCTTCAACATCTATGCCGACGGTATTGATTTCGGCACACCGGTGGATTCGCTCGACGATGAAGTCAGCTTTCATTATGAAGGTCACTACCTGGGTCAGAATCGAAATGGCCAAAAACTATACTACACCCGTATTCAGGATGACATCATCCTGGATATCCTCAAAAACAATAACTGGTTACGTCCCGTCTACTTTGCCACTACCGTCGCGCGGGAAAGCCAGATGAATCTGCAAAACTACTTCAGGCTGGAGGGACAAGCCTATCGGGTGGTACCTAATGAACACCCGGATGCCAGTTATGGATATATTAAACCGGAAATCCACACCAAACGATTGAAAAAGTTTAAATTCAGGGAAATGGATAATCCGGGTGTTTACTTTAATCATAACATTCGCCGGATGCTTGACAATTATCGTTTTTCCTTTACACAACTGGCTAATGAATACATAGATCGAAACCAGCCGGACAGCGCCTTGCACTGGTTGAAATGGGGACAGGATAAAATTCCCTTTAAATCGGTTCAGGGAGATATGAGTTCCATGGTAAGCTACGCATACCGTTATGGCAGGCTTGGTGCGATTGACCGGGGCTATGATCTTGCGAAAAGAGCGGAATCGAAACTTTTAGATGACCTCGATTACCGCATGAACAGATATGATGAGGTACAGGGCCAAATCAGCCAGCTGCAAAGCCAGATAAAACAGGCAAAGAAAAACGCCAATTATTCAACTCAGCAAAAACTTGAGAATAGACTCAAACAGGTTAAATCCTCTCGTAAAAACCAGGCTCAGCAAGTATCCTATGCATCCAGCCGTTTAATTTACATACAACGGATCTATTTCATGGCTGAAAAAGAACAGGAAGCCAAAGACCTGGCCGCCCAGGTCAATGAAATGACCATGGATCGCCTGAGATTTCCGACCACGGAAGAAGCAAACAAAAAGCAGGTTGACCAGATGCCCATGAATTGAGAGATATAATGGTTCGGCCGTTTGAGTGGCGAAGCCCGATGAAAAACCCGGGGAGGTCTCTGAAGCACTTGGGTTGTTCGGCATAATGACTAAAAAGGTTATTCTCAAAAAAGACGTTATTTCAGATTCCTGCCCTCGCAAAGCAACAGTCAGCCGAATTTCCCTGGCTGAAGAGACCTCCCCGGGTTTTTCATCGGGCTTTAGCAATATTACATTTAGATTAATATATTGACTATACTGACGTACGCATGGGCGCTTTAAAAAGTCATTTTTGACGTATATGGTCCACAAATTCACGAAGGAAAATATTGAAGCGATCGGACGGGTGCTGGATACGACTCCGAAGCCCCTGGGAGATGATGTATTCCGGCTGGAAGTCAAAAATCCCGAAGAAAACAGGAAACTCGCCCTTGAAATACATCTCGGCCTGGAAGCGGAAGATGAGCCTATGAACCTGGTGTCCGTTTACGCCTCGAATACCTTTCTCCAATTACATAACTGTACCGCTTTCATTGCAAGTGAAACCTTAAACCAGGTTACGTTTTTCGGCAAATACGGAGAACGCACCACCGGTCTTATCGTTGAGCGGGAAGCCGGTTGCAGCATGTACGCGAACGTAAAAGAGGCCATTCTGAACAGTGATTTCACCCAGTTGCCGGAAGACTTGATGATGTGCAGCATTGCTTTGTCGCTAACCGAATCATTAGACGAAGATGATTTCAGTTTCGATGACGAGGAATAGCGCGGATCATTTACGTTTCAGACTCTCTTCTCACTAACTTTTCATTTATCCTGCCATTCCCGGTTGTGAAACTACCAGCATCGTCCATCGAGTTATTTAACGATACCGGCGCTTCCCTGCCCGTCGACTCCTCCACTTTTCAAGCGTTGGCCAAACTTGTGGAAGAAGGGGAGGATTGCTCCTTTCAATTGCTGGAAGCCGTGGCTGTGACGGAAACGCGCATACGCGAGATCAATCGAGAGTATCTGGACCATGATTACGTAACTGATATCATCACATTTCGATATGACGAAAATAAAGGATTCTCCCGTATTGAGGGGACGTTATACTGCTGCTGGTCCCGTATCAGTGAACAGGCAAAGGACTATAATGAAACGCCCGGACGAGAATTTCATCGGGTCTTACTCCACGGTTTATTGCATTTAGCGGGATACCGGGACCAAACGGAGGAAGACCAATCGACTATGCGAAGACAGGAAAATTACTACCTGGACAAATTAAATGAGAGGTAATGACCGGGCCATCTTCCGTCATCCATAATAATACTCTTCTCATCGTTGAATCCCCTACCATTGCCCGCATTATCAAACGCTTTGAGATTCCCTATCTAACCGTCATAGCCACACACGGGTATTGCTGGATTCCACGGTACGATTCCTCCACCAACCAGCTAACCCTGAAAGCCGACCCCGACAAACGAGACATTCGAAACCGTATACGTGACCAGGCCCGCTGGGCCGCACAAATTATTATAGCCACCGATTATGATGCAGCCGGTGAAAACATCTGGATCGTTACGATCCGGCGCTGTATCGCACGCTGTATACATACCATTTAAAAGTAATTCGGACTCCCCAACTTTATCGGGCCTTGCGATACCGAGAATCCAACTCGGAATACCGTTTTTATGCAGGGGAAGGATCCACCAAGCATGGGCAGGATCAATACAGCCTCTCTCCCTATATGACGATGGGAGATCTAATGCAACGTTTGACGAGCTGGAAATCCATCAGATCCTCCCGCATCGGAGTCTGCACCGATCACCTGTTGAAAAACAACCTGATTAAATGCGGAGTCGAGGGAAATATTCTACCCGGTCCTGCACTGAAAAAGATGGCATCGGAGATCCATAATTACAGGGCTTTGAAGTCGTTTATTACCCATATTCGTCAACAACTCGATTCCTCCTCTTTTGATCCGGATACACTTGCCTCCTGGCTGAACGAGATATTGGGCGAGTAGGTCATTCAGGATTGCCCCTTTTTCTTCACCGGCACCCTGTCACCTTGCAAACGATAAAATTGCTTGGCGCATAACAAAGCGAGGGAGCGACCTTTGGGAGGGACGCTCCCTTTTTATTTCGGGTTATTTCCGTTATAGATCCCTTTGAAACTATTTATATTTTGATTGGCAGTTACTCCATGCTCTTTTAATCCGTCTATAACCCGACTTGAACTTTCAACTCAAAAATACCTCTTCCCCGGACGATATCACCCGGGACTGGCTAAAAGTACTGGGTAGTAATGGAGTCCAGATACTATTCAGTTTCGTCACGGGACTATTGTTGGCTCGTATATTGAAAGTGGACCACTACGGCTATTTCAATGTAATCATCAGCTTTATAGCCGTTGGCGGTGCAATATCCGACCTCGGACTGACGGCCTCCGCCTCCTATCACATTCCCGATCAATGGAAGAAAAGCCTGGAACAGGCGGTGTCTCTCGGACGTGTGTATTTCTGGCTTCGGGTTTTATACTCCGCACTATTGGCTGCCCTTATTGGACTCTCGGCTTATTTTATTATACCGATCGTCGGATCCATCGGGCTACCCCTCATTTTTATCCAGCTAGCCGCCATAGCCGTTGTGGCAAATGCCGTAAACGACGGCATGAAGACTTTCCTGCAAGTAGACGCCGATTTTAACCGTTACTCTCTTCTGACTATCACGGGGGCGGCCGTAACGTGCGGGTTGACCGGAATTCTAGCTATTAGCCGTCAACTAAACCTGACCAGTGCGATCTTCTTTCTTTTGATCGTCAAAGAAATGGTGATTGTGGTAATCGGGTACCTGTGGATTCATCCCCGGTGGTCGATTGAACTGCCGTCAACGGTCGAATTAAAACGGGGGTGGAAACGCCTGACTCGTTCGGGAGTTTGGATCTGGCTGGCCAATATCATCGAGAAATTGGGCATTCGCATGGACCTCCTGATTATTCCCTTCTGGTTATCGAGCTGGCAGGTGGGAATCTACGCTCTGTCCTTCAACCTGTCCCGACGTTTGAGTACGGTGAATCATAACTTATATACCGTCGTGCTTCCCAAGACCTCCAACCTAGATTCCAGGGAGCGGCGCCGTCAATTCATTCGAAAGAGCCTGGGGCGCTCTACCTGGATCAGCCTCCTCATATTGGGGGTTATCCTCGCTGCTGATCCGCTCATTCCCCTCGTTTACGGAACGTCCTATGCAACATCAGCCAACCTTTTCCAATGGCTGGCGGCCATCGTCATTCTGGAAGTTTACCTCACCCCTTTCCTGTTACTGTTTTATTCGGTGCGAAAAGAAAACGAAAAAACGATTGCCGAGGCGATTAAAACGTTCATTTTATTTATTTTACTGTTGATCTTACTTCCCTACATCGGGCTCATGGGAATCATACTGGCACGGTTTGTCGCCACGGGGCTCTCAGGCGCATATACCGTTTACAGAACTCATAAATATTGGTGAAGACTTTTACATAGCTGCTTTTGCAACTTTTTTGAAACCTCAATAACTCAAATGGGATCAACTTATCCATCGCCTGTAATGGAACACCCTGTCTTCGTTATGGGAGCGCCGCGTTCGGGTACCACCCTGCTGCGATATTGCTTGAACGCCCATTCCAACGTATACATCAGCCCGGAAACCCACTATTTTCCACGCATTTTCGGCAAGCGACGTCTTATAGGCTCCTTTTTCGGTTCCATTAATCCCTCTGTCCTGGTGGATCGAATTTTCCATACGTCGGGCGACCCCTCCCTGGCCTCCCTTGACAATCAAAAAGAAGCGCTCATTAAAAGTTTAAGTGAGCAGCCTCCCGGCCATACCTCCCTCTTTGCCCATATCATGCGCTATTTTGCCACTCATCACCGGGCCGATCGATATGGCGAAAAAACCCCGAATCACTTCCTCTATATCCCCCTGATTCTGAGTTGGTTTCCCCACGCCTCTCTACTCTTTATGCAGCGGGACCCAAAACTGGTCGTCGCCTCCTATTTGCATAATAAACCCGACCACACCTATGATACACGCAAACAAGCCCTGCACCGGATTTCCGCATTATTGAAAATCGCCAAACTGATGAGAAATCGCTACAACCACCGCCTACTCACGGTTCCCTATCATCAACTGACCCATCAACCCGGGAAGGTACTAAAGCGGGTTTGCTCCTATGTAAACATACCCTACCAGAAAGAAATGCTGGAACCGGGAGTCACCAACAGCTCTTACGGAAATGAACCGGGATTCCATACGGGATCTGAATATTCTATAGAGCCTCAGAACCGGGATAAGTGGACCCGCGTGCTATCTGCCCGGGAAGCTCGAAAAATCGAAAATTATGTAGAAGGAACAGGGAGATTATCAACGGGAAAAATGCCGGCAAACCCCGAAATGCTACGTATTCGTGCGTCATACTTTTTGTCGCGCCTGGGACTCAACCCATACAGTTGATTTTACCACCGAATACTACCGGGGGACTAACAACCAGAGCCCCCCTATACTTTAAAAGCCGCTGGTTTCGGGTCGCTGATACCGCATCCATTTTTGCAGCGCACGCAACTCCAGAGGGTTATCGTAAATTTCCGCATGGTATCTCCATCCACCTACCGTTTTCAGCAAATTTCGCTTCCAGCCGTTCAACCGTTGGTCGGTAACCGTGGGATAATAGGCATTCAACACCCGCTCAAAATTTTGTACCTTTTGCCGCATGGAGTCCGTAATCCACGGTATATGCTTACTTCTCCGTGTTGAAAATTCCCTCCATTCCTCATTGATCCACTCTTCCAACGTATCCGGGAAATCGAAACCGTTGGCCTTGGCCTGCTCGAAAAGTTCTCCCGCCCGGGGAACGGGGGTGTACATATACATGATAATTTCGGCGGCCGGGTTAATGCGCTTAATCTTGCGTATAAACCGGATGGTCTGATCGATATCCTTTTCGGGCTCGGGAGGATTGCCCATAACGAAGGACAGCTCCGGAACTACGCCAAATCGCTTCATTCGCCGAACCAGGTCCAGGGTTTTCTGCGTGGAGGCTTTGCCCCCTTTATTCATACGCTGAAGGGTTTCGTCGGACCCGGATTCGGCTCCCAGAAACAGCATCTTGAGTCCACTGTCCCTCATTTTACGCCAGGTTTCCTCCCGGTATTTCATCATCGTGTCGACTCGGGCCTCGCCCCACCAATTGACGTCCAGATCCCTGATTCGATCGGAGAATTCGGCCGTTCGCCTCTCGTGAACGAAAAAATTGTTATCAAAGAATTCAATGCCGTTAACACCCCACTTTTGCTGCATCATCTTTACAGTCCCGGCGGTGCGCTCGGCCGATTGGGGTTTCCATTTACCGTCCACCATGTTGACCACGGCGCAAAAGTTACATTTAAACGGACACCCATAGCTGGAATGGTGAGACAGGGTTCGGGATCCCAGGTACGTTGATCGCACATATTGCTCAATCGGCAGCTTGTGATACGGCAAAGCAGGAAGCTGCTCCGGATCCGGGATGGAGGCGACCGGGTCGGTGACCGTCAACGAGGATTGTTCATCCCGGTACGCAATTCCGTCCCACTCCATTTCCTGAATATCGCCCTTACCCCTTAGTTTGTCGATCAGCTCCTTAAATACATACTCGCCATGTCCACGTACCACATAATCCACATACGGCGCTTTCAGACAAATTTCGTAGTGCTGCGTCGGGAAATATCCACCCCATACGATCGTCAGCCCGGGATGTTTTTGCTTGATCCGCCTGCACGCGGGTACCGCATGCTGCAACTGCGGACCGCCCATCACCGTCACGCCCAGGATATCGGCTCCCGTGGTGCGAACTTGCTCGCTGATATCCTCCACGGGCTCATCGGACAAATTTCCATCGATGATACGATAGTCATACTCCCGCTCCAACACCGATCCCAGCGTTAGCAGGGCGATGGGTAAAACCGGTTTTTGCTGTGGATTACTTTGCGGATTAAATAGTAGAATCATGGGTTGCTGCCGTAATTTTATAGAGGGTTAGTATCTCATTTACATAATCGCGATGGAGCCATTCTTCTATATAAAAGCCCTGTTTACAGAGCTGCCACAGGAACTCCTCGGGCTCTCCCCGATCGGATAGCATCAATAATAGCATTCCGTCGGGAGCCAAATAATCGCCTGTCTGCTCCGCCAAACGTCGAGGAATATTTTCAGACTGCCACGCCAGGTCGAGATAATCGGTCGGCGTACCGTAATAATAAGGCGGATTGAACAGTATCTTGTCGAATTGCTCCTTGTCCAGGGGGTCAAACAGGTCCCCCTCCCTGACCTCAATTTTTTCACCGAGGCCGTTCCGGGCTGCATTTTGTTGCGCGCATCGAACGGCATGGGGATTTTTATCCGTAGCCACTACATGTCCCCCTTGCCGGGCCGCCGCCAGGGCCCCGATTCCGGTTCCGGTACCCAGCTCCAGCACGGTATCCCCTTTTCGAAATAACCCGTTATGATCCTGAAGTGCCCCGGCCAACAGTTTGCCCGAGCGCAACTGGACCGGATTGAATACCTGTTTTGCCACATATACGTCAAACCCGAATATTTGCTCGGTGGTCCCCCGATTATAATAGAAACGCTTAACTACGCGTATATACAGCCGAAGCACCACAAGCCATAGCAGCTTGGCCACCTTGATTTGACGTACCAGGGAATAGCGAACCGGGTTTTTACGGTGAATCGGCCAGCGGCGGCAAATGACCATAACGGGCATTTCAGCTTCCTTCCGGCTCCCCTGCAACCGGCGCCACCCCTTCCGCAGGCGTTCCATCCACGGCAAGCCCGGCTCGTAAAAACGTAAGTTGCAATTTCGCTTAATAACTTGATCACGAAGCTCATCGAACGTCAAAAAATGAATGTTTCCATTTACCAGGTCTTCCGGGGCATCTAATTGCTCCAGGTAACGGAGCTTTTCCTCGACCATCGTACAGCCGGTCGATTCATCTTCATATACGGGCGTGTCCATAATAACGAGCACTCCCCCGTACCGGAGCACCCGGAGGGCTTCATCAAGGGAATCTTCCAGGGAGCTCGTGTAGTGCAATGCACCGTTGAATAAAACGAGATCAAATACGCGCTTCGGAAACGGCAACTGATTGAAAGGGGCCCGGACGGATTGAAATGGGGTGGAGTAATGTCGGTGAGCTCCCAATCCCTCAGTTATATCCGCATTTACATCAACGGCCCACACCGTATGGCCTCTTTTGGATAACCTGTTGGCTGCCCACCCGTTACCTGTTCCAGCCTCAAGTACTTTCAAGGGACGTTGGCGCCGCTCTTCCAACGGATAAAGTACCTGCCTGAGAAATGTTTTCCAGTGTCGGGCTCGTCGCTTCCACAGGTGGGTAAAATTACCGGATAGATCCTGATACGGTAACCGATTAAAATATTCGGTCCGATCGATACTCCATCCTTCCCGTTTTCGAATCCTGGAGTATTTATCTGCAAATGATTCATATTTTTCCCGGGTGGACGAAGGCATCATATCCCAATACCCGTCCTCTTTTATGTAGGAACTACCACAGTGCGGACATATACCCTGCTCCCCCTGCCGGTCCAGTTCCTCTTTGCACAGGGGACAAGCAAGGCGGATGGCATTCGTCTCGGTATGAGGTGTTTTTACCGGCATATCAATCCTTTTTCTTCAATACCACCAGAAAATGGTCTCCCATGCTGCGCAGAATCGGCCAATCGCCCGACTTTACATCCAATTGCTCCCCCCTTGCAAACCATTGGGGATATTTATGGTACCATGCTACCAGGTAGGGCGGCGGCGCAAACAGGTTCATCGACCGAAGTCGGGTAACTTCAAAGGATGGTTCATAGTGATCGATAAATTCTCTCGGCGTAAAATATTGGGTCCATACTTTTTCACCTTCCAAATTAACCGCTACCGGCTCCCGCTTCAGACGAATCAACGCCCGCTTCCATTTTCCCCGGAACAAGTAGTAGAATATTTCCCAGGGGCATATACGTCCGATAACGCTGGCAACAAGGTACCCCTCGCTCTTTAATACGCGCCGGCACTGACGGGCAAATGCATCCTGGTTCATAATACAGTTAAGGGCCCCCAGATCGGAATATATAACATTAAAGTGATCAGACGGGAAATTGGTGATTTCATGGGCTCCCATCTGGTGAGCGAAAACACGATCGGCCAGATTTTCCTTTTCAGCTCTTTTTCGGGTCCGCCCCACCATCGCATCGGACCAATCAACGGCGGTGATCCACCGACCGGCCCGAGCCAGGCTTACCGCATCGAGACCGGTCCCACAACCTACATCCAACAGATGATCGCCGGCGGTGGTATACTGCCGGACTACCGATAAAAAATGTTTTCTCAGCCTTTGAATTAACGCATTGTTCCCCAACGTCCCGTCGTAATCGGCCGCTACCTTGTCAAAAGCCCGCTGTGTATCTTGTAATTTTCTGAAGTCGGGTGATATTGAACGCTCCGTAACACGCCTTTTATCTTGAAACATAAATCAACCTATTTAACTTGAGGAGTTGGCGTAGCAGCTTCTTCCCGGCTCAAAAAGGTTGGAAGTTGTTTAAATCCGTCGCTCGGTATGCGGGCAAGTTGATTGAGTCGAAGTCGGTCGAATGGGAATAACAGGCCATGATAACCGATACGCGCCAATTCTTTAAGATCCTGGCGGGACCAGCGAAGCGGGGATTGTTTGAGCTTGCGACCGACCGATTTCAAGGCACGGCGGACGATGAACTCCCGGTGGACCACCGTATGCAATTTTCGATAGAATCGCGTGTCATACGGACCCTGGAACATCATATCCAGGTCCTCCGAGTCGACCCAGTTCTGTTTGTCGCCCAACTGCTCCCTGACCCGTTCATAAAACTTCGTTCCCGGAAGCGGATAGGAAACCGAGATACCGATGTCATCGGGTTCGGCGGACCGGATCAATTGCCGGGTTTTTTCTATATCCTCCCACTCCTCGCCGGGATACCCGAATTGAATAAAAAATCCCACCTTGATTCCCTCCTCATGCAGTCGGTCGGCCGCTTGATGGATTTGCTCCACTTTGGTCCCCTTTTCCATCGCATCCAGCACTTTCTGGGATCCCGACTCGGCTCCCATCCACACCATATCGCAGCCCGCACGGGCCAGCGACTTGATATCTCCGTCCCGCAGAAGCAGGTCGGGGCGATTCAAACACTGAAAAGGGATTTCCATGTCGCGCTTCTCCAGTAAATCCGCAAACTTTCCCATCCAGCGCGGCTTCAATCCCATGATATCGTCGGCAAACCAGATATAATCGGGATCGTACCGTTTTTTTATTGCCACCATCTCCTCCACCACATTTTCGGGAGAACGGGCGTTGTAGCGCTGTCCCCAGATCGGCTTGGCACACCAGTTGCAATGAAAAGGGCATCCGCGCGTCGTTACCATGTTCAACGCAAAATACCCATGATTCCGCTGCCAGACCTGCTTGTAGCGGTCTATATCGACCAGATCCCTCGCCGGAAACGGAAGCCGGTCCAGGTCCCGGATGTTTTTCCGATCCTCGGTTTTCACCACCTCGTTCATTCCTTCAGGCTTGAACAGCAAACTTTTTATATTCATCGGAGAAGACGGCTCGCCCCGGGTCAGATGGTCCAGCAGCCGACCCAGGGTAATCTCTCCCTCTCCCTTCAGAATAAAATCGGCACCGCGGTCGAGATACTGTTCGGCCCGGTCCGTGGCATCAGAACCACACACAAAAACAGGTATATCGCGCTCCCTCGCCATGCGAATCATTTTAAAGGCGGATTTTCGCATCCGCAGCAAACACATTTTTGAGAGGTAATTGAAATTATCCTCGTAAATTACGGCGTAGTCGGGCTGCTCCTCATCCAGCTTTTCGGCCCACCGTTGTTCGGAGTCAGCCAGCATAGCGTCGAACATGGCCACTTCGTATCCCTTCTCGCGTATATAGGAAGCCGCATAAAGCGTACCCAGCGGCGGATACGGCTGCATCGCCTCCCATAGTTTGTTATCGAAACGCAGATAATACGACTGACCGAAAAGAATTTTTGCCGACATAATTTTTGAGTTATGAATTTTACCAGAAATCTCTCGGACTTTTACTCGCTACGATCCGAAATAGTCCGAGAGAATCCTGGCTGATATGATTAATTAAATCCTAAAAGTTTGTCGGAGCCTGGCCCGAATGTCACTTCGCTAGATGCGCATTGCGGAAATCGCTGACACTCGGAGCACTGCGCGGGAATCGCTCCGCTCTGAGCGCTAACGCGGGAATTGCCCTGCTCGTTAAGCTTCGCGTCGTACTCAACAAGAAATTTGTGCTGGAACTTTTGACCCTGTGAATCGAACCGTCGTTCCCGTCCGTCAAAAGCCGTATATTTTTTATCCCGTCAGTTCCGTCTCGTCTTCTTTTACGGAGGGGGCCTCTTCCCCATCCGCAAACCGTGCACTTGATCTATCGAAAAGATATCCGGTACGATCTTTTACATCTCGCATAATTTCATTGAATCTTCGATAGATCCACGGTCGATGATCGTTGGTATGCAGTTTGATCCGATGAGCATCCCACATAAGACCACCCTCCAGGTTGCCAAGCCCCTTCCGTCGCCATGCAAAGCTGAAGCAGGTCATCAGCAACAGGTTCAGCAGGTTGAGCGGATTCCATAAACTGCCGGAGTTATCGCGGGAATTTGAAGCTGTCGCATTTGCCTTTTCCTGTTCAAGTTCAGAATAAGGAGCATTGGGGAAATATGTTCTGATCCATCGATTGTGTGCTTGTAAATCGGGATACTCCTTGTCCGGCAGGGCGGGTTGAAGGTAAAGCAGTTGATGAGCCGTAAAATAATCCTGCTGGTATCGGATGCGCAGTGCTTCGCTATCCACCAGGTAGTTGAAACACAGCACGGATTTGTGCATCAGGAACTTCGAAATCACTTTTAACATGGCATAAACCAGCCATATTCGATTGGACTGCGTCACAATAAATAAATCGAGATCTCGCTGTTCCAACTGGCTTCCATGCACGGAACCGCCGGAAAAGTACAAGCCTTGAATGAATGGCAGCCGGTCAATTCGCCGTAAAACATCCCGGTATTTCAACAGAAATTGCCGGTTTCTGTATTTTTCGGTTACATACTCTTTCCCGTCCCGGGCCCAGGGTTGGAGCGAGTAAAAGTATCCCTCCTGTTCGACAAGCGAAGGAGCCCTGCTTTTCAGGTGATTCAATTGTTTGGAAAAAGTTGCATAGTCCACCTTCGTCCCCAGCCCCTGATACAGCTTTTTCTTCTCTATGGGAGCCTCAAATACGGCGCTGTAGGCAAGAGCTTCCAATATTTCCTGCTGAATTGAATGGTCCGTAATGTTACAGGATTTCATCTCGGGCAACCGCTCTTTTTGAACCTGCTTAAGGTGTTGCACCATTTTTCGCCCAAAGGCGTCCCAGGTCAAAGAATCCCGTATTGTTTCGGCATACCGCTCGACGCCCGAATGGTCCCGGTTGCACAACTTTTGAAAACCCTCTGATATCGATTCTATCGAATGGGCATCCACCGTTACCGCATGGCCGTCTGCAAGTTCCATAAGCGCCGGATCCTCCGAGATCATGCAAGGCAGTCCCCCGGCCAGCGCCTCCAATATGGAAAAGCCGAAGCCCTCCAGCTTTGACACATTGACTACCCCGTCAGCCCGGGATATATACGATCTAACCGTTTCATCCGGTAGGTATCCCAGGTACTTTGCATGGGATATGGAAGAAAGTTTTTTGCGTACTTTTTGCACATACCGGTAAGTCCCATTCATTTTTCCAATTAAAAAAAGCCGCGTATCGGTCAGCTCCGCCTGTTGAAACCCCTCCAGCATGGACAGTATATTTTTCCGGGGCTCCACCGTTCCCAGGTATATCAGGGTTCGGGTCGATCCCGCTGAAGATCCGTTAGTGAACCGACTTCGGTCAGCCGCCAACCGGTATCCGGGACGAACGACCTTTAATTTGGAACGGTAATCAGGATAATAGCGCGCAATAGTGTCACGGGAACTTTGACTGACCGTTAGAATGGCGTCGGCCCGTCTGAAACTGTGTAAAATTCGCTTTCGATAAAACAGCCTCATCCGACGGGTGTAGAACCGGGGATGCGATAAAAATGATACATCATGGACCGTTACCAGCGAAGGAATCGAAAAACCGGGGGGCATAAAATAGTTGGGAAACAGGGCAAGATCCGCCTGCAAATTAGGCCGATTACCCGCCAGATCCCGGTTCAACAGGGTATGCCAATCCGTACGACCTCCGAAAACGTGATGAAGCTTGTCCCCCTTATTCGTCGAAAAATGCGACAAGTCGCCCCCTACCGCCGTAACCCGATCTACCGCTTTACGGGATAATAAAGAGGCAAGCAGCCCGCGCGTATACACGCCCGTACCGGACATATCCTTTGTAATGGTACTTGTATCGACCAGTATATCCATATTGATCCCGATGGAGGTTTAATCCCGTCATTTATAGAGACCTCAAATGACGGGATCACAAATATTGACCCATTATTTTAATGTTGAACGGCACCCATTAGATACCAACCGGACGGGTCCGGTTACACATTTTTTATCTAACGGGATGGAATTCTATAGAAAAGGAAGGCGATTCATAATGCCGTTTTAAAAGGCAGATTTATCGAGCTGCATATGAATAAGAAGAGAGGCTTTTACAAAAAGGAGGGTCCCCGAACACTTGACACGAATCACCCCACCGTTGAACGTAGAAAAGATTCGGAACGAGATGCAAAAACTTCTTACTCCATTTCATTCAAAGTTGCGACAATCCTCGGCGGGTTGATACACCCCGGCCGCCTGCTGATATACGAGGCGCACTCCCAGATGAGAGGTATAGGTCAGGTATCCGGTCCCGACCAGCAGCAAACCGATGAGTATCCACTCCTTCCAGGATGTGCGAATGCTCTCCAACACGCCGGGCGAAAACATATATATTACATCCAGTATGGCAGCTGCCGTAAATATCCAGCCCACGGAGTACGAGAGATTTTCATGAACCTCCAGCACCGTGGGATCGCACATGGAACGAACGACTTCGGCATCTGCGAGACTGCCCGTGTACACGGCAAGCCAGGCAAAAATAGTACCGCCAAACAGTAGAACGCGACTCATTTTAACGACCCATTCGGAACTCGCATCCAGAAAGCGGGAGGCCAAACGAGCCAGCATCGCCCCTATCAACAGGACAATCGGGAAATGAACCGTCAGGGGATGCCACAACTCCACCCTCCATATGTCGGGCAGGGCATTCATTATTCGAGGATGCGAACCGCCAGCGGATCCAGTCGCTTCCCGACTTTTTCGACCTTCACCTCAACTTGTTGGCCTTTTTCCAACTCGCTGAACGAAACCTCCGCACCATTGCGGGTCAACGTCGTCTCGTCAATAAAGTACAATTCCAGTTTTTTACCGTCTTCGATCTGCACATAAATTTCAGATTCTTCAGGAACTACTTTTTGTATCGTGCCTGCATAGGTACCGGATTCAACTACATCCGTCTCGCCACCGCATGCAGCTATGAAAAACAAAATACCGAGGAAAAGGGGAAATACTCTGAGCGTTTTCATGTCAAAAATTTTTAGTTGGGATTCAATAGTTTAATTAAAAGAACTTGCGGCTGATAGACAAGAGATTTATGAGTCCGATACCAAAAAGGAACTAACAAAAATATCTAACTGTTCAGCTTTAAGAGAGATAGATAACGACCCGGTAACAAAAGGAGGCATTTTTAAAGTACTCGAATGCCAACTTGGATTAACTGACCCAATTACAAAGTATACGCGGTCAAGAGATAAAATATCGATGTCATATATATAAATTACACATTATATATATCCCATAATTTACTGGCATACAATTATTTATACATATTTACATTAGCTTTTAGAGGTAATGTAATGAGATGCAAATAGAAAAAATCATTAATATTTATGCCATTTGGAGTCGGTCGATCTATTCCCACGCTAACATCTCGCATATTTACGTTTTTTAAATGGTGTGGGATTGCTCTCCTTCTCAGTACCGTTTACCCGGATGTGAGCAAAGCCCAATTCATTACGGAAGATTTCGCTCTGCACGACGTGGGGCGGGTACAACAGTTCATCAATAACTCAGGCAGTTTCAACGCCCGGGGATTAATTTATATACCAGATTTACTAAACACCGAATTCCCAAAAGGAAGCGATATCGAGCATATAAGTTCCGGGGGATGGTGGATTGGAGGCATTACTCCCCAGGGAGATACCTTGGTTACCACCACTCATATTCCATTTTTAAGTGCGAATCGTGAATTTAACGGGTACAGTGATCATCCAGATGATGGCGTTTTCAGGTTCGAATCGAATCGGACCCACCATAATGAATTCAATCCCCCACCCGATTATTTCTATCAATCCTATGAGCCTTTCTCCCACCAGGACCTGCTGACGCGCTATAATGATTATAATCCGTCTGCCCGACAAAACGCGAATCACGATCCTTTGTATGTGGATGTGTATCAAATAAGTTACTCCTGGGGATACTCCCCGAATCCTGCAAATCTTCCACCCCATACTCCGGAATTACGCCACGGGAATTCCCTCCATCCCCTGGACAATGTTATTGTAGTCAACTATCGGGTGACCCCCACGCAATTCCCCCTCGAAGACGTATTCATAGCCTCATACTTTGCTCCCGTTATTGAACGGGTTACCGACGGATCCGATGAGGCCGGCGGTGTGGACCGAATTCGTTACAACCAGGAGCAAAAACAGGTAATCACCCATGATTCCAACCTTCCCGGCAGGTCGGGCGGCTCTGCCATCGGCACTCAGATCCTGCCTGATACGAATGCCCAATCCCTTACCTGGTCGTGGCACGCCTCCTCCGGCGGCAACCTCGGACTTTATAACGACGCCGACCGGTACAAGGCTATGAGCAGCGGTAATATCGACGATCACCCGGCGGACACCTCAACCACCCGGCCGTACCTCCATGCCATGGGACCTTTCGATATTGCGGTCGGCGATACCCTGCAGTTTCGCATCGCGCTCAGCCTGGGGAGCGACGCTCAGACGGTCCGCCGTTATGGATCCCTGCTCAGAAAACTGCACGAGCAAGGCTTTGAACTGCCTGAACCTCCTCCCTCCCCTGAAATATCGGTCGAAACGGAGGACAATAAAGCCATTATCCAATGGTCCGACGAGGTCGAAACCTATACCGATCCTCACCGACTCGACGGAGCCGAAAAACCTTTCGAAGGGTACCGGGTGTACAAAACGACCGGCGACCGGCATAGAAATCCCGATTGGACGTTGTTGGCCCAATATGACCGACCGAATAACCGCCTGAGTCCTAACACCGGCCTGCAGTACGAATTCGTTGACCGAAATTTGTCGTCCTACCAGGAATATCATTATGCAGTTACCGCCTATACGCGGGAGGATACCGTCCTGGGATTTCCACCGCTCGAATCCGAAATTACCAGCACCAATAGCTGGACTATCATTGCCGATACGGAACCTCGCCAGAACCTGGACAGTGTGTCCGTCGTCCCCAATCCATACCGGGGAGACCTGGACTATCACCGCGGCGATAATCCCTGGGAAAAGCCCCCTGCTGTCCGGGAGGTATGGCTGCCGGCTGACCGCCGTCTTCTATTCATTAACCTGCCGGCTCGTGCAACGATTAATATATTCACCTTGTCGGGTCGAAAGGTCAAATCCTTGCAACATCACGACGAAAATAAGGGAATCAAAGGGTGGAATCTGACCAATAAGGAGGGCGAACAGGTAAGCAGCGGTATTTATCTATATACGGTTGAGAATCAGGAAAACGGTGACACCAAAACCGGTAAATTTGTAATTATTTTATGAGACTTCGGGCAACACACACGTAACGAATATTGAACATCCTTGGATAATAGATTTGTTGTAACGGAAAGTAAGAGAAAAAAATAATGCCAACTTTACGGTTACTCATGTTATATCGGCTATTTATATTATGCATTCTTATCATAACGGTCTTGGACCCTAAAACACATAACCAAATTTACGCTCAAACCGCCGATCATTCCCACAAATCTGCCCACTCCCCTACTGAATTATTAACGGTAGATACACCGGATAGCACAGCGGAGGAAATACCTTCTGTTAATCTGTATAAACGAAAGGACGTGATCCGCTTACCCGGCATGGAAAATATCAATGACCTGTTCCAGCTTGAAAGCGGAGCTGCCATCGTTGGGGAAGAGCCGGATCTTTTTTACAGGCAATCCTCTACCCGGGACCAACTTCGCACCCGCGACCAAAGTCTTTCCAGCGTACATTTTCGCGGGAGTCGTCCCAATCAGATACAATATTTAATTGAGGGATCTCCCGTCCAGCACCCGCTCTACGGAGGCAGGAACCTGTTGAATCTAAATCTCTCAAGTGTACAATCTGTCAAGTTCTACAAAGGAGTAGCGCCGGTCCGCTACGGGCAAGCTCAATCGGGTATCGTCAACATGGAAATGCGGAAACCCGGCAACGAATTTACCCTGGAGACCGGCTACAAAATGGGCAGCGATCAGTTTGGACACAACTCCTTTGATCGCAACCGACTGACCTTTTTTGCCGGTGATTTGGCCCCCTTCACGAATAAATTCCAGGTCGCACTCTCCGGGGGATTCGATTTGTCGGATACGCCCTACCATATGGCGAAATCCTCCAAACCCGATTACTCCGTTTTGAGTATTCCCCTGACCGCCCACCAGGAAAACCGGTCCAATCTCAATGCTACGGCGAACTACCAATTAACTTCTGATCAACGTCTTCGGCTGAATTATAACGGTTATTGGAGTCAGTGGCACGAATTCAGCTGGGTGTGGAATTTTTATCCGGATCAACTGGCCGACTTCGATCGTCGAACCCATCACCTGAATCTCTCATACCAACACAAATGGGAAAATAGGTCCCGACTGGAATTCTCTTTTAGTTATCTGGACAATCATTATGAGGCGGATGCCGGCAAGCGGAATATAGGGGACTACTGGATCAATGTGGGTACGGACTCCATGCGATCCATCGTGGAACCGATTCAATTTAATCCCCGCGACCGGCGAACGGATCTCTTTAGCGGATTTGTCGACTCGGGCTCCATCCAGGATATATGGCAAAGGGAAGAAACAGCAGTGAATACGTTCCAGGGACATTATAAATCCCCCTGGTTTGGCGTACACCGGTTTACGATTGGAGCAGGTACACAAAGCATGGAACTGGATTACGGCCAAATCATGCATGGAGCCACAAGCCTGAGTCCCTATGGACAACAGGAATTAAGAGGGGTAGACTTTACACGGGTAATTTCCCCGCCACCCGGTCCCTATTCCTTTTTTGGCTCGTACCGTTCTTTTTTTCAAACGAATCCCGGGAAGATGTTCGGTTATCTCCAATATCAGCTTCAACTGGAGGATTTAAAAGTACGGGCCGGTCTGCGGCTGGATCGTTTTGACCGGGGATCAAGCATTAATGATCAGGAATATCGTGAAGCCCTGAAAAATGCAACTTCCTCCTCTCTTTTCGATTACGTCGAGCACGGAGAGCCAAAATTTCACCAGACCACACGTGCCCTCAGTCCCCGCGTTACCATCCAGTATCCCTACGATCAATCCTCCTTTTACTTCTCTTACGGTCACTTTAATCAAATGCCGGAACTTCAGTACTTATACCGCGATCCCTTTTCAGGCGGACTGGTCGGCAATCCATCCCTCGATTATATAACAACGGAACAATTTGAATTCGGAATGAATCATAGAATACTCCCCCATCTCCGGCTTAATTTAACCGGATATCACAAAGAGGTGGAGGGGCTGCCAAATGCAATCACGGTTTTAGGCTCGCACATTCCTACCACTACCTTTAGAGATGAGGGAAAATCACGCATCTGGGGAGCGGAAATTGGCACTAACTGGAATCCTACCCCACATTTTAAACTGTCCGGCCAATACGCCGTTCAATGGGCCGAGGGCAATCGATTATATAATCCGGGCTTTAACCTGTTCGAAACGCAGAACAATAATCCTTTTACCTTTAGAAACGATATCCCCCGTACCGTATCAGGTCACCCATTGAATTGGAATCGGAGGCACCAGGTGGTCCTCCAGTCCCGGTTGCAGTCTCCCTCCGGGGATCCGCTGCAGTTATTCGGACTCGGTCTGCCGTCCGGCTGGAACTTGTCCCTCCTCTGGAAATACGATTCCGGCGTCCCCTACACCCCGTACACGACCGAAATTTCAGAAACAATCCAGCAATGGAATAGCTCCACCACCGACTACCGCATGCGCACCGACCTCAAGTTCACCAAGCGTTTCCATTGGGATGGAGTGGGAACCACCCTTTTTGTGGAAACGATCAACCTGTTCAACCAGACCAACGTAAACCCCGACTTCGGATTTAATCACGATACCGGCCAACCCTACAAGGTTGGAGACCGGGATCCCGAAACGGGTCAATTTCTCAATTTTCAGGATGTATTCCAGCACCTCGACCCCCGCCGGCATCTACCCGGTTTTCAACTGCAGATCGGCGCGAAATTGAGCTTGTAACATCTTAGAGGGAAACTACAACTATGTACTTTTTCCCATTGTAATTAGCGGTTCCGCCTCAATTGCTGCAACGAGAAAGCGGGTACGTACATCTGCTGTTGCTCTCGCTCCCACCAACGGCCGTATTGCCACCATTGGGTCAGCGTAGTAAACTTGTAGTTGTATTCAATCGCCCGGATATACTGCGGAGGACGATCGGGAAAGGGATTTTTTTCGATTAAATCCAGCACGGGATCTCGATCCTGTAGCAACTTGACCAAAAACTGCATAAACCACGGATTCTGACGATAATTCCCGAGGGCCGCAAACCACATCTGCCAATCCAACCGCGGCATATGGGGTTGCGCCCAGGTTGGGGCTTCATCCAATGCACCCGCTTTATATTTGAAACGATACGTTTTCCATGTTCGTCCATCCCGGCTGCCCTGAACCACAATCTCGGGTCGTTCCGTGGTCATGTTGGCAAAAAGCCCGTAACTGTTGATGGTTCTCGTGGCGCGGACCGTTTCGTTCACTTTTTTGCCCCATTCCGGAATCCATCCCCTTTTCCCGGTTATATTGGTCAACTGAATAAGACTAACCACGAGGTATAAAGCCAGATAAAGGTACATCGCATATCGCTTTATGGAGAATTCCGATTGCGACGGGGAAGCGAAAGCTATACTCATTCCTCCCATACCAATCTTACCCTTTATAAAATCGACCATGTTTCGGAAGGCTCGATCATCGAAAAGGGATATGCAGAGCAACAGCCCCAGCAAGTTGAAAAAACCGTAATTACCCGTCAAGCCAATCAGCACCATTAACGCGCCAATTACATAACCGGCCACCTGTCGCAATCGGCGCGTGGTAACGATGAGAAAAGGCACTGCAATTTCGATAGCAAGCGACAGAAAAGTCATCCCCTTTAATATCCAATCGGGCAACTGATGGGCAAGCCAACCGAAAACAGTCGGCAGCGGCTGGGTGAAGAAATGATAGGTCAAGGCGGTAAAACCGCTCCATGTCGGATCTCCGCTCGCCAGTTTCACCAACCCCGAGGCAAAAATCAACTTAAACAGCAGCAGCCGGAACAGCCATACACTCACCGGGTTGACCTTCGTGGTTTGAGCCCGGCGGGGCCACCATTGCCAGGGAGCAATAAAAATGGCCAAGAAGCTGGTCTCGATGAGTAGATTATCCCACTGGTACTGCATGAATACCTGTCCGACGACGCAAAGCGACAAATACAGCAACCACACCAGAAATACCGATAAAGCGGGAGCGATATTAAACAACAGCATCAGGGAAGCGATGACACCCAGTCCCGCCATCAAATGCAACGTGAAGCCGCTCGCATCGAGCCAGGCGAGGGTCGGGAACCGAAAATAACGTTCGGCACCCAGTTGTTCGCTCACTCGCTGTAAAAATGAATCGGCCGGCAGTATGCCCTGCGGACCGACGAGCCCCTCCAGCTGAACCCAGAACGAAACAAAGGCAATCAGGGCGATGCCGCCCAGTCCCCGGAGCAACAACCACCGGGTCCACTGAAAGTTCTGGGGATTTGGATAGGTTTTTATATTCCTATGCCATATGCGCTTTAATGAATCAAACATCATAAATTGCATGCGCTATCGCTTCCATTTCCAATTCAATACAATTTTCGATTCCACACTGTCATTTTCACTCATCCCCGTTTTGGCTGCCCGGGAGTCTGTCGGACTTTTTTCGCTACGATCCGAAAAGTCCGACAGAATACTGGATACCACCTACAAATCGGCCACAATACCGAAATGCACCTTCCCATTGCTGATGGCGTCTTCGGGGGATATAGCATACGAGAACCGTAATCTTCCGATTTGGGTATTGTAGGAGAATCCCAGTCCCCAGGAATAGAGCCAGCCGGTAACCTCATTTTCGTCACCGGCTTCCGTGACCAGCTTCGGGCGGTGATAGGTACCCGCCCCTCCGAAGACAAATCCATACGTGGTGGGATCAATCAAATAGCGATATTCCAGTTCACCCCAGACCACCCGGGAGGCCCGAAACTGATCTTCCCGATATCCCCTGAGCGACTGCGCGCCGCCGAAGCGGGTCATATCACTCTCCGTTATCTGTCGGGCATCCAGCAAGTAGCCGTGGAGTGTCATGGTCAGAATTTGTCGCCGGAAAACCGGCAGGTAGGGCTGGATGTCAAACTCAAACATACGCTGAGGGATACGGTTGTCGATACTATCGGTCTCCGCCCGTTCATCGGTGACCCTCTTTACCCCGGTTTGCAGGTCGACCGAGAATTCGATTCCCCGGGTGGGCGTTAATGGATCATCGAGTTTCTGATATTCCACTCCAAGCCCGCCATAAAGTCCCTCGGCATCCAGCACGTTGGAGATGTCACGAAGACTCTCGTTGCCCACCGAAACCTTCCGGCGTAATTGTCCGCTGATCCTCGTATTGCCGGTAAGCGCATACGATCCCCTGAGAGACAGATTACGCACCTGATAGGTAGTATCCTGTTGCAGAAATTTAAAGTCAATCCCGGCCCCCAACGGCATCCCCATAATCCAATCCCTTTGAAATGCCACGTTCAGTTTGGTAACCAGGCGCCTCAGCCGCTCGAATTGCAGGCGGGTCGTACTACCCGGCCAAAAGATATTTCGTATGTGCAACTGACCGTCTCCCACAACGGACCCGCCATTTTCCGCCTGGGGATTATAGCCGATCACCAAATCAAACAGGTTTGGATTACGTTCTGTAAGCGGAAGCTGTATATAGGTTTTATCCCCTTGAATCACAATCTCCGGTTCTCCCACCCTTCTGAAAAAGCCGGTATTCATCAGGCGATCCCGGGTTGATTGCAAGAGTGCGGGGGTAATCAGTGCCGAATCGGCGACCCCGCTGGCCCGTCGGATATAATCGGGATCCACATTTTCCAATGACGGCAACAGCAGCCCGTCCACCCGCATCCGCTCGCCCGCCTCAACTCGAATTTTCAGTCCGGCGGCGCAAGCTTCCGGGTCCCGCCGAACCTCATCCACATGCACTTGAACGAGCGGATAACCGCGATTCTCATAAAATTCGATCAGCCGATCCAACTCCTGTTCAATCTTCTCGCGCGAATACGGTGCACCTTGGAGATACGGTTGGTAGTTTCTTCTTTCCGCCAGGGTATCGGGATCTATCTGAAAAGTGGAAATGTCATATCTGCATCCCCGGTTTATCGCAATATAGGAGTTTTTTCCCTTTTCAGGTGGAGTAACCTGAATCGAGTCGATTTCCGCTGACAAGTATCCCCCGGCATAATA